>CAUGJN010000112.1 GCA_959599635.1 uncultured Collinsella sp.
AACTGTTGGCGGTTCAGGCGCTGCTCGACATAGAGCGCGACGGCATCGATGATATCCGCGTGCCGCGCCCCGCCGTCGGGCGCATGCGTTGGGGCTTTGGCTTTGACGGTCAGCGTGTGTCCGTGGTGTGTCAACGACTGTAGCGTCGGGCGAAAGCCCTTTACTACTCGGCGTCCTTCAGGGGCGGCATGGGCTTCCAGTTGGGATCCTTAACGATCTTGCGGGCGTCCTTCATGCCGCGGCGCAGCGCCGGAATGCCGGTCTTAAAGCATTTGTCGACTGCTGCCAGACGAATGAACTCCTTGCAGAAGGTCGCGGCATTGCCCAGACGGAACAGCATGGGGTGGTAGTCACCGTAGATTTGCATATAGCGAGCGAGGAAGCCTCGGTTGCGCATGATGTAGTAGCGGTTGGTGTCGCTCGTGGAGTTGAGCTGTCGTTTGCCGGCGATATCCCAGTTGGAGACGGCGCGGGCGCGCTTGAGCACCACGTCGGCAACCACGGCGGCGGGGAAGTGCTGGCTGGCCACGTAGCCGTAGCAGGCATCGTCGCCGTAGATAAAGAAGCGTGCGTCGGGCAGGCCAATCTTGTTGACCACGCGGCGCGAGAACATGCCGCCCTCAAAGCACAGTTGGTTCATGGTGCGGTAGCCCTCGGGTCCCAAGTCCCACTTGGCGACAGGGTTGGGAATGCCGAGCGAAAGGATGAGTTGGTATTGCCAAAAGAAGGCGCCGCCGTCAAAGTCCAGGCGCGAACCCTGGATGACATCGTAGCGGTCGGTCCACTTGGCAAGACGCTCGATGCCTTCGGGGATGACGAGCACGTCGTCGTCCATCACCCAGAACCACTGGGCCCCCAGATCGTAGGCGCATTTAGTGCCAGCGGAGAAGCCGCCCGCACCGCCGCCGTTTTCGAGCTGCGGGGCGTAGATGACACGGTCGGTGCCGCCCTGCGCGTCGGGCTGCTCGGTGTCGATGCCCCACAGGCTGGCCAGGCGCTCGTTGAATGCGGTGCACATGGCCTCGGTCTCGCGCGAATTCTCGTTATCGACAATCACGATGCGCCAGGGCGTTGCCGTGAGCTCGGTCATGGAGTCGAACAGGTTGGCCAGGAGTTCCTGGCGCTTGTACGTAACGACAACGATGGCGAGCTTATCGATGGGAGCGGGAAGGGTTGAAGGCATGGGGCAATATATCCTTTCACGCGCGGCGGGCGAGCGCTGCGCGGAAGCTATCGAATACGTCCTTGGGACTGTTCTATTGTAAAGGCTCACCGCACCTTGTCGGCAAGCTTTGAATAAAACGCAGGAACCTGCCACGGGTGTAGCGGCTTTGGCGTCTGACGGCAGCGTGTCTATTGCCGCTTGAGCTAGCGAGCGATAAGGCTTCTAGCTGCATCGATGATGAGAAGCGCCAGAGCAAAGACGATGCTAATGACGGTACCCGTGATGATACATATAGCTGCCGGGCTGTTTTGGCTGACCAGTATGTTTGCGAGCAGGGTGTTGAAGACGGGACGCCACAGGCTACTGGTGAGCGACTGCATCACATAGAAACCGAGCGTGGCGGTCGATAAGGTGACGATGACACCTGCATTCCGCGGATTGCCTAAGGCCCTGCGTCGGGTAGCCGCAAAGAGCAGGGAGGCTGCAGCGAGGGCAAACGAGATCAACGAGGTCGATTTGTAGGAGAGGACTGCCATCGCCGTGAGGTTGCCGGTGAAGGAGAGTGCTCCTTCCAGGATGGTGGCGAGCGCCAAAATCGCAGCGAGCGACCGCATGCCCAAGGCGCCCGCCCTGTCCGAATCCATGACATCGGTAACGTCGCGGAGCAGACCGCCGATCAAAAACGCGATTACGTACGTGGCAGCGCTCATGAGCTTCTGGAGCCAAGAAAACTCGCCGGCGCTTGTCGTACTCATGGCGGCTATATACCCGTTAACAACAAATGCGAGGATGCCAACGGCGATGACCGTCGTCGTGTAGCTCTTCTGGGAGAGTCGACTCTTAGCCAGTCCAAACCATGGCGCCATGAAGACCGTGGCGGCATAGACCCAGATAAACTCAAGGCCTAGCGTGTACCAGTAGTGCGTGTTGAGGGTAACATCGGGAATGGGGGAGACGACCGTGGACCACGCGAGCGCCACGAGGCAATAAAACGCAGCGGGCATAACGACCTTGCCCAGGCGCTGCGTCGTCCGTTGCATTTGCGACTTCCACGTTGCCCCACCGTCCCAAGCACGCGCGGCTGAGGCGATGAGAAAATAGCCCGAGATCATAAAGAAGACCTCGTTGGCCCAGCAGCCCAGCAGGTTAATAAAACCGAGCACGCCGGAATAGGGGAAGGCGGCAAGCGGCGCGTATTCCGGCAAGCCGACACAGGTCGCCTGGAAGGTCCACTGAAAGGTGTGGAACACCGCGATACCGGCGACCGCGATTAAGCGCAGCGCTTCGATGGGTATGTTGCGTGCGGCTTTGGGCTGCATGACGTCCTTTCGTATCGGTTTCTCCTCTGCGAGCTCCATAGATTATATAAACGCCTGCTGGCGAGCTGACCCTTTGATACCATGAAACGACAGGTATTTCCTAAGGAGCACATTTGTCTACTAACGCCTCTGGCAGCCCTGTTCTGTCGCTGCTTATTCCCATTTACAATGTTCAGCGCTACCTGCGCGAGTGCCTCGATTCCGCCCTGGCGCAGACGCTCAAGGATATTGAGATCATCTGCATTAACGACGGGTCGACCGACAATTCGCCGGCGATTATCCGCGAGTATATGGAGCGCGATGGGCGCGTCAAGATGATCGACAAGGCCAACAGCGGCTACGGCGACTCGATGAACCGCGGTCTGGAGATGGCGCGTGGCAAGTACGTTGGCATCTTGGAGTCCGATGACTTTATGGCGCCCGACGCACTCGAAAAGCTTGTCTCGGCCGCCGATAGCAATAATGCCGACTTTGCGAAGGCGAACTTTGATTTCTACTGGTCTAAGCCCGAGGAACGCCGTTCGCTGCACGAGATGTTTAGACCTCAGGATTGTGGCAAGCCAGTGCATCCGAGCGATACGACGCAGTTCTTTAAGCAAAAGCCATCGATTTGGTCGGCCGTGTACCGTCGCGATTTTCTTGAGCGCAACGGCATTACGTTCCTGCCGACTCCGGGGGCATCCTTTCAGGACACGTCATTCGCCTTTAAGGTGATCGCGTGCGCCGATAAGGCTGTTTACCTGCACGATGCCGTGCTGTCGTATCGCCAGGACAACGAGAATTCCTCGGTCAATTCTTCGGCTAAGGTCTTTTGCGTCAATACCGAGTATGCCGAGATTGAGCGTTGGATTCGAGAGGATTATGCCCGTGACCACGCAAGTGATGACGTCGCGCGCATGCTCAAGTTCAATCAGCTCATTAAGTACGATTCGTATATGTGGAACTACGTGCGCCTGGCGCCTAAGTTCTATAAGGAGTTCCTGGTGCAGATGGCCAAGGAATTTCAGGCGGCCTTGGACGCGGGGGAGTTTTCGCTTGACGACCTCAAGCCGTGGAAGCGCGCGAATCTCGCTGCCATCCTCAAAGATCCTGAGGGCTGGGTTGACGAGCATCCGAGTTTTGCGACGGATGGTGCCTTGGGGCGTGCTAAGTATTACGCCTCGGTTGGAGGCCCAAGCGTGGTCGCTGCCTTCCTCATCGAATCGCTGAGGGGGTAGGTCGGCATGGGAAAGGCCTCGCGTCCTAAAGCTACCATTGTCGTCCCCGTTTACAACTCTGCGCGCTCCATTCAGCGATGCCTCGATTCGCTGCTGGCCCAGTCCGAGCGCTCGATTCAGGTTGTGTGTGTCAACGACGGTTCGACTGATGATTCGTTGAACGTGTTGCACCAGATCGCGCAGGCCGACGATCGCGTACTGGTGATTGACCAGGAAAACGCGGGTGTCTCGTGTGCTCGAAATGCCGGTATCGATGCCGCCGAGGGCGAGACCGTCTTTTTTGTGGACGCCGACGATTACATCGATGTCCAGACGGTCGAGCGCGTGCTGCATGCCATGGAGTCTGCAGATGCCGAGGCCGCCGTTTTTGGCGGCGTCTGTGAACCAGCCGATGCTGCCCCCAAACGCGTCCAGCAACTCATGAGCCCCAAAGCTGGTGCCTTCGGCGCCCGTGATCCCCAACTGCTGTTCCATTCGAATGCGCAGCCCTATGCCTGCCGTGCGGCTTTTTCGCGCGAGCTGCTCAATCGCGAAGGCATTCGCTTCGCCCCCGGTTTGGCTTTGGGCGAGGACGTCGTCTTCCAATTTGCGGCTTATGCGCTTGCCCGCAGGACCGTCGTCATGCCGGACAAGTTCTACCACTACGTGATGGAGAGCGAATCGGCGACGCACGAGTTCAACAGTGCCGAGGCCCGTGCCAAAAAGCTTGACGCCCACATGAGGATGCTCGAGGAGGTCTTGGAGGACTGGGCGGCCTACGGTCTTTTGGACCTGTGCCCCGGCGAGCTGATAACTTGGTTTTTAGACCTAATTGTGTTCGACCTGGCGCGCTTGGATGCCGATGACTTCCATCGCGTGGCGGCTCGCGTCAACATGGACCTCACGACGTTTTTGGGAACGGAGTGGGCGGATATGCCTGCTAAGGGTGCCGTTTGTCGTGTTGCCCGCAAGCTCGTTGCGGCGACCGCGGGCGTTTCGATGGCAGACGCCACGCTGTTCTATCTTTCGACTCGCGGTCTCAAAGCCTGCCTGGAGCGCTTTCTCTAATTCCAAGCGCTGCCGCCCGCCGCAACTCGGCTGCTAAAATAACCCTGTTAGACGCTATTCAACAGGAGGTTCTCTTGCAGAACTCTGATACCCCTAAAGTTTCACTGCTTGTCCCCATTTGCAATGTCGAGCGCTACCTGCGCGAGTGCCTCGATTCCGCCGTGGCGCAGACGCTCAGGGACATCGAGATCATCTGTATCAACGACGGCTCCACCGATAGCTCGCCGGATATCATCCGCGAGTACATGGAGCGCGACTCCCGTGTAAAGATGATCGACAAAGCCAACAGCGGCTACGGCGACTCGATGAACCGCGGCCTGGAGATGGCTCGCGGCGAGTACGTGGGCATCCTTGAGTCCGACGACTTTATGTTTGAGGATTCGCTCCAAAAGCTGGTCGCCAAGGCCGATGCTGAACATGCCGATGTGGTAAAGGGCGACTTTTACCTGTATTGGTCCACGCCCAGCGAACGCCGTGAGCTGTTTGGGATCATCGACGAGCATATGACGGGCGCCGCGTATCGCCCCGTCGATCGCCCGGGCATCTTCTACCGTAAACCTTCCATTTGGTCGGCTATCTATCGGCGCGAGTTCCTCAACGACAATCAGATTCGGTTCCTTCCCACGCCGGGTGCTTCGTATCAGGATGCGGGTTTTAACTTTAAGGTCTGGGCATGCGCCGAGCGTGCCGCGTTTATCGCGGACCCCATTTTGTGCTATCGCCAAGACAACGAGAAGAGCTCCGTTAATTCGCCCAACAAGGTGTTTTGCGTTTGCGATGAATATGCCGAGATGCAACGTTTTTTGGACGAGCGTCCCGAGCTTAAGGCTCAGCTCCAGGGCATTTTAATGCGCATGAAGGTCGATACGTACCGTTGGAATGATGAGCGCCTGGTCGATGAGTTGCGCGAGCAGTTTTGGGAGAAGGCCTCTCCCGAGCTCAAGTCCGATTGGGATGCCGGTCGCTTTGACCTGTCGCTGTTTGATCCGCGTGGCGAGACCGACTTGCGCCTGATGGTCAAATCGCCCCGCGCCTATATCGATTCGCGCTTTGACTTTAAAAAGCCGGGCAAGATCAATACGTTTAAGCACTACTTTAAGATCGGCGGCCTGCCGCTGGTCTGGCGCGTGCTGACGTATCAGCGCACCTACGGTGATAATCCGCACCCCGATGACGTTCCGGTCGCACAGTAGGAGCGAGTGATTATGGCTACCCCCAAGATTTCCGTTGTCGTTCCCATCTACAAAGTTGAGGAGTGCCTGGCCTGGTGCCTGGACTCCCTGCTTGCGCAGGACATGCCCGATTGGGAAGGCGTGTTAGTCAACGATGGATCGCCGGACGGCTCGCGCGATATCGCTGCTGCCTATTGCGAAAAGGATGCACGCTTTGCGCTGGTCGATAAGGAGAACGGCGGCCTGTCGAGTGCGCGTAATGCAGGCATCGCCGCGTCCACGGCGCCTATCGTCGCGTTTTTGGATTCCGACGACCGGTTTACGCCCG
>CAUGJN010000113.1 GCA_959599635.1 uncultured Collinsella sp.
CTCCCAAATCGTCCTCGCGCATGGCCGGCATTTGTCCTGCTCCTGCGGAGCTGCGGACAAACGCCGGCCTGCGCTGCGGAAAGATTTGGGAGGTAACCCTGCGCCCGGCCTGCGGCTACTATGGGGCCGACGCACCAACTTGAAATGCTGCGCATACAAAGTTGGAAGGGTCTGAATTGCACTTTGTTGGGATGGGCCCGTTTCCCCATGGGACCTTTGCTTGGCAGGACTCTAATTTAAATTCAGCATAAACAGGGGCGCCCTCTTTGAGGACGCCCCTGTTCTGGCTTGTTTGCGGTTGTCGACGCGATACTTTGCCTCGTCTTGCCTTAGGCCAAGAACTCCTTGGTGGTCGCCACGATGTTGGCGGCGTCCAGGCCGTACTTGTGCAGGAGCTCGGCACCCGGGCCGGACTCGCCGAAGGTGTCGTTGACACCGATCTTCTTGAGCGGCGTCGGGCACTGCTCACACAGGACGTCGGCAACGGCGCTGCCCAGGCCACCGATCACAGAGTGCTCCTCGACGGTCACGACGTGGCCGGTCTTGGTGGCGCTCTTGACGATCAGGTCGGCATCGATGGGCTTGATGGTGTGCATGTTGATGACCTCGGCGTCGATGCCCTCGGCAGCGAGCTGCTCGGCGGCCTCGAGAGCCTCGCCGACCATCAGGCCGCAGGCGATGATGGTCACATCGGCGCCCTCGCGCATGACAATGCCCTTACCCAACTCGAACTTGTAGGTCTCGGGGTCGTTGATAACCGGCGAGGCCAAACGGGCGAAGCGCATGTACACCGGACCGTCGCACTCGTAGGCGGCGCGCGTCACGGCGCGGGCCTCCACGTCGTCGGCGGGAACAATTACGGTCATGCCGGGGATGACGCGCATGAGGGCGATATCCTCGCAGCACTGGTGCGTGGCGCCGTCCTCGCCCACCGAGATGCCGGCGTGCGTGGCACCGATCTTAACGTTGAGGTGCGGGTAGCCGATGGAGTTGCGGACCTGCTCAAAGGCGCGACCGGCAGCGAACATGGCAAAGGTACTCGCGAAGGCAACACGACCAGTGGTCGCGATACCGGCGGCGACGCCCATCAGGTTGCTCTCGGCAATGCCCACATCGAAGAAGCGGTCGGGGCAAGCGGCCTTAAACTTACCGGTCTGCGTGGCGGCGGCCAGGTCGGCGTCGAGGACCACAAAGTCATCGTGCTCGTTGGCGAGCTCGACGAGGGCCTCGCCGTAGCTTACACGCGTGGCGATTTTCTTGACGTCTGCCATCCTAGAGCTCCTCTCCGGCGGCCGTGAGCTCTGCCATGGCCTGCTCAAACTGTTCATCGTTGGGGGCCTTGCCGTGCCAGCCAACCTGGTTCTCCATAAAGGACACGCCCTTGCCCTTTGTGGTCTCGGCGATAATGGCGGTCGGCTGCCCCTTGGTGGCGCGAGCCTCGGCAAAGGCGGCGCGGATCTGGTCGAAGTCGTTGCCGTCGGCGAGCTCAACCACGTGGAACTTGAACGCGCGGAACTTGTCGGCGAGCGGCATGGGGTCGTTGACCTCCTCGACGGGACCGTCAATCTGAAGGCCGTTGTGGTCGACGATCACGCAGAGGTTATCGAGCTGCTGGTTGCCGGCAAACATGGCGGCCTCCCAGACCTGGCCCTCCTCGCTCTCGCCATCACCCAGCAGGGCGTACGTGCGATAAGTATCGCCCCAGTGCTTGGCGGCAACGGCCATGCCCACGGCGGCGGAAATGCCCTGGCCGAGCGAGCCGGTGGACATGTCGACGCCCGGGGTGTCGTTCATGTTGGGGTGACCCTGCAGGTGGCTGCCGATGTGGCGCAGCGTCTCAAGATCCTCCTTGGGGAAGAACCCGCGCTCGGCGAGCACGGCGTACAGGCCCGGAGCGCAATGGCCCTTGGAGAGCACAAAACGGTCGCGATCGGCCTTGCGGGGATCGGACGGGTCGACGTTCATTTCCTCAAAGTACAGATAGGTCATGATGTCGGCAGCACCGAGCGAACCGCCCGGATGGCCGGACTTGGCAGCGTGCACGCCGGTGACGATGCCCTTCCTTACCTCGTTGGCAACCTTTTTGAGCTCTTCGTCGCTCATTGTGCCTTCCTTTCATCCTCTTTAGACAAGATGCGCACGGCACCGAAGGTAATCCCAACACAGCCGCAATGCACGTACGTCATTCATTATGCTGGAAACTGATGGCTTTACCAGAGTTTTTATCATTATTTGAACAATTTAGCAGGCAGAACCGCTGATGAAACGGTTTATCAATGTGAACGTCTTTTGGATGGAACGCGGTCGCCCCTACGCGCTAATGTCCTTGAATCCCTCGCCGAAGGCTTCCGTAACGTCAGCGACCGTCACAATGGCGTGAGGATCGCGCTCGCGCACGATCGTCTTAAGGGTATTGAGCTCTCGACGGCTCACGATGACCATGATCACCGGCTTCTCGGCACCCGAATACATGCCAGTCGCCTTAAACTTGGTACAACCACGACCCAGGCCATACATAATATCGGCAGCGATATCAGGGAACTTGTCCGAGATGATGAGTACCATACGACGCTTGTTGCCGCCATCGACCACGGCATCGATCACGTAGCCGCTAATGACCATCGAAAGGCCTGCATATAGTGCATTTTCGATTGAAAAGACCGGAGCCGACAGCGCACATACGGCAACATCGATCGCCATGACGGTCGAGCCCACGGGCAGCGAGGTATTACGCGAGATGATTTGGCCAATCGTGTCCGAGCCGCCGGTGTTGGCGCCGGCGCGCAGCACCATGCCATAACCGATGCCCGTGATGATGCCGCCCCACATAGCGGGCAGCATCAGATCGGCATGTGCCAGCGGCGCCACAAACGGAGCGAACAGGTCGGTGAAAAAGCCCAGCAGCACAAAGCCTGTCGCCGTCTGCACCACGTAGAACATGCCGCCCTCGCGCATAACGACCAGCAGCAGCAAGGCGTTCATCACGATCGTCTGAATACCAACGGGAAGCGATAGACCGCGCGATGCGCCGACCGCCTGGATAATGGTGGCAAGGCCCGTAACGCCACCGGCAGCAAGGCCGTTAGGAATCAAAAACAGGTCGGTCGCAATAGCGGCCAGAGCGCACCCCAACATAATCTGGGGCAGGTCGTGAAAGAAGTTCATCGAAAGAATGCGCTTAATGTCCAGACGATATGCCATGCTGCCTCCCTCAAAAAAGCGCACCCCATCGGATGCGCTTTGAACTTCTTCTTGTATTCGATTCTACCGATTCGCCGGACAAAAACCACCCCTGCGCAGGGTTTATTCCGAATACAAACCCGTCCAACCGTTGGGCTTAGCATCGGCTTGAAGCCGCCCGATGTTTTAGATCTCCGAGCCTTCTACATCGGCGTTGCCGGTAGCCCAACGGTGATAGCCAATCACAAACGGATCCAAATCGCCATCGTCAAGAACGGCCTCGACGTTGCTGGTCTCCACGCCCGTACGCAGGTCCTTAACCATCTGGTACGGGTAGAGCACGTAGCTGCGGATCTGGTTGCCAAAACCAATCGTGGTCTTGGGTCCGCGAATCTCGTCCAGGGCCTCGGCACGCTTCTCGAGCTCAATCTCGTACAGGCGAGCCTTGAGGATCTGCATGCACGCGGCCTTGTTCTGGATCTGGCTGCGCTCGTTTTGGCAGGTAACCACAATGCCGCTGGGGAAATGCGTCACGCGCACGGCGGAGTCGGTGGTGTTTACGCCCTGGCCACCCGGGCCACTTGCGTGGTACACGTCGACGCGGATGTCGTCGGGGTTGATCTCGATATCGATATCGTCGGGCAGCACCGGAATGACCTCGACGCCGGCAAACGTGGTCTGGCGGCGCTTCTTGTCGTCGGTGGGGCTAATGCGCACCAGGCGGTGGACACCGGCCTCGGCGCGAAGCATGCCAAAAGCATCCTTGCCTTCGACGGTAAAGGTCGCGCGATCAATGCCAATGACCTCGGCCGCGGGGCAATCGTTGATGGTGACCTTCCAACCGCGGCGCTGGCAGTACTTCATGTACATCTTAAAGAGCATGAAGGTCCAATCCTGGGCCTCCAAACCACCCTGCCCGGGCTTGATGGTCACAATCGCGTCGCCATGGTCGAACTCCCCGGTAAACCAGCTCGCAAGCTCAAGCTCGTCGATGGCGCGGGCCAGGCGTTCTGCCGTAGCGGCAGCCTCCTCGCGCAATGCGACGGCGTCGGGGTCATCCCCCATCTCCTCGGCAAGCTCCAGCGCAGCGCGGGCATCGGAAAGCTCGCCGCGCGCGGTGTCCACGGCAGCGATATCTTCCTTGGTGCGCGCGATCTCCTCCATCGTGGCGCGAGCGGCATCGGCGTCGTCCCAAAAGCCCGGGGCGACGCTTTTGGCCTCGAGCTCCGTTACGCGGGTGCGCTTCTCGTCCAAATGGAGGTACGACTCAACCTCACCGAGCCGGTCCGCAAACGCGTCCAGCTCGGCGGGCGTTACCTCTAAAGCCTCAGCCATTAACGATTCCTGCCGTGGCAGTACTTGAACTTCTTACCGCTACCGCAAGGGCACGGGTCGTTGCGGCCCACGTTGACGTACGGATCGTCGCTCTCGGACTTGCGGTAGGTCGTCACCTTGCCACCGTTGTTGACGGCAGCCGGTCCGCCTTGGACAGCCGTGCGGGCCTGCACCTGCGCCTGCTTGCGCAGCACCGAGTCGCCGTTGTCACCATCGACCTCGGCAGGACCGGAGAAGTGCGCACCCTCGAGCGCGGGCTCCTCCTTGTGCTCCACGACACGCGGGGCAGCCTTGATCTCGATGCGCAGAACCGTGCGCAGGTAATCCTCGTACATGGTGTCGACGAGTATCTGGAACGCGCCGTAGGCCTCGGTCTTGTACTCGACCAGCGGGTCGCGCTGGCCAAAGCCGCGCAGGCCGATGCCGGTCTTGAGGTAGTCCATCTCCTGCAGGTAGTTCATCCAGCGGGTATCGATGACGCGCAGCATGACCTGGGTGTTGAGCTCGCGCATCAGGTCCTCGCCCAAGCGCTCGGCTTTCATGTTGTAGCACTTCTCTACGTAAGCCAGGACATCGGCAGCTAGGGCCTCATAATCCTCGTCGGGGAACTTCGGCGTATCGATGTGGCCGGTGAGCTCCACAACCCACTTGCGCAGGCCCTCCAGGTCGCGCTCGCCATCGTGACTGTCCTTGGTGCAGAACTCCTGCACGCAGCGGTACACGGTGTCGTGCATGACCTCGGTGATGTGGTCGGTCAGGTCCTTGCCGTCCAGAATCTTGTTGCGCTCGGCGTAGATGACCTGGCGCTGCTTGTTCATGACGTCGTCGTACTCAAGAACGCTCTTGCGCATGGAGAAGTTGATGCTCTCGACCTTGTGCTGGGCGCTCTCAACGGCCTTGGAGATGATCTTGTGCTGGATGGGCATGTCGTCGCCCATGTCGGCGGTAACCATCATCTTGGAGACGCGGTCCATCTTGTCGCCGCCGAACAGGCGCATGAGGTCGTCCTCGAGCGACAAGTAGAACTGAGTCTCGCCCGGATCGCCCTGACGACCGGAGCGGCCGCGCAGCTGGTTGTCGATACGACGGGACTCATGGCGCTCGGTGCCGATGACGGTCAGGCCGCCGGCGGCAAGCACGCGCTCGCGCTCGGCCTTGCAGGTCTCCTTGGCCTCGGCGTTAAACTGCTCGAGCTGCTCGGGCGTCACGTCCTCCATGGTCAGGCCCTCGTACTCAAGGCGTTCGCGCACCAGCTCGTCGGGGTTGCCGCCCAGCAGGATGTCGGTACCACGACCGGCCATGTTAGTAGCGATGGTCACGGCGCCGTAGCGTCCGGCCTGGGCAACGATATGAGCCTCGCGCTCGTGATGCTTGGCGTTGAGGACCTCGTGCGCGATGCCGCGCTTGGTAAGGGCGGCCGACAGTTTCTCGGAGCTTTCGATGGAGACGGTGCCCACCAGGACCGGCTGGCCCTTGGCGTGACGTCGCTCGACGTCGTCGGCAACGGCGTTGTATTTGGCCTGGATGGTGCGGTACACCAGGTCCTCGTGGTCAACACGCTGCACGGGCTTGTTGGAGGGGATGACCTCGACGGGCAGCTTGTAGATCTCGCGGAACTCGGCATCCTCGGTGAGTGCCGTACCGGTCATGCCGGAGAGCTTGTCATACAGACGGAAGTAGTTCTGCAAGGTGATGGTGGCCAGCGTCTGGTTCTCCTCGC
>CAUGJN010000114.1 GCA_959599635.1 uncultured Collinsella sp.
CCCTGCGGCTACGACACCGACGTCAACGTCGCCTGCCTGGGCGAGGTCACCTTTGGTTGCGCCCAGGGCCTCACTGACGTGGTGTATCTGACCATCGGTACCGGCGTGGGCGCTGGCGTGCTCTCGGGCGGTAAGCTCGTGCACGGCATGATGCATCCCGAGGCCGGTCACATCCTGGTCACGCGCGACCCGCGCGACACCATTGGCGCGCACAGCGCCTGCCCCTTCCACGACAACTGCCTCGAGGGCCTCATCGCCGGCCCCGGCGTTAAAAGGCGCTGGGATGGCAAGAGCGCCGGAGACATGGCCGATGACCCGGAGGCCATGGATCTGCTCGCCGGCTATCTGGCGCAGGCGCTCATGACCTTCATCCTGTGCTATGCGCCGCAGAAGATCGTCATCGGCGGCGGCGTGGCCGACCACACCCCCATCGTGCCGCTCGCGCGCAAGAAGTGCGCCGAGATGCTCAACGGCTATATCGTCACGCCCGAGGTCAACGACATCGATACCTACATCGTCAACAACAGCCTCGAGGGCAAGCAGGGCATCATGGGCTGCCTGGCCCTAGGCGCACAGGCGCTTCAGTAACAGACGCACCTACAGGGCGTGGCGCACCCGGCAAATCCGACCTATGGAACGACGCCGCCACACCTCATATAAGCCCTCCAATAAAAAAGGCCGCCTAGGACCAAACAATGCGTCCTTAGGCGGCCTTTTTGGCGCACATCAGCGACCGTAAGAGATATCGGAGCACAACGCCCGTTGCCGCTCCACAGCAGTCGATCATCACATCGGTGATCATGCCGGCGCGTCCCGGCACAAAGAGCTGAATCGTCTCGTCGATCGAGGGAATCAGCAGCAGGAACACTGCCGTGGGCAGCAGCACGTCAAAGGTGCGTCGGCCCTCAAAATCAAAGGCGTGCGTTGCCAGGATGCCGAGCACCAAATACTCGGTAAAATGCGCGCACTTACGAACAACAAAGTTGGTCACCCATTCATATGGAAGTCCCACGCCGTGCAGGAAACCGCGGATAGCTTCCATGACCGTTAGGCTCAGTGAGCCCGACCCCGAGCCGGGAACCAGCGAATTGCCCCAGATCAAGAGCGCCATCAGGCAGGTTACGACCGCCCATTTTCGATTGATCTTAACCATGCAGAAGTTATGCCTCCGCACGGAGCGGCGCGAAGCTGGCGGTACCGCCCTCGATAACGCTCAGATAAGCACGGCCCGTACGCTTGGCGGTAGAGGACTGAAGACGCTCGATCTCTTCCTCGAGGATCTGATTGACGCGCTCGTGACGACGATTTTCCATAATGCCGGCGGCAATAGCCTCGGCCCGCTCGATGCTCTCACGCGAGATACGGGCAGTATCCTCGGGGAACACAGCGCTGTGACGGCCGACATAGGCGGGGGCAGCAGGCTGAGGGGCAGCGACGGGAGCGGGGGCTGAAACAGGAGCAGGCTCGTCAATCTCATCCAGAATCGCGGTGGCGGCGGCCCACATACCCTCGTGGCCCGAGTAATCGGCCATGGGGACATCAACCTCGAGCGAGGCGTCCGGAAGGTCGCCGGTGTCGATGCGATCTTGGGCATCAATCGATGCGGTGATGGCTGCAGGCTCATCGAGGTCATCGAGATCGATGCCCGCGGCACCGGAGATGATAGGCATGCTGGCGAGGTTTGCATTGTACGGCGCAGCCTCAGCCGCCTGCTGCTGGGCAGGAGCGCCCCAAAGCGAGCTTTCGGCGGCACGGCGGGCGGCAACAGCCTCCTCGTCCGCGGTCATGGGTTCATCAACGTACGAATTATCGGCAGAAGCGTTCGCGTCCGCCGAGGTAGCGCTGTAGGCGTTATTGACCGCCGCATTGGCAACGAGTGCCACGAAAGCCGCCGTGCTGCCCGCAGGGGCGGCCTGGGAGCCCGACACGGCGCGTGCCGCGGCGGCGATATCATCGCGATTGAAGGAGCCGGTCTGCCCGCCGTTGGTGAGCTCGTCGATGGCGACTTGATAGACGTCGCGCGAGCGTGCAGGGTCGCAGCTCACCGGCGAATCGTCGTCGAGCATGCTGTCGATCATGGACCAAGCCTCGGCCTCGTCCATAGCATCTGCGGCTCGAGCGATGGTAGGGACACCATCATCGGCATGACGGCGCTGGAACGCACCAGTCAGGCCGGAAAGGAATGCCGAGGTAGACTGCTCCGACTGAGCCTGAGAAGCAGAAGCCGCAGCGTACGGAATCGCATCCTGCTGCTGAGCTGGAATCGAGGCGGTCTTGAACTCGCTTTGATGCTGATTGAGATTGGCGGCACCGCCCATGGCATCGGGCTGGAACAGACGCTCTTCACGCTGCGCACGATACTCGGAGATACCCAGCGAGGCGGCATAGATACCCACGCCCGTCACCGCGCCCACGGCGAAGGGAACTGCACCCGCCACGACCGTCTCGTTCACCGACGAAAACGGCAGCGTCGCGGCATACATAACCACGGGAGCGGCAAGGCCGATCCCGCACGAAAGTCCGGCAAGGACTGCTCGTTGTGTTGCATCAGAAGAAGCCATGAGCTCTCCCCATCTTCCAGCACCCAAATCGCATCATTCAGTTGGCTGCGCGAGAGAAGATGAAGCGGGGCTATGCCCCAAAGCAACGGTATATGGTTCGTTTCATCTGCGTTTTCCGTCGCGAAGCTTAAAAGTTATTATGCGAAACCGTCCTGTCGATTGCAAGTGACGATGTCGGATTGAAACGGGAAACCTGCTGCTCGTCGGTCTTACGGTCAAAAATAAGCGCGGAGCGGCGCTATAGAAAAGGGCCGAGGCTCAAAGCCCCGACCCTTTATCGCATTGATGACTATCGCTGCGCGTGGATGACAACCTAGAACGTCTGCTCGTAGTCGCTGTGTTTTTTGGCCGAACGCACCAGGAACTCCTGGTTGGTGTTGGTGCCCTTAAGACCCTTGATAAACGATGCGGCTGCGCGCTCGGTGTTGTTCATGCCGGCAAGAATGCGACGCAGACCAAAGACAAACGGACGCATCTGCTCGTCGACCAACAGGTCCTCGTTACGCGTACCGGAGGCAACGGGGTCGATAGCCGGGAAGATGCGGCGGTCGGCCAGGTCGCGGTCGAGCTTAAGCTCCATGTTGCCGGTGCCCTTGAACTCCTCAAAGATGACTTCGTCCATCTTGGAACCGGTGTCGATGAGGGCAGAGGCCAGGATGGTAAGCGAGCCACCGTTCTCGATATTGCGGGCTGCACCCAGGAAGCGCTTGGGCGGATATAGGGCCGCCGAATCGACGCCGCCCGAAAGGATGCGGCCCGAGGCGGGCGCCGCCAAGTTGTAGGCGCGGGCGAGGCGCGTGATGGAGTCGAGCACCACCACGACGTCGCCACCCAGCTCTACGATGCGCTTGGCGCGCTCGATGACGAGCTCTGCCACGCGGGTGTGGTTGTCGGCAGGCATATCGAAGGTCGACGCCACAACCTCGCCCTTGATGGAACGCTGCATATCGGTGACCTCTTCGGGGCGCTCGTCGACGAGCAGGCAGATGAGGTGCACCTCGGGGTTGTTAATCGAGATAGACTGGCAGATCTTCTTGAGGATCGTGGTCTTGCCGGCCTTGGGCGGGGACACGATCAGGCCGCGCTGGCCCTTGCCGATCGGTGACACGATGTCGATGGCGCGGCCGGTAATAGAGTCCTTGCCGTGCTCCATGCGCAGCGGCTCGTTGGGATAGACCGGGGTGAGGTCGCCGAACTTGGGACGGTTGCGAATCTGCTCGGGGTCCAGACCGTTGACGGTCGTGATTTTGGCGAGGCCGGCGCGCTTGTCGCCGCCGCGCGAAGGACGCAGCGAGCCCTCGATGACGTCGCCCGTGCGCAGGCGCGCGGAGCGGATGAGGTAGGCGGGCACGAAGGCGTCGTCGTTGGACTTCATGTAGCCATGGGCGTGGATGATGCCGGAGCTGTCCGGGCGAATCTGCAGAATGCCCTTGATGTCGCGGAAGCCCTCGGCCTTCGCAGCGGTGACGTAGATTTCCTCGACGAGCTCGGCCTTCTTCTTGCCGGTCGTCTCGATCTCGAACTCCTTGGCCTTTTCGCGCAGCTCGGCGACCTTCATGGCCGCGAGCTCCTCACGAGAAAGCGTGGGCTCGGTGGGGGCGGCGTTACGCTCCTTGTTGCGCTGTTTGCGATCGCGTTGGCGGTTGCGACGGTCGTTGTTGCGGTCGTCCTTACGCTCGTTGCGCTCGTCGTTGCGCTTGTGCTGGCGACGGTTGGGACGAGTGCCGTCTTCGCCCTCAGCGGGGGCGGCACCATCGGTTGCGGCGGTGCCAACATTGGCCGCGGCGGCGTCATTGGCCTCGGCGCCAGAATCAACCTGCGCTTCGACATCCTGCTGCTCGGACGCCTTGGCCTTAACGGACTTCTTACGACCGCGCTTGGGCTTCTCGGACGCAGGCTGTTCGACGTCCTGGGCCTTGGCGACATCAGTCGACGCATCGGCGGTCGTCTCGGCGGAATCCTCGGACGCACCCTTCTTGGCAGCCTTAGCCTTGGACGTGCGCTTAGCAGCAGTGCGACGGCTGCGACCGGGACGGACGTCGGCGGGGTCGGCATCGGCAGAAACGGCCTCGGAAGTCGTGGCATCCTGGACGGGTGCATCGGCAGCAGTTGAGGACTTGGCAGTCGCCGCAGCATCCCGAGCGGCAGCGGCTGCGGCTGCGGCCTTCTCGGCCTCGACAAAGGCCTTGGGCTTGCGACCGCGACGGTGCGGGCGCAAAGCCGGATCGACAACGGGAACTTCGCTGGCCTCGACAGGCGCAGCGGGCTCAACAGGCGATGTGCCCTCCCCTGCCGCGGAACGGACCGAAGCCTCAGTGGGCTCGGGGGTTACCTGTTCAGCAACCTGCTCGGCCTTAGCAGCCGTGCGACGGCGTGTGCGCGGTGCCGGCTTCTCGGTCGGCTGGTCGGCGGCAAGAACCTCGGTGGCGGCAGGAGTCTCGAGTACAGACGGAGCTGCAAGCTCGGTCAGAGCCGCGGCCTCGCGCTCGGCAGCACGACGGCGGGCGCGCACCACCTGAGCCTCGCTAATCTGCGCCAACGCACGTGCCTGCGCGACCTCATCGGAAATCGGCGCCGAGGAGTCAGCTGCAACGGTGAGCTTGGCGCGCGTCGTGCGCGTGGTACGGCGCTTTGGCTTGGTGACCTCCTCGCCGTCAGCGGCAGGCTTGGCCGTGCGGCGCATGCGCTTGGGCTTTGCCGGAGCAGCCTCCTCACCAGTTGCAGGCACGGCCTTCTCAGCCGCTACAGGCATAGGCGTCGAAGCAGCCTTAGGCGTCTCAGGAGCCGAGGCTTGCGCGGGCGCCGCGACCTGGTCCGACGCAACCGGTGCAGCGGGAGCGGCCTGCGTCGTCGTTATTTCGTTTTCTTGCTGTTGATCAGACACAGTGTTTGCTCAACTTTCTTTTCAAGCCCTGTGATCACATGCTCCCTGCATAAACCTTCAGGGCGGCTAAACAGTCTAGTTCCGTTCAAAACGACGGACATCATTGATCTGTATCGAGATGATTGCGTCAACTACGCAGCGTTAGTGTAACACAACCGCCGCCACCTGCAACTTAGTCATTGGGTGTTCCTATAGTTTTGTCAACCGTCGGGGCTACTCCCGGTAGGGCACCCGGTCGCGCATCACGGCGTATATCGCCCTGAGCCGCTTCCTCGCGACGGCCTTGAGCGCCCGCCCGTGCCCCATGCCCCGCGCCCTGCAGGCCCGGTAGTACTCGCCGTAGCGCCCCGAGGACCTCACCAGGCTGTTGCACGAGAAGATCAGCAGGGACTTGAGCCTCGCGTCGCCGCGCCTGGACGCCCTGGCCGACCTCACCGACGTTCCGGAGCTCCTCACCCTCGGGGCTATGCCGCAGTACGAGGCCAGGTGGTCGTGGTCCGGGAACCTCCCGATGTCGACCGACACCGCGAGCTGCGCCGCGGTCCTCGGGCCGATGCCGGGCACGGTGAGCAGGCACGCGTAGGTCTCGTCGCCCTCGAGCAGCGCCGCCGTCTCGGCCTCGAGGGCCCCGGCCTCGTCGAGGGCCTCCGATATCCGGGCGGCCAGGAAC
>CAUGJN010000115.1 GCA_959599635.1 uncultured Collinsella sp.
CTACAAGCAAGTACTTTCCATCGGCACCGCCGTGGTGCTGGGGTTTGCGCTGTTCACAGGGTCGCTCGACGGAGCGCCCAAGCTGTTGTCGTCGCAAAGCGATGAGCAGGCGGCGGCTCTGGCCGAAAAACAAAACGAGAGTCCCAGCCGCACCGACGACGAGGCAGACCTGGTTGCCCGACTCGAATCGGGAACAGCGAGCTCCCCGGACCCTCAAAACAGCCAGGACGTTGGCCATGATTCCGATTCCGCCGCGACCGACACCGGTAACGACGCTTCCACAGACGGCGCCGCCACCCCCATCGACGAGGTCGAAAACCCCGATCTCGACCGCGCCCGCGGCGTATATCTCAGCAGCATTCCCGACTACGCGGGCAACCCCTACGTTGCCCTGCGCGCCGACAGCACGCACCCGCTCGGCACGCCGTCATTCACGCTCGATGAATACGAGCGCGCCACCGAAGAGGGCTGCTTTAAGAAGTTCTCCAAGCTCGACAGCTTGGGCCGCACACGCAAAGCGCTTGCCTGCGTGGGCCCCGAGTCGCTCGGTCAGGGCAAGCGCGGCGACATCTCGCGTATCCACCCCGCCGGATGGCATCAGCAGCGCTACGACTTTATTCCGGGCCAGAGCCTCTACAACCGCTGCCACCTTATCGCCTGGTCGCTCTGCGGCGAAAACGCCAACCGCAAAAATCTCCTCACCGGCACGCGCTATCTCAATGAAACGGGCATGCTGCCGTTTGAAGAGCAGATTCTCGGCTACATCCGCGACACGGGCAACCATGTGCTCTATCGCATCACGCCCATGTACAACGAAGAAGAACTTGTCTGCCGCGGCGTGCGCCTGGAGGCACAGTCGGTCGAGGACCACGGCAAGACGCTGTGCTTCCACGTGTACTGCTACAACCTGCAGCCGCATGTGCAGATCGACTACGCCACCGGCCGCAACCAGGCCTCGGGAGACTAGGGCCAGCCAAGCTGCCCCCGAACCTAACATGATCCGTTTTCCTCCGTCCCCAAGGGATCAAATAAGGCCGCCCCGGTTGCCCAGGGCGGCCTTTTCGTCAGCACCTACATTGCTGGCAAAACCACACGTTACTTGGCGCGGGCCTCCTCATAGCGCTCGACCAGCTTGGCCTGAACGTCATAGGGCACCTGCTCATAGCCTGCGGGCTTCATGGTAAAGTCGCCCGTGCCGCGCGTGATAGAGCGCAGGCGCGTCGAGTAATCCGTCAGCTCGGCAAGCGGCGCCTGGGCAATGACCACGGTGTCTCCGCGCTCATCGGTCTCCATGCCCGTCACGCGACCGCGCGAGGCCGAGATGTCGCCCATCACGGCGCCGGCGTAGCTCTCGGGGATAGTCACCGTAATTTCCTCGATGGGCTCCAGCACCACCGGGTCGGCATCGGCGCACGCCTTGCGCAGGCCGATGCGAGCCGCCGCGCGGAACGCCATCTCGTTGGAGTCGACGCTGTGATACGAGCCGTCGTACACAGCCACGCGAATGCCCGTGAGCGGGTAGCCGGCAATGATGCCGTCTTTCATGGTCTCCTGGACACCCTTGTCCACGGCGGGGATGAGCGAGCGCGGGATGCGGCCGCCCACGACCTCGTCAACAAACTCATAGCCGTCGCTCGTGCCGTCGGGCCCAATGAGCGGCTCCACGCGCAGCCAGCAGTCGCCGTACTGACCGGCGCCGCCGGTCTGCTTCTTGTGGCGACCCTGGGCGCTTGCCGTGCGGCGGATGGTCTCGCGATACGGAATGCGGATCGGCACGCTTTTGGCCACGACCTTGGTGCGGTCCTCCAAACGGTTGAGCAGCACCGAAACCTGTGCCTCGCCCACGGCGGAGATGATAGTCTGGCCCGTCTCCTCGTCACGGTCGATGCTCATGGTCGGATCGGCCTTGCAAGCCTTCTCGATAAACGTGTAGAGCTTCTCTTCGTCGCCGCGATTCTCGGCCTCGATGGCAATGCGGTACTGCGAGTTGGGGAACTTAAACGCCGCCGCCTCGACCTTGCCGGTAATGGAGAGCGTGTCACCCGTCTCTGCCGCCAGCTTGGGCGCCACGATAATGTCGCCGGCATAGGCGTGACCGACCTCGGTCATGTCGCGGCCGCACATCACATACAGGTGAGCCAGACGATCGCTCTTGCGGGTGCGCGCGTTGATCAGCTCAAGGCCCGGCTCAAGCGTGCCCGTCAGCACCTTGATAAAGCTGATGCGGCCCTGCTGCGGATCGACCAGCGTCTTAAACACAAACGCCACCGGGCGGTCATCGTCGCTCGAAATCTTGAGCGAATCGCCGTCAATGAGCGGCATCTCGCCATAGTCGGTCGGCGCCGGGAAGTACGTCGCGATGTCATCCATCAGCGAGTTGACGCCCTGCTCTTTAATGCAATCGCCCGCAAAGACCGGCACAAAGATGCGCTCGGCGATCGCCTTCGACAGCAGGCCTTCAAGCTCCTCCTGCGTCAGCGTCTCCTCGCCTTCCAGGTACTTCATCATCAGCTCGTCGTCAGCCTCGGCCACCAGCTCGCACAGATGGTCGTGAGCCTCCTCGGCCTGGGCACGATACTCCTCGGGAATCTCCGACTCAACGGCTTCGGTGCCGTTGCAATGGCGCGCCTTCATGCGCACCAGGTCGATAATGCCGTTAAAGTCCTCGCCCTCGCCCCAGGGAAGGGTCACGGCGCCCAAACGCGTACCAAAACGCTCCTGCAGCAGGTCCATCGTGGTCGTAAAGCTGGCCTCGGAACGCGACAGGCGGTTCACGAACACCGCACGCGCCAGACGCAGGTCCTCCGCCGCATACCAAAGCTTAACGGTCGTAGGCTGCGGACCGGCCTCGGCGTCGACCACAAACAGAGCCGTCTCGCAAACGCTCATAGCGGCAAAGGCGTCACCGATAAAATCGGGGTAGCACGGGGCATCGAGCACGTTGATGCGGGCGCCCTTCCAGTCGATCGGCGCGATGGTCGTCGAGATGGAGAATGAACGCTTGACCTCTTCAGGGTCATAGTCGAGCGTGGGCTTGGTGCCGTCGTGGCCGCCCAGGCGGGCGGTCTTGCCGGAAAGGTGGAGCATGGCCTCGGCGAGTGAAGTCTTGCCCACCCCGCCTTGGCCTACGAGCACCACGTTCCTTACATTGCCGGTCTTGGGAGCACCCATGATGACCTCCTTGCAGGGCCGCGCGCAATGCGCGACGCCAACGGGGAGAGTTCGCGGTCGATGCCGTCCCGGGAGCAGCATGGTCGGCAGCCGAGCCGACTCACCCTCCAAATGTCCTATGCCACCACCCTACCCTTGCAGCCGCCTGTCCATGCAGACCTTTCGGCACGCGTATGGATACAGGCGGCGAGAGGAGGGGGCGAGCTTGCAAGGCGATTATTGAACCCCGCGGATGCAAAAAACCGCCGCAGATGATAAGACCTGCGGCGGTTTCACCTCAATAAACAGTTGAGCAAATAGCTGAGCCTACCCCTCGATACGGCTCAAGAACTCACGGGTGCGCTGCTCGCGCGGATGGTCGATGACCTGCTCGGCAGGACCCTCCTCGACAATACGACCGCCATCCATAAAGACCACGCGGTCGGCAACATCGCGCGCAAACTGCATTGCGTGGGTCACGATCACCATCGTCATGTTCTGCGCAGCGAGGTCCTTAATGACACGCAGCACCTCGGCCGTCAGCTCGGGATCGAGCGCCGAGGTCGGCTCGTCAAAGAATAAGATTTCCGGATCGAGCGCTAGGGCGCGGGCAATACTCACGCGCTGCTGCTGACCGCCCGAAAGCTCACACGGCACCTTGTTCTCGTTGCCCGTCAGCCCCATTTGCGCAATCAGCTCGTGAGCGCGGGCTTCCGCCTGCTCGCGCGGACGCTTAAGCACACGAATCGGCGCATCGATGATGTTTTTCATCACGGTATAGTGCGGGAACAGATTGTAGTTCTGAAACACCAGGCCAAACCGCGAGCGCGCTTGCTTGGGCACATCGCCCTTCGCATAGACCGCGCCCGAACCCGCATCCGTCGCAACGGCAAGGTCTCCAAACGAGAGCGAGCCTCCGTCGAGTGTCTCGAGCAGCGTGGCACACCGCAGCAGCGTGGACTTGCCGCCACCCGAAGGTCCGATAATCGCCACGACCTCGCCACGCTTCACCTCAAGCGAGATATCCTTGAGCACCTCATTGCCGCCAAACGCCTTACGCGCGTTCGATATATTCATTACCGAATTAATCATGGTAGTAATCCAATTTTTTCTCGGCAGCGCCCAGCAGCATCTCGACGACGAAGTTAAAGACCCAGTAGATCAGCGCCGCGATTGCAAACGGCACCATGCTCACCTGCGAGGCGACCAGCGCCTTGGCCGTCGAGAACATCTCACCCACGCCAATGGCAAACGCCAGCGACGTGTCCTTGACCAGTGTGATGATCTCGTTGCCCATCGCCGGCAGAATACGCTTGGCGACCTGCGGCATCACGATATACAGAAACGTTTGCATGCGCGAGTAGCCCAGCACCTCGGCGGCCTCATATTGACCGCGCGGAATGGACTGCAGGCCCGATCGATAGATCTCGGCAAAATAGCCGGCGTAGTTGATGATGAACGCCACGACGCACGCCGTCCACTTGGAATCGGGCGTGAGCGAAATGCCAAACACGTAGTACGGGGCAAAGTAGATGGCAAACATCTGCAGCATGAGCGGCGTACCGCGCATGACCGAAATGTAGATGCGCGCAATCCAGCGGAGCGGCGTAATTTTGCTCATGCGCATAAACGCCACGGGGATTCCCAACGGAATCGACCCCAGCAGCGTTAGCACAAACAGCTGCAAGCTGACCAAGAATCCCTGGCCAAGCATCTGCATCATGACCTGAATAGACAACCCAAGCTCTCTTTCACAGTAACGGAACAGCGAACCCAATGCTAAAGCGGGTTTTCCAGGTGCCCGAGTTTGCCGTGAAAGAGGAGCGCCGCGTACTAAATGTACGCAAGCGACGGTTTGAACGGCAAAATCGGGTGCCTGGGAAAGCCGCTATTTGAGCACCCAGTTGTCGAAGGAAAGACCATAGCTTGAATACTTGTCGCACAGGTCCTTGACTGTGCCGTCCTCGTAGAGCGCCTTGAGCGACTCGGTCACGGCGTCGGCCGACTTGGTGTCGCCCTTCTTAAAGCCGACGGCGTAGTGCTCGCTGGACAGCGGCTCATCAAGCTGCGTATAAGCATCAGGCTTGGCGGCAAGCTGATACTGGGCAATCGAAAGGTCGCAAGCCACGGCATCGACCGCGCCGCTCTCGAGCTGCATAAACGCCGTGTTGTACTCACCGATGGTGTCGAGCGTGGCAAACGTCGCCGCCAGATCCTTCTGGTCACCCTCAAGCACATCCTGCGCAGCGGAATCGGTCTGGGTAATCACGGTCTTGCCGGCAAGATCGTCCCAGCTCTTGATGCCTGCATCCTTCTTTACCACCAGCACCTGCTCGTTGAGCATGTACGGCTCGGAGAACGTGTAGTCGTCCTCGCGGCCCTCCATGGTAAAGCCGTTCCAGATGCAGTTGATGGCGCCGGAGTTGAGCAGCGTGTCCTTGGCATCCCAATCGATGGCCTCGTAATCGACTTCCCAGCCCTGCTTATCGGCAACGGCCTTGGCAAGGTCGAGGTCAAAGCCCGTGTACTCACCGTCATCGCCCACAAAGCCGTACGGAGGATAGGACTTATCAAAGCCCACCACGAGCTTCTTGGACTCCGCAGCGCCCTTCACATCCTTGGCTGCGGCAGAACCGGCAGCGGAGCCCTTGCCGGCACCACCGCCGCAACCGACAAGACCAAGGCCAAGCACCGTGGCGAGCGAGCCGGCTAGACCAACAAACTGACGACGAGACATATCGGTATTCATGGTATTCCCCCTCGATAGCACTTTAGTTAGGTAAAGTGAGTCATGTAACGTCCAGAATCATACACTTTACCTTGATAGAGTACAAGGGAGGGTTTGCCCGCCGGGTGCCGGGGCAGGGGTTAAGTTTGCTGCTCTACAGTCCTGCTCACGACGGAGAGCACATTAAGTGCTCTCCTGTTC
>CAUGJN010000116.1 GCA_959599635.1 uncultured Collinsella sp.
GCAATTCGCGTGCGGTGTCCATGCCGTTGACGAGCGGCATGATCATGTCGAGCAGGATGATGTCGGCGCGCGACGCGGCATGGCGCGCCAGCAGGTCCTCGCCGCGCGTGACGAGCGCAACATCGACCGCCGTGCCCGTCTCGATCGACCAACGGTCGATCATCCGGTGCAGTCTATCTAGAAAAGCGACGTCATCGTCGCAGGCAATAATCTTGAGCATTCTGAGCCCCCTTAGTAGTTCGATTTTGCCACATTGGACGCGGACCACTCGCGGGGGAGCGCCCGTTCGTGCCTCACGGTGCGCAACTCGCGCCGAGCGGTATTGCGGTGGCGAAAGATGCCTCCTGCGTTATCGAGAGCTCGGCTATCCTCAGCTTGCCAGTTCGAATATGGACTTGCCGCATGGTCGAATCTTTATTTCAACTTTACACCTAGGTTTACAGCTGTCTTGTCAGCTGTAAACCTAGGTGTCATACTAAAGCCCCAAGATTCGCCAAAAGAGAGGGGCCTTGATGGCACAGAGCGCGAACATGGATGCGTCGGAGCTTGCACGCGATATCGCGGCCGGCCTAGCATCGGCAACGACGGCAACGGAGCGCGCGGCACTGGTGCCCGCAGAGCTCGTCGAGGCCATTCAGCAACTTAAAACCCAACGCGACGCGGTGATCCTGGCGCACTATTACGTGGCGCCCGAGGTTCAGGCTGTTGCCGATTACGTCGGCGACAGCTTCTACCTGGCAAAGCTTGCCAAGAGCCTGCCGCAGCAGACCATCGTGCTGTGCGGCGTGGAGTTTATGGGCGAGAGCGCCAAGCTGCTCAATCCCACCAAGACCGTGCTGCTGCCCGAGCCGGGCGCGGACTGTCCCATGGCGCACATGGTCAAGCGTGAGACGGTCGACGCGGCGCGCGCCGAGTACGGCGACGACCTGGCCGTGGTCTGCTACGTCAACTCCACGGTCGAGATCAAGAGCTGGAGTGACGTGTGCGTTACCAGCTCAAACGCCGTCAAGATCGTCTCCGAGCTGCCGCAGCAGCACATCTTGTTCATTCCCGACCAGAACCTGGGCCGCTTCGTAGCCGAGCAGGTGCCGCAAAAGCACGTCATCCTCAACAACGGTTACTGCCCGCGCCATCACATC
Organism: uncultured Collinsella sp.; assembly: GCA_959599635.1. Lineage (GTDB taxonomy): Bacteria > Actinomycetota > Coriobacteriia > Coriobacteriales > Coriobacteriaceae > Collinsella. The sequence goes on from CAUGJN010000116.1 coordinate 1,140, forward strand.
ATCACCGTCGAGCAGATTGTCGACACGACGGAGGCCCACCCCGACGCGCTCGTGCTGGCGCATCCTGAGTGCAAGGCCGACGTCCTGGCTGAGGCCGACTACATCGGCTCTACCGCCGGCATCATCAAGTATGCCGAGGAGTCCGACGCGAGCGAGTTCATTATCGTGACGGTCCGCGGCGTGCTCTACGAGCTCGAGCGCCGCTGCCAGGGCACCGGCAAGAAGTTCTACTTCCCTGCGGTGCAGCCCACCTGCGTCAACATGGATCTCATCACGCTCGAAAAGCTCGTGCGCTGCCTGGAGACGGGCGAGGGCGAGGTGCAGATCGGCGTGTCGGACGAGGCCGCCGACCAGGCCAAGCTCACGCTGGATCGCATGCTCGAGTACGCAGCGCGCTAGAACAATGCGGCGTGAGGGACGGTCCCTTATGTCACATTCAAGGGAGAGGATTCCTGTGGAAACCAAGCAATACCCCGATATGGAGTGCGATGTCGTCATCGCCGGCTGCGGCGTAGCGGGCCTGTATGCGGCTCTCAACCTGCCGACGAGCATGCGCGTGATCATGCTCTCCAAGGGCACTGTCGACGAGTGCGATTCGATGCTCGCGCAGGGCGGCATTTGCGTGCTGCCCGAGGGCTCGGACTACGATGCCTTCTTTGAGGACACCATGCACGCCGGCCACTACGAGAACCGCCGCGAGAGCGTCGACATCATGATCCGCTCGAGCCGCTCGGTCATCAACGACCTGCTGGCGATGGGCGTGGACTTTGAGCGCAAGGCCGACGGCAGCCTCGACTTTACCCGCGAGGGCGCGCACAGCCGCCCCCGCATTGCCTTCCATGCCGACATTACGGGCAAGGAGATCACGACCAAGCTGCTCCAAGCCGTTCGCAAACTGGATAACGTGCAGATTTTGGAGCACGTGGCCATGACCGACATCCTGACGGGCGAGCGCGACGGCGCCACGGTGTGTGCCGGTGTCGTCGCCGTTCCTGTGGACGAGGACAACTCGGTTCGTCCCGCCGACGAGCTGGTAAATGCCGCCGAGGGCGCGCATGCCGGCGAGCCGTTTAAGATCCATGCCCGTCACACGCTGTGGGCAACGGGCGGCATCGGCGGCGTATACGACCACTCGACCAACTATTCACAGCTCACGGGCGATGCCTGCTACATCGCTCAGGAGCATGGCATTAAGATGGAGCACCTGGACTACGTGCAGATCCACCCCACGGGACTGTTCTCGCCGCAGCCAGGCCGCACCTTCCTGATCAGCGAGAGCTGCCGCGGCGAGGGCGCGATTTTGCTCAACGCCGCCGGCGAGCGCTTTACCGACGAGTTGCGGCCGCGCGATGTGGTCGCCGCCGCTATTCGCGAGCAGATGAAGCAGGACGGTACTGAGCACGAGTGGCTGAGCTTTGCCCCCGTCGAGCGCGATGTAGTGACCGGGCACTTTGCCAACATTCGCGCACGCTGCTTGGAGGACGGCCGCGACATCTTGGACGAGCCCATCCCCGTTACGCCTACGCAGCACTACTTTATGGGCGGCGTGTGGGTCGACAAGGACGGCCGCACCTCGATGCCCGAGCTCTACGCAGCCGGTGAGACGGCCTGCAACGGCGTTCACGGCAAGAATCGCCTTGCATCAAACAGCCTGCTCGAGGCGCTGGTCTGGGGTCGTCGCGCCGCGTGGTACATGCGCACCGGCGAGTCGCTCGCCGTGGAGCAGGCGGGCGAGCCCGCGCTCGATGGCCGCCATCGCGCCCTGAGCGCCGACTCCCTGGCAATCGATGATTTGGCCCGTGCCGCCGGCACGCAGGCCGTGGAGGAGTAGACCATGAATCCCATTACCATGAAGCTCGTCGTCGATGATCTGATTCTGCAGGCTCTACGAGAGGACATTACGTTTGAGGACGTGAGCACGGCGAGCGTGTGCCCCACGGCGCGCCCTGCCACGGTGGAGCTCATCGCCAAGGCCGATGGCATCATCGCGGGCTTGGATGTGTTCGCCCGCACCTTTGAGCTGCTGGATTCGCAGAGCTCGGTGCTGTTTGATGTTGCCGACGGTGACGAGGTGCACGCCGGCGACCACGTGGGCCAGGTGCGCGGCGATGCGCGCGTGCTGCTTTCGGGCGAGCGCGTGGCGCTCAACTACCTGCAGCGCATGAGCGGTATCGCTACCTATACGCACAGAATGGCAGCGGCGCTCGAGGGTACCAAGACCGTGCTTGTCGACACACGCAAGACCACGCCGGGCATGCGCGTTTTCGAGAAGGCGGCGGTCGAGATCGGCGGCGGCAGCAACCATCGCTACAACCTGTCGACAGCCGTCATGCTCAAGGACAACCACATCGATGCCGCCGGTGGCGTGACGCGCGCGATCGAGATGGCGCGCGCCCACGCGTCGTTTACCACGACGGTCGAGATTGAGTGCGAGAACCTGGACATGGTACGCGAAGCCGTGGAGGCCGGTGCCGACATTATCATGTTCGACAACATGACCCATGACGACATGGCCGCCGCCATCGAGCTTATCGCCGGTCGCGCCAAGACCGAGTGCTCGGGCAACGTGGACGCTAACAATATCCGCGCGCTTGCCGACCTGGGCGTTGACTTTATTAGCTCGGGGGCATTGACGCACTCTGCGCCTATTCTCGACCTCTCGCTTAAGCACCTGCGTCTGCTGGACGGTAAATAATGAATGCACGCGAGCGTCGCCGTTCCATCATGGCCGTGCTCGAGGAAGCCAAAGATCCTGTCTCGGGCAGTGCTCTTGCCCGCGAGGTGGGCGTGAGCCGTCAGGTCGTGGTGCAGGACATCGCCCTGCTGCGCGCCGACGGGCACGATATCGTCGCCACCAATCGCGGCTATGTACTACAGGAGGCCCCCAGCAGCCCCGCCGTGCCCACGCGCTTGGTCAAGGTTCGCCACAGCGTGGAGCAGGCAGGCGATGAGCTCACGAGTATCGTCGACGCCGGCGGCGCCGTGCTCAACGTGATCGTCAATCACCGCGTGTACGGTAAGATCACGGCCGACCTGGACATTCGCAATCGTCGCGATGTTGAGCGCTACCTGCACGATATCGAGAGCGGCAAGAGCTTTCCACTATTAACGGTGACGAGTGGCTATCACTTCCATCGCATTGCGGCAGATGACGAGCAAACTCTCGACGAGATCGAGGCCATGCTCAAGGAGAAGGGCTACCTTGCCGATTTAATGCCCTACGAGGATGATTTGTCCTAACCCGATACTGTCTATATAAGTTGCGGTGAAATAGTTCCTACAATCGGCACCTAAGCAATGAGCCAGGAACTATTCCACCGCAACTGCCAAGGTAGCCCCGTCCCCAATTAGCTGCCTGTACAAACAAAAGGAGGCCTCCGCGGCGATGCGGAAGCCTCCTTTTTTGTGCACGGTGTACTTTTGAGTGTGCAAGTGGGGGAGTTGTTACTCCTCGACGATCTCGGTGATCGCGCCAGCGGGGCAAGCGTCCTGGCAAGCGCCACAGGCGACGCAGGAGTCCTCGTCGGCGACGGTAGCGACGTCCTGGAGCTCCAGAACGCCAGCGGGGCAGGAGTCGACGCAAACGCCACAAGCGATGCACTCGTCGGCATCAATTACGGGATGAGCCATGGTAGTTTCCTCTCTGTTGACCGACGCTACAGGCGATGCGCGCCGGTTTGATTCGGGCAAAAACATACCACGGGAGCGACCGTTTGCAATACCCTCTGGCCGGCATCTTCATACCGTTCGCCGAGTATGCCAAGGTTTACTAAAAAACGCGCAGGTGGGGCCGTTGAGCTGCGCAAATGTTAGCTATAGGTGACTTGTAATATTGACCTATTGAGCGCGCCTGCGGAAAGGGCATCCCGTTATTTGGCCGAAAACCGGGTCGCAGTTTCCGGTTGGGCCCGCTAGCGGAAACTGCGACCCGGAATCCACGCTCAAACCGGGATGCGCTTGCCGCAAGACGGCCCCCAGGCACCCCCGGACGCAAACCTCAGCCATCTCTACATAGATCTCAATAGATTTGCCGAGAACTCATTCAACGCATCTACCTGCGCATTTAAGAACCTAAACTCTCAACAATAAGAAATCTTATATGAATTGACTTAGATTTTGTATATTCCGGCCCATAAGGGGATACACTACATCCTGAAAGACAAGCCGAAGCGCCGCGCGACAGATCGTCGAGGCGGCGCGAACGCAAAAGAGAGAGGGAATTTCTAATGGGCAAGATTCTTGGTATCGACCTTGGTACTACTAACTCCGCAATGGCCGTCCTCGAGGGCGGTTCTCCGACCATTATCGTGAACGCCGAGGGCGACCGCACCACCCCGTCTGTCGTGGGCTTCCGTGCCGACGGCGACCGCGTCGTGGGTAAGGCCGCTAAGAACCAGGCTGTCACCAACCCCAAGAACACCGTGTTCTCCATCAAGCGCTTCATGGGCCGCAAGTACTCCGAGTGCACCTCCGAGATCAAGACCGTGCCGTATGAGGTCAAGGAGGGTCAGGGCGGCCGTGCCGTCGTCGACATCGAGGGCAAGGATTACACCGCCGAGCAGGTGAGCGCCATGACGCTCGCAAAGATGAAGGCCGACGCCGAGAAGTATCTGGGCGAGACCGTCACCGACGCCGTCATCACCGTCCCGGCCTACTTCAACGACGCCCAGCGTCAGGCCACCAAGGACGCCGGTAAGATCGCCGGCCTCAACGTCAAGCGTATCGTCAACGAGCCGACTGCTGCTGCTCTTGCCTATGGCCTGGACAAGCAGGGCACCGACCAGCGCATCCTGGTCTTCGACCTGGGCGGCGGCACCTTCGACGTCTCCATCCTCGACCTCGCCGACGGCGTGTTTGAGGTTCTGTCCACCTCGGGCGACAACCACCTGGGCGGCGACGACTGGGATCAGCGCGTCATCGACTGGATGGCCG
>CAUGJN010000117.1 GCA_959599635.1 uncultured Collinsella sp.
CGCCAAACGAAAGCGCCAGCGTCAGGCCCGCGACAATAGCAGAATGCTTGGGCTGCATAAGATCCTCCCTGCATTGGTGTAGTTAAAGTGCAGTTTGCAAAGATTAGAGTAAGTATTGCAGCTCGCCCGTTGTTGCACAACAACCCCTCGGTAAACGGCAACAACCCTCCGCGAAATCTTAAGGAATTGCGCTCAACCTACAGCTTAATGTCAAAGTTGATCTCGGGGACGATGGCCAGGTCGGCCAACGTCACGCCGTCGACGTACTTTTCGATCACGTCGTCCAGACCGCGCCAGAACTTGACGGTCGAGCACAAATCGCTGCGGGCGCAGCTGTTGTCGATGCCGTCGCACGCCACGGGCGCCGTGCTGCCCTCGACAGCGCGCAGGATGTCGCCGGCACGCACCTCGGCGGGGTCCTTGGCCATCATGTAGCCACCGCCTTTGCCGCGCACACTCTTAAGCAGGCCAGCCTTCATAAGCGGACGAACCAGCTGTTCCAAATACTTTTGCGAGATATGCTCGCGGTCGGCAACCTCGCGCAAGGCAATCTTGCCCTCGGCGTCGCCCAGCGCCGCGATATAGATCATCAGCCGGAGGGCATAGCGGCCCTTGGAAGAAATGAGCATACCTACCCTCCCATCGCATCTGGGACAACATAACCAGGTTTGTTTGTCCCAAATCTTAAGTAAGTGGGACAAACACAACAGGTTATTTTGTCCCAGAATTTGAAAAGTCGAGTGGATTAGTCGGGTTTTCCCTTGACTAACGCCGAACCCATAGTAACTTTATTCCGAGAAGATTCCTAGGGTTTAGTACACCTATGAGTACACCATATACAGAGAGGGACAGCATGAGCACAAATCCGCTGCTTTCCATCGAAGGTCTGACTGCCTCCGTGGACGAGAAGACCATCCTCCACAACGTCAACCTGCAAGTCGCCGCCGGCGAGACCCACGTGCTGATGGGCCCCAACGGCGCGGGTAAGTCCACCCTTGGTCACCTGGTCATGGGCGACCCCGTCTACACCGTCAACGACGGCCGCATCATCTTTGACGGCCAGGACATCACCGAGCTCACCACCGACAAGCGCTCGCGTGCCGGCCTGTTCCTGAGCTTCCAGGCCCCGGTCGAGATCCCGGGCGTGCCGCTGTCGAGCTTTTTGCGCGCCAGCATCGCCGGCCGCCCCGGTCTGGAGATGAAGGGCAAGGAGTTCCGCCGTCGCGTCAAAGAGCTCGCGGCCGAGCTCAACATGGATACCGCCTACCTCAACCGCGAGCTGGGCGTGGGCTTCTCGGGCGGCGAGAAGAAGAAGGTAGAAATGCTCCAGCTTCTGCTGCTGCAGCCCAAGCTCGCCATCCTGGACGAGACCGACTCGGGCCTGGACGTCGACGCCCTGTCCACCGTCAGCCACGGCATGGACGCCTACCGCAAGAGCTGCGACGGCTCCATGCTCATCATCACGCACAACACGCGCATCCTGGAGCACCTTGATGTCGACCGCGTCCACGTTATGGTCAAGGGCCACATCGTGCGCGAGGACGACGCCTCGCTCATCCCCTGGATCGACAAGAACGGTTTTGAGACCTTCGAGCGCGAGGCCGCCGAGCAGCGCGCCCAGGCCGAGGCCGCCGCTGCCGAGCAGCAGGCGTAAAGGGGCGACGCAATGACCAGGAACCGCACCGAGGTCGCGGACATCGACCGCAGCCTCTACGACTTCTCCTACGGCGAGGAGGGATTCGAGCGCCTCGACACCGGCATCACGCCCGACATCGTGCGCGAGATCAGCGCCAAGAAGGACGAGCCGCAGTGGATGCTCGACCTGCGCTTAAAGTCCCTCGAGATCTTCAATCGTTTTCCCGACCCGACGTGGGGTCCCTCCATCGAGGGCTTGGACATGGACAACATCGTCACCTACGTCAAGCCCAACACCGACCAAAAGCACGACTGGGAGTCGGTGCCCGACGACATCAAGAATACCTTTGAGCGCCTGGGCATCCCCGAGGCCGAGCGCAGCTATCTGGCGGGCGTCGGCGCGCAGTACGACTCCGAGCTGGTCTACCACAACATGCAGGACACTGCGTCCAAGATGGGCATCGTCTACTCCGGCATCGAGGAGGCCCTGCACGACCCGCAGTGGGAGCCGCTCATCCACGAGAAGTTTATGACGCTCATCCCGCCCACCGACCACAGGTTTGCGGCCCTGCACGGCGCCGTGTGGTCGGGCGGCTCGTTTGTCTACGTGCCCAAGGGCACCAAGTTGGACTTCCCGCTGCAGAGCTACTTCCGCCTTAATGCCAAGGGCGCCGGCCAGTTTGAGCACACGCTCATCATCGTCGAGGACGACGCCGACCTGCACTTTATCGAGGGTTGCTCCGCGCCCAAGTACAACGTGGCCAACCTCCACGCCGGCGCCGTCGAGCTCTTTGTGGGCAAGCGTGCGCACCTGCGCTACTCGACCATCGAGAACTGGTCCAAGAACATGTACAACCTCAACACCAAGCGTGCGCGCGTGGACGAGGACGGCGACATCGAGTGGATCAGCGGCTCCTTCGGCAGCCACGTGGGCTACCTCTACCCCATGAGCGTGCTCAACGGCCGTCGCGCCCGCTCGAGCTTTACCGGCATTACCTTTGCCGGCGCCGGCCAGAACCTGGACACCGGCTGCAAGGTCGTGCTCAACGCACCCGAGACCTCGGCAACCGTCGAGACCAAGGGCATTTCCAAAAGCGGCGGCATCCAGACGTTCCGCAGCTCCATTGTGGCCACGCCCAAGGCCGAGGGTTCCAAGGCAACCGTGAGCTGTCAGTCGCTCATGCTCGACGATCAGAGCCGCTCCGACACCATCCCCGCCATGGACATCCGCGCCAAGAACGTCGATATCGGCCATGAGGCCACCATCGGCCGTATCGGCGACGACAAGGTGTTTTACCTGATGAGCCGCGGCATCTCGGAGGAAGAGGCCCGCACCATGATTGTCAACGGCTTTGCCAACCCGGTCTCCAAGGAGTTGCCGCTTGAGTACGCCGTCGAGATGAACAACCTGATCAAGCTCGAGATGGAAGGAGCAATCGGATAATGAAACAGGAAACCAACGCCGCTGCCACCACGCTCGAGCAGGTAAACGCGATGCCCGCAGCAACCTGGGGCTGGCTGAAAATGAATCAGACCAAGCTCGAGCTCTCTGACGAGCTTGCCGCCGCTCCCGCCGAGACCATTGAGGTCGAGGGCTTGAACGAGCAGTTTACTGGCGTGACAGACGCGTTCGACGCCGCCATGGAAGCCATGGCCGAGCGTTTCCCCGAGCGCCGCGCCTCCGCCCCCGGCGACGCCGACGACCGCGCCCGCATCACGCCCGAAACCGAGCTCGACGTGCCCGCCACCTCGGTCTACCAGGCCGGAGCCATTAAGCTCGAGGAGGAGCTCTCCCCCGCTGAGGCCTTCGAAACCGGCATGGGCGAGGCTGCCTACACATATCTGGCAGACCACGCCACCAAGCGCATCGTTATTGATGTGCCCGCCTACCAGCACGCCACGGTTACTGTGCGCGCGAGCGGCATCGATGCCGCCGCGGCCATCGCCGCCATCGACGTCGTCGCCCGCCCGCAGGCAACGCTCGACCTGCAGATTGCCCTAGACTCTCCCGTTAGCGGCGAGGGCGTCGTGGGCTCCGTGCTGCGCGTCTGCGCCCACGAGTACGCCACCGTCAACGTGACCTGCACGCAGACGCTCGACGATAGCTGGATCGCACTCGACGACACCGGCCTGTTCCTGGACGAGGGTGCGCGCGTCAACGTGCAGCACACCGTCCTGGGTGCCGGCGCCAGCGCCACCGGCCTTGCCGGCGACCTGCTGGGCGACACCGCCAAGGTGACGATCGATACCGATTACCTGGGCGCCCGCGAGCAGGTGCGCGACTTTAACTACGAGCTGCGCCACCGCGGTCGCAAGACCGAATGCGAGATCGACGCCAACGGCGTGCTGACCGGCACGTCCAAAAAGGTCTATCGCGGCACCATCGACCTCGTACACGGCTGCAAGGGCGCAACCGGCACCGAGCGCGAGACCGTGCTGCTCGCCAACAAGGGCGTCGACAACAAGACCGTCCCCGTCATCCTGTGCGACGAGGACGACGTCGCCGGCAACCACGGCGCCACCATCGGCCACGTCCGCGACGAGCAGCTGTTCTACCTCGCCTGCCGAGGCCTTGACCAAAACGCCGCCGAGGACCTGTTCATCCGCGCCAAGCTGGAGGACGCCGCGCTTTCCGCCACTGATGAGCGCACCCGCGCCGCCGTCGCCCGCCTGGGCAACAACCTGATCGATAACTTTGAAGAGGAGCTCGCATGATCGACACCGAGCACGTTAAATGCGATACCTGTACCGCCCCCGAACCCATGGAACTCGACGCCAGCGACGAGGCCTCGCGCGGCTGGCCTACCGTCGACATCGAGACCAACCCCTACAAGGGCCAGTTCCCGCTGTTCCAACAGCATCCCGAGATCGCCTTCCTCGATAGCGCCGCCACCGCGCAGCGCCCCGCCTGCGTGCTCGACGCCGAGCGTGACTTCTACCAGCGCATGAACGCCAACCCGCTGCGCGGCCTGTACTCGCTGTCCGTCGAGGCTACCGAGGCCATCGCGAAGGTGCGTCAGCAGATCGCCGACGTCATCGGCGCCTCCCAGGCCAACGAGGTCGTCTTCACCCGCAACACGAGCGAGTCGCTCAACCTGGTCGCCAAGAGCTTTGCACCCACGGTGCTCGAGCCCGGTGACGAGGTCGTCATCACTATCATGGAGCACCACTCCAACCTGATCCCGTGGCAGCAGGTCTGCCGCGAGACCGGTGCCAAGCTCGTCTACCTCTATCCCACCAAGACCGGCCAGCTCACGACCGAGGAGGTTCTGGCCAAGGTGGGCCCCAAGACCAAGATCTTGGCCGTGGGACAGGTCTCTAACGTGCTGGGCGTCGAGAACCCGGTCAAGAATCTCGGCAAGCTCGTGCACAAGTACGGCGGCTACCTGGTCGTCGACGGTGCGCAATCGCTGCCGCACATGTCGGTCGATGTGGCCGACCTGGGCGCCGATTTCTTTGCCTTTAGCGCGCACAAGGCCATGGGCCCCATGGGCATCGGCGTACTGTGGGGCAAGATGGACCTGCTCAACGCCATGCCGCCCATGCTCACCGGCGGCGAGATGATCGATTCGGTCACCGAGCAGGACGCCGTCTGGGCTCCTGTCCCCGAGAAGTTCGAGGCCGGCACGCAGGACGCCGCCGGCATCTTCGCCACGGGTGCCGCACTCGATTACCTGGTCAACACGGTGGGTTACGAGAACATCCAGGCACGCGAGCAGGCGCTCATCCACTACCTGATGGGCGAGCTCATGCAGCTCGACTTTATTCAGATCATCGGCTCCATCTATTGGGACAACCACCACGGCGTCGTGAGCTTTAACGTCAAGGGCATCCACCCGCACGACGTCGCGAGCATCATGGACATGGACGGCGTCTGCATCCGCGCCGGTCACCACTGCGCGCAGCCGCTGCTCACCTGGCTGGGCGTCGAGAACCTTGCCTGCTGCCGCGCCAGCGTGGCCTTCTACAACGACAAGGCCGACATCGACAAGTTCATCGCCGGCCTGCATCACGTTTGGAGCACGTTCAATGGGTAATCTGTACACCTCCACCACATTTATGGAGCACAACTCGCACCCCGACTATAAGTACGAGATGGATGCCCCCACGCACGAGCACGACGGCATCAACCCCAGCTGCGGAGACGAGCTCACCTTGCAGCTACGTGTCGAGAACGGCGTAATCGAGGAGGCCTCCTTTACCGGCCACGGCTGCGCCATCAGCCAGGCAAGTGCCGACATCATGGCCGACCTCATCACCGGCGAGACCGTCGAGGAAGCTCGCCGCCTGGCAGAGCTCTTCCTCGCCATGATTCGCGGCGAGCAGCTCTCCGAGGAGGACCTGGAAGACCTGGAC
>CAUGJN010000118.1 GCA_959599635.1 uncultured Collinsella sp.
CAGTATCGCCACCGCCAATGACCACAACGTCCAGGCCGCGCGCGTTCACCGCGGGATCGCCACCATCGAGCACCGAGACGGTCGAAGCCGTCAGGTAGTCCACGGCATACACCACGCCCGGAGCATCCACGTTCGCAGCCGAAAGACCGCGGGGCGCACGAGCGCCGGCAGCCACCACGACGGCGTCAAAGTCATCGAGCTCGGCCGCCACCGCAGGGTTCGTAACGTCGACACCCAGCTCAAACACAATGCCCAGCTCGCGCATGAGCGCCACGCGACGCTCGACCACGGACTTCTCGAGCTTCATGTTGGGAATGCCGTACATGAGCAGACCGCCCGGGCGGTCGTCGCGCTCAAACACCGTCACGCGGGCGCCACGACGCGCAAGCTCCCATGCCGCCACCAGGCCAGCAGGACCGGAGCCCACCACGGCAACCGTGGGTGCGCCCTCCCCTGCCGGCTCAAAGCGACGCGGACCGCCATTTGCCCACTCATGGTCGCTGATCGCACGCTCGTTGTCATGGATCGTCGTGGGCTGGCCATCGACCGAACCCAGGTTGCACGCGGCCTCGCAAAGCGCCGGGCACACGCGACTCGTGAACTCGGGCATGGGCGAGGTGAGCGACAGACGCTCGGCAGCCTCGTCCCAGCGGCCGCGGTACATCAGCTCATTCCACTCGGGAATCAGGTTGTGCAGCGGGCAGCCGCTCGGGCGTGCCTTGCCAAAGCTCGCGCCCATCTGGCAAAACGCCACGCCGCACATCATGCAGCGGCTCGCCTGGGCGCGACGCGCGTCGTCATCGAGCTCCACGTACAGCGGATCAAAATCATGACTGCGCTCCTCCACGGAGCGAAGGTCGTGGGTCACGCGATCGATATCAAGAAAAGCACCGGGCTTACCCATGGCACTTACGCCTCCTTCTTGGTCGAAGCAACAGAGCTGGCGGCGGCGGGCACAGCACCAGCGACAGCCGCTCCGCCCGCCACGTCAAAGCGGGCAACATCAGCAGCGTCGGCGCGACCGGTCACAATGTCAAACGCCAGCTCCTCAGCCTGCGCATGCGTCTTGCCCACGGCCTCGGCAGCAGCGACAATCGCCAGCACGCGCTCGTACTCGGTCGGAATGACCTTCACAAAGTGCTTGCTAATCGAGTCGAAGCTGTAGAGCAACTTAATGCCGCGCGGGCTCTGCGTCGCGTCCACGTGCTCCTGGATGAGCTCGCGAATCTGCGCCAGCTCGCCGGCCGTCGGGGCCTTGAGCTCAACGCTCTCGTGGTTCACACGGGCATCGAGCGTGCCGTACTGGTCAAAGACATAGGCCACGCCACCTGTCATGCCGGCGGCGAAGTTCTGCCCGACCTCGCCCAGGATGAGCGCCAGACCGCCCGTCATGTACTCGCAGCCATGGTTGCCGCAGCCCTCGACCACCACGGTGGCACCGGAGTTGCGCACGGCAAAACGCTGGCCGGCAAGACCGTTAATGAAGCCGCGACCGCTCGTGGCACCAAAGAACGCAACGTTGCCCACGATGATGTTCTCGTCGAACTTGTAGGTCGCATGCGGGTTGGGGCACACCGACACCTCGCCGCCCGAAAGGCCCTTACCAAAGTAGTCGTTGGCGTCGCCGCACACGTTGAGCGTAATGCCGCGCGGCAGGAAGGCGCCAAAGCTCTGACCGGCCGATCCATCGCAATCGATGGTGATGGAGCCGGCGGGCAGGCCCTCGGGATGTGCCTTGGTCACCGCGTTACCCAGGATGGTGCCCACGCAACGGTTGACGTTGGCGATATCAGCGCGGAAGCGAATCGGACGCAAGTGGGCACGGGCATCGGCCGTATAGGGCACGAACAGCGTGGAGTCGAGCGTCTTGTCGAGCTCGCTGTCCGCGGCCATCTGCGGCAGGAAGTGACGACCGTCGGCGCCTGGGATATGGGCACCGAACTCACAGGTCGCGCTTGCCAGCACGGGCGACAGATCCAGCAGGTTGGCCTTGCGGTTGCCCGGCACCTCGATCTGGCGCAAACACTCGGGATGGCCAACCATCTCATCGACGGTGCGGAAGCCCAAGCTCGCCATGACCTCGCGCAGCTGCTCGGCAACAAAGAGCATAAAGTGCTCGACGTGCTCGGGCTTGCCGCGGAAGCCGCGACGCAGGCGGCAGTTTTGCGTAGCGATGCCGGCCGGGCAGGTGTCCTGCTGGCAGTCGCGCTGCATGAGGCAGCCCATGGAGATGAGCGGCATGGTCGCAAAGCCAAACTCCTCGGCGCCCAGCAAGCAGGCGACGGCAACGTCGGTGCCGTCCATGAGCTTGCCGTCGGCCTCGAGCACCACGCGCGAGCGCAGGCCGTTTTGCAGCAGCGTCTGCTGGGCCTCGGCAAGGCCAAGCTCCAGCGGCAGACCCGCATGCCAGATAGAGTCGCGCGCAGCGGCACCCGAGCCGCCATTGTGACCGCTGATCAAGATCTTGTCGGCAGCACCCTTGGCCACACCGGTGGCGATGGTGCCGACGCCCGCCTCGCTGACCAGCTTGACCGACACGCGTGCGCCGGGGTTGGCGTTCTTAAGGTCGAAGATGAGCTCGGCCAGGTCCTCGATAGAGTAGATGTCGTGGTGCGGCGGAGGCGAGATCAGGCCGATGCCGGGCGTGGACTGACGGACCTCGGCAATCCAGGGGTAGACCTTCTTGCCGGGCAGGTGGCCGCCCTCGCCGGGCTTGGCGCCCTGGGCCATCTTGATCTGAATCTCGAAGGCGCTGCACAGGTAGCGGCTCGTCACGCCAAAGCGCGCGCTTGCCACCTGCTTGATGGCGGAGTTCTTGGAGTCGCCGTTAGCCAGCGGGGTCTCGCGACGCGGATCCTCGCCGCCCTCGCCGGAGTTGGAACGGCCGTGCAGGCGGTTCATGGCGATGGCCATGCACTCGTGTGCCTCTTTGCTGATGGAGCCGTACGACATGGCGCCGGTGTTAAAGCGGCGGACGATGTTGAGCGCGGGCTCGACCTCGTCGAGCGAAACCGGCGTGCGGCCGCTGGCATCAAAGTCGAGCAAGTCGCGCAGACGCACGGCACGGCCGGTGCGGTGCAGGCGGGCGCTGTACTCCTTAAAGGTGTCGTAGCTGTCCTCACGGCAGGCGGTCTGCAGCAGGTAGACGGCCTGGGGGTCGATGAGGTGTTCCTCGCCGCCGAGCGGGCGCCACTTGGTCAGACCCAGCGTGGGCAGCTGATCGGGAGCCGGGCTCTTAAGGATAGCGAGCGCGGCGTCGTAGCGCTCGTTTTGCTCGCGCTCAACGTCCTCGACGCCCATACCGCCCACACGGCTCACCGTGCCGGCGAAGTACGCGTTGACGAACTCCGGCGTAAAGCCCACGGCCTCGAAGATCTGCGCCGAATGGTAGCTCTGCACCGTGGAGATGCCCATCTTGGACATGATGGAGACGATGCCGGCAGTCGCAGCCTTGTTGTAGTTGGCGATGCCCTGCTCGGCCGTCACGTCCAGGTCGCCGTGTGCCGCCAGATCGCGGATGCACGCATGTGCGTTGTACGGATAGATGCCGCTCGCGGAGTAGCCCACCAGTGCCGCAAAGTCGTGCGGAGACACGGCGTCGCCGCTCTCCACCACGATGTCGGCAAAGGTACGCACGCCGGCGCGGATCAGGTGGTTATGCACGCAGCCCACAGCGAGCAGCGACGGCACGGGCACCTCGCCCGCAGCGGCACGATCGCTCAACACCACGATGTTCACGCCATCGCGGACCGCAGCCTCAACGTCCTCTGCAAGCTGTTTGAGCGCAGCCTGCAGCGCGCCCTCGCCGGCATCGCGGCGGTAGACGGCACGGAAGCGACGGGTCTTAAAGCCAACACGGTCGATGGCACAGATATGCTCGAACTCTTCATCGTTGAGCAATGGGCGCTCCAAGCGCACCAGCTGACAGGCCGTGCGGGAATCCTCGAGCAGGTTGCCGTGGTTGCCCAGGTAGAGCGTGGTCGAAGTCACCATGTGCTCGCGCAGGGCATCGATCGGAGGATTCGTGACCTGAGCGAACAGCTGATAGAAGTAGTCAAAGAACGAACGCGTCTTCTTGGACAGGCAGGCCAGCGGTGCATCGATGCCCATCGAGGCGAGCGGGGCCTTGCCCTGCTGGGCCATGGGACGCACGACCTCGTCGACGTCATCCCAGTGGTAGCCGAGCTTGGCCATACGCACGGCGGCGGGCACCTCGGCGTCCTCGGCGGACGCGGGCGCGGCGGGCTCATCGAGCGCGTCGACGGTCAGCGTCTCCTCGGCAATCCAATCACGGTAGGGCTTTTCCTTGGCGTAACGGGCGCGCAGCTCGTCATTGTAGATGACGCGCCCGCGGGCAAAGTCGACCTCGAGCATCTGGCCCGGCCCCAGACAGCCGCTCGTCACGATGTTCTCGGGGCTCACCTCGATGGTGCCCACCTCGCTTGCCAGCATAAAGCGACCGTCGCGCGTCACGTAGTAACGAGCGGGGCGCAGGCCGTTGCGATCGAGGGCGGCGCCCAGGGTACGGCCGTCGGTAAAGGCGATGGCCGCCGGGCCGTCCCACGGCTCCATGAGCATGGACTGGTAGGCGTCGTAGGCGCGGCGCTCCTCACTCAGGCTGTCGTTGTGGTCCCACGGCTCGGGCAGCAACATGGACGCGGCACGCGTGAGCGGACGACCGTTCATGACCAAAAACTCAAGCACGTTGTCCAAAATCGCGGAGTCGGAGCCCTCGCGGTTGATGATGGGCATCACGCGCTCAAGATCATGCTGCAGCACGGGGCTGTACAGGTTGGGTTCGCGGGCGCGAATCCAGTTGACGTTGCCCTTGAGGGTGTTGATCTCGCCGTTATGGATGATAAAGCGGTTGGGGTGCGCGCTCCCAGCTGGGCGTGGTGTTGGTGGAGTAGCGCGAGTGGACGAGCGCCACGGCCGTCTTGACGGCGGCGTCGTTGAGGTCGATGAAGAAGCGGCGCATCTGCGTGGCGACGAGCATGCCCTTGTACACGATAGTGCGCGAGCTCATGGAGCAGACGTAGAAGATCTTGTCGCGCAGGGCAAACTCGGCATCGGCCTTCTTCTCGATAGTGCGACGGCACACGTACAGGCGACGCTCGAAGGCATCGCCGGCGGGCGTGTCGTCGGGGCGGCCCAGAAAGGCTTGCAGAATGGTGGGCATGCAGGCACGCGCCGTCTCGCCCAGGTCGTGCGGATCGACCGGCACCTCACGCCAAAAGAGCAGCGGCACGCCGGCCTCGGCGCAACCCTCCTCAAACACGCGGCGGGCATCCTCTACGCCCTTGTCGTCCTGCGGGAAGAACAGCATGGCCACGCCATAGTCGCCCTCTGCCGGCAGAATCTGGCCGCACTTTTGAGCCTCTTTACGGAAAAAGTGATGCGGAACCTGGAACAAGATGCCAGCGCCGTCGCCGGTGTTCTTCTCGAGTCCCGTGCCGCCGCGGTGCTCCAAGTTGACCAGAATGGACAGCGCATCGTCCAGAATCTGGTGATGGCGCTCACCGTTGATATCGGCAAGCGCGCCGATGCCACATGCGTCGTGGTCGAATTCGGGGCGATAAAGGCCCTGCTGCTGAGCGGAATCTGCCTGCATCGCGATCCTCCCCTAGATATTTAGACAGTCAGTTGAATAGGCATAGTAGGAGCATCGCCGGCCCGTTGTGTTTCCCACCCGTTTCGAAACAATCGCGTAACGCACGCCCTACGAGTGGACACCGCCGACCTCAAGGGCGACAACATAGGCCCCAAGTTCGGCCTGTAAGCTCACCGCTTCAAACATCTCAATCTGTAACAGGTGGAGCCGATTTTGGCGCCTAGATGTTACAGATTGAGATTTTCTGCGGGACGGTTTTGGTTTGTCTCGATCTGTAACACGAAAGGCCGGTTTTGGCGGTCAGCTGTTACAAATCGAGATTTTCCATAGGACCATTTCTTCCTGTCTCAATCTGTAACAGCTAGGCCCAATT
>CAUGJN010000119.1 GCA_959599635.1 uncultured Collinsella sp.
ACGTCCATGACGTCCTCGTAGGTGAGCGGCTCAAAGTACAGACGGTCGGACGTGTCATAGTCGGTCGAGACGGTCTCGGGATTGCAGTTGACCATGATGGTCTCGAAGCCGCGGGCCGCCAGCGCGTAGCTCGCGTGCACGCAGCAGTAATCGAACTCGATACCCTGGCCAATGCGGTTGGGGCCGGCGCCCAGGATCATCGCCTTGGGCTTGTCCGCCGGCGTGGTCTCGTCGGGAGCCACGCACTTCTTGGCATCCGGGCTCGTGCGGTAGATGTTCTCGTACGTCTTGTAGTGGTACTCCGTGGCGCTCGAAAACTCCGCAGCGCAGGTATCGACCGTCTTCATGCTGGGAACCACGCCCAGACCCTTGCGATAGGCGCGCACAAAGCGCTCGTCCGAGCCGGTCAGCGCGGCAATCTCGGCGTCGCTCGTGCCGTACTGCTTGAGCAGGCGCATCGCGTCGGCGTCGATATCCTCCACACGCAGGCCGCGGATGCTCTCCTGGACCTGCACCATGTCGTTGATACGGTTGAGGTACCACGGATCGATACCGCAGATGGCATGGATGTGGGCGATGTCCCAGCCACGGCGCAGGGCCTCGACCACAAAGAAGATGCGGTGCTCGGTCGGGGTTGCCACGGCCTGAGCGAGCTCATCGTCGCTCAGCTTGTCGGCACCCTCCTTGCCACCGGCGCAGATGCCCTGGTGACCGTCCTCCAGTGAGCGCATGGCCTTGCCGAAGGCCTCCTCAAAGGTGCGGCCGATCGCCATAATCTCGCCCACGGCCTTCATGCGCGTGGTGAGCGTGGGGTCGGTACCCTTAAACTTCTCGAAGGCAAAGCGCGGCACCTTGACCACACAGTAGTCGATCGTGGGCTCAAAGCAGGCGGGCGTTGCCTTGGTGATGTCGTTGACGATCTCGTCGAGCGTGTAGCCCACGGCCAGGCGAGCGGCGGCCTTGGCGATGGGGAAGCCCGTGGCCTTGGAGGCCAGTGCGGACGAACGGCTCACGCGCGGGTTCATCTCGATGACGACCAGACGGCCGGTCTGGGGGTTCACGGCAAACTGCACGTTGGAGCCGCCGGTCTCGACGCCAATCTTCTCCAGAATGGCGAGCGACGCGACACGCATGCGCTGGTACTCAAGGTCGGAGAGGGTCTGCGCTGGCGCCACGGTGATGGAGTCGCCGGTGTGCACGCCCATGGGGTCGAGGTTCTCGATGGAGCACACGATGATGCCGTTGCCGGCGTGGTCGCGCATGACCTCCATCTCATACTCTTTCCAACCCTCGATGGACTCCTCGACCAGCACCTCATGGGCAGGCGAGAGCTCAAGGCCCTGGCTCACGATGGAGACGAGCTCCTCGTGGGTATGCGCGATGCCGCCGCCGGCGCCACCGAGGGTAAAGCTCGGGCGCAGTACGCAGGGATATCCCACGCGCTCGGCGATAGCCTCGGCGTCGGCCACGCTGTAGGCATAGCCCGAGCGCGCGACCTCCAGGCCGATCTCGGCCATGGCCTCGTTAAAGAGTTTGCGGTCCTCGCCGCGCTCGATAGCGGCCAGGTCGCAGCCGATCATCTCGACGCCGTACTTGTCGAGCGTGCCGTCCTTTGCCAGCTCGACGGCGGCGTTCAGACCGGTCTGGCCGCCCAGCGTGGGCAGCAGCGCGTCCGGGCGCTCTTTCTTGATCACGCGCTCGATAAACTCGGCGGTGATAGGCTCAACATAGGTGCGGTCGGCCAAGCCCGGGTCGGTCATGATGGTCGCCGGATTGGAGTTGACCAGGATGACCTCAAAGCCATCCTCCTTGAGCACCTTGCAGGCCTGGGCGCCGGAGTAGTCGAACTCGCAGGCCTGGCCAATAACGATGGGGCCCGAACCAATAACGAGGATGCGCTTGATGTCAGTACGTTTAGGCATGTTAGTTCTCCTCGGTCGCAGCGTTCTCGGACTCGGCGAAATTCCAGCCGGCGGGGCGGTCCTTCGCGGTGTCGATGTCCAGGTAGTTCTCCTCGCCGTCCATGAGTCGCGTAAAGGCGGTAAAGAGATAGTGGGCATCGGTGGGGCCGGGCGAAGCCTCGGGGTGGTACTGGACCGAGAAACACGGGGCGTCGAGCAGCTGGATGCCCTCGGCGGTGCCGTCGTTGAGGTTCACATGTGTCAGGCGAATGCGACCAAAGCGCTCGTTCATCACGACCGGCGCGACGCCGCGACGCACCCAGGCGCGCAGGTCGCCATCGGCCGCATGCTCGGTTTCGCCGCCGGAAAGCTCCGGAATCAGTTTGCCCAGACTGGGGAACAGCAGGCCAAAGCCGTGGTTTTGCGCGGTGATCTCCACGCGACGGCTCACCAGATTCATAACCGGCTGGTTACCGCCACGGTGACCGAATTTAAGCTTTTCCATTTGGGCGCCGCAGGCCAAGCTGATCATCTGGTGACCCAGGCAAATACCAAAGACCGGCACCTTGCCGATCAGCTGCTGCACCTGCTCGTAGGTCTCCACCACGGCATCGGGGTCGCCGGGGCCGTTGGACAAAAAGACGCCGTCGGGATTCATGTCGAGCACCTGCTGGGCGGGCGTATCCCACGGCACAACGGTGAGGTCGCAGCCAGCACGGACCAGGCCCTCCAGAATACCACGCTTCACGCCGCAGTCGTAGGCAACCACGTTGTGACGGGCAGGAGCGGCAGGAGCCAGCGCAAAGTCATGCTCGACGGGCAGGTCGCTCGCGGCGAACGCATGGGGCTCAGGGCAGCTCACGGTCTTGACCAGGTTCTCGCCCGCCAGCGTGGGCGCTGCGGCCAGACGCTCGGCAAGCTCGTCGACGTCGAAAATCTCGGTCGAGATAATGCCCATCTTGGAACCATTGTCGCGCAGATGGCGCACCAGAGCGCGGGTGTCGACACCCTCGATGGCGACGATGCCGTGAGCGCGCAGGTACTCCGGCACGCTGACGGCCGAGCGCCAGTTAGAAGGCGTGGCGCACATGTCGCGAACGATCATGCCGCGCATAGCCGGAGCGCTCGCAGGGCGCACGGCGTCGCCGGGGAAGGCCGACTGGACATCGGTCTCGTCGATACCGTAGTTGCCGATCTGCGGGTAGGTCATGGTTACGATTTGGCCGGCATAACTCGGGTCGGTCATGACCTCAAAGTAGCCCTCGAGCGAGGTGTTGAAGCAGACTTCGCCGGTCGCGGTGCCCTCGGCGCCGCATGCACGTCCATAAAAAATGGTCCCATCCTCAAGATACAGGATACAGGGACCGCAGGTGCCCTTGCTGGTTTTGGCCAGCATACGCTGGCAAAGCTCGCTGGGCGCGAAGGTGCGGGCGGCAGCGCCCGCGGTATGGTTGTTCGCCATAATTCTCCTTCCCGGTCTCACAGGACCGGCTTAAAGGTGTGTAGTTAGGCCTCGCGGTATTGTAACCGCAAGCATGCCTCATGGCGTTAATTTCATCGAAATGTTTACGAAATGATAATTATGACTTTCTATGCATAATGATTATTTAATCCCCGTCCCAGAAAAATTATCCCGCGTGGGCTTGTGACTCACGCGGGATAATGGCCTCTTACTTTTGCTTGTCCTGTTCCAGCAGATCGGACGGTGAGCGATCGGGCTTGCCGCCGCGGAAAATCTCGCGGCCATGCAGACGATGCTCCAGGTCACGTTCGGCCTTTTCCTCGTCAATCTTGGTCTGGCTCACCACCGGGTCCTCGATCAGCGACGAAACCGAGTTCACCTGTTTTTGAATGCGCTCGGCAATGGTGTCGTCCATGCTTACGATGCGCATCTTCCAGTCGATACTCGTGGCGTTGGATGAGCTCTTGGTCCACACAAACGTCAAAATGGCGCTCTGATGACCCCGCGCGGGGAACATGCCAAAAAAGGAATCGTGCTGAATGTTGCTATCCTCGTCGATATAGGCGTGAACGTTATACACCACGCGGTCAATCTTGTCGTTGAGCAGGGCGTTGGTCGCAAGCGCCGCGGCCTGGATCTGCCCGTTGGACAGCAGCTCGAGCTCATTGGCAGACGACGTGTCCAACACCGTCACCTCAACCGTGCCCGTACGCTCATCGGCTTCATCGACGGTAAAGTCGAGTGGGAACTGCGTAAAGCCGTTGCCCCACTCAAGGCCGCCCTTCAGCGCCGTCGAAACGGTATCCACCGAAACGCTCTCGGACAGGTTGGCGGTATTCAGACGGCGCATCACGCCGTAGCCGATCTGCATGCCCACGATCAGCACCAGAATACCGATGACCACGGCCATCGCGGTCTTCGTAATGGTATGGCTCACCTGCGAGCCCGAAGGATCGTCCTCGGACAGCGGGTCGATATGTTTTGCCTGGCTCGCGCGGTCCTCGCTGCGCAGCTGCGCTAGCGCCGCTTTGTCACCGCGCTTGGCCGCAGCCTCCTTCTCACGCATGCGCTCGGTTCGCTTTTTGGCAAGCGTGGGATCCAAGACACCGGATGCATCGATTTCGGAGAATAACTCCGTCACTTCTTCCGGAGTCAAAGGGTTCTTGTCAGCCATAAACTTCCTGTCATATCAATCAGTCGAGCTCGTGCGCACGCGCACCTTCGAACTGCATTCGATAGTAACGGGCATAGGTGCCGCCACGGGCGAGAAGCTCCTCGTGCGTGCCACGCTCCACAACGCGACCATGCTCAACGGTCGCAATCTCATCGGCATGCTTAATAGTCGAAAGACGATGGGCGATGATAATCGTGGTGCGGCCGCGTGCCAGCTCTTCGAGTGACTCCTGCACTGCCTCCTCGCTCTCGTTATCCAAAGCACTCGTCGCCTCGTCCAAAATCAGGATCTTGGGGTTCTTGAGAAACACTCGCGCGATGGCAACGCGCTGCTTTTGGCCGCCCGAAAGACGGCTGCCGCGCTCGCCCACGACCGTGTCATAGCCCTGTGGAAGCGACTCGATAAAGGCATCGATGTTGGCGCGACGGGCGGCCTCGGCGATCTCTTCTGCCGTAGCGCCCGGCTTGCCGTAGGCGATGTTCTCGCCGATTGTTCCGTCAAACAGGTAGACATCCTGCTGCACCAGGCCGATGGCGCGGCGCAGGCTCTGCTGCGTCACATCGCGCACGTCCTGGCCGTCGATGCTAATGGATCCGGCAGCCACGTCATAAAAGCGCGGCAGCAGCGAACAGGTCGTGGACTTGCCACCGCCCGAAGGACCAACCAAAGCGATGGTCTGCCCGGGCTTGATGGACAGATTCATATGGTCGATAACGGGACGCTCTTCGGCATCGCCCTCGCCCAGCTCAACGTCCTCGTAGTTAAAGCACACGTCGTGATAATCCACGGCGCCGGCGGTCACCTGCAGATCCGTGGCGCCCGGCTTGTCCTGGATATCCGGCGCGGTCGAGAGTACCTCGTCCATGCGCTTAAAGCCGGCGATGGCCTTCTGATACGTTTCGGCCGAATTGACGAGTGTCTCGAGCGGCGTGCAGAACAGCGAAATGTAGAGCGCGAAGGTCGCCATATCGACCGCCTGCAGCTGTCCCTGGGCGACCAGCCAGCCGCCCAGCAGTACCACGATCACATAGAGCACACCCGAGAGCAGGCCATACGTCGCAGTATAGACGCCCATGGCGTGATACATGTTCTCCTTGGACGAAAGATAGCGATTGTTGGAGGCGCGGAACTTAGAGCGCTCGGTCTCCTCATTGGCAAAGCTCTTGACCACGCGCATGCCCGCCAGCGAATCCTGCAGCTGCGCATTGATGCCGCTGATCTTTTTGCGGTTGTCGCTAAAGACCTCGCGCATGCGCATGTTCTGCCAAAACATGATGACCGAAAACGCTGCTGTCACCGCAGCCATGGCAAGCGCCAGCACCGGGGCGATGGTAAAGAGGATCACAAACGAGCCGATAATCTCGATGCCGCAGATGATGATCCACTCGGGCACGTGGTGCGCCGCCTCGCAGA
>CAUGJN010000120.1 GCA_959599635.1 uncultured Collinsella sp.
ACAGCGTGTCCTGAAAGCCGAGCGAGATGGCGATGCCGCCGACGCCAAGAGCGGCAACGAGGGCGTTTGCGTTAATGCCAAAGCAGTTGTCGAGGATAAAGCTGCCGCCGATCATCCAGATGACGGCGCGCGCGATGTTGATGAAGATGCTCGATGCGGGAAGCGGGTTGTCGTCTCGGTTGAGTAGGTGGCGCAGGGTCTTGGATGCCACCTTGGCGGCGACGGCGGTGCCAAGGGCCAGGACGGCGGCCCAAATGATGTTGTGGACCCACCGTTGCGAAAAGAAATGAAGAATCGGCTCAAACAATTCCATGTAGGGGGAACCTCCTAAAGATACGTCCATCCATGATACCCACCAAAAGGCCCGTCCGATCATGTTCGGACGGGCTTCTGCGCTCGGTATAAGGTTCGAATAGTACGGGATGTAGGCCACGTGGCGTAATCTAGCGACGGCGCTTCCAGATGATGCCCAGAACGATGATGACGATGCCGCCGATGAGGCACGCGCCGACCATGACAAGCGTGCGATCCCCCGTTGCGGCGAGCTTGCCGGCCGTCTTTTTGGTGGTGACCTGCGTGGTCGTGGTGGTCGACGTGTCCGGCTTGGGCACGCGCGGGCGCGACCGGCGGCGTACGGCACAGATGCCCACAGGCGGAACGCACCCGCGCGGACGCGGGCATGGCGCGGAGGACCCGAGGTTGGTAGCTTGGCCCGCTCGCGGCGGCGCAGGTTGGTGGGAGGGCTACTCGGCCTTATCCTCACCCTTATCGACGTCTCCCGTGACGAAGAGACGGACTTGGCCGTCCTCGATGACCACTGTGTCGGCCTGGTTGAAGGCAAAGTCGAGCTCGTCTAGCTCATCCTCGTAGTTTTCGGCAAGCTGGCGGACGGCGTTGCCCGTGTCCAGCGAGTCCATGATGAGGGCCTTGTGCGTACGGTTGGCCTCCTTGGCCTTCTTACGCATCTCGACGGGGTTGAGGCGGGCTGTCTGCCTGCTCACCTCGTGGAGCACTCCTATGATGACATTCGCGGCCTCGTAGCCCTCGTCCTTCGCGGCGTCCGCAAGCTTCAGCACGGGGCCGCCGAGCTTGGAGACCTTCTTGCCGAGCATACGGCGGTACTCCTCGCGGCGCTGGGCGTGCTCGCCCAGGCACTTCTCGACGATCTTCTTGTTCTTCTTGATGCGGGCTGCGGTGTAGTCGCTCTCGAAGCGCATACCGACCTGCTGGGCGATGAGCATGAGCTGGAACGCGAGGACCGCGCGACGCTCCTTCTCCTGGAGAAGGGTTATCTCGGAGGCGATCTCCTTCTCGTCCAGCTTTTTCTTTCTCGCGAGTGTCTCCGTGAGGTCCTGGATCTCGGAGAGCTGGTAGTTCCACGCTTCCTCGGCGGCGCGGGTGGCGTCCTCGATGACCTGGAGCCCGACGGTGAACTTGCCCTCCGTGGTGGCGGATTCCCCGAGGTTCAGGGAGAGCCGGTAGAGCGCGTCGTAGCCAGCCTTGAGCCTCGCATCACGCTGGCGCTCCATGACGCGCTGAATCTCCTCGATTCCCTCTTGCAGGCCTTCGAGCTTGTCGTTTATCTCGTTCATGTAGGCCATGCCGACGGCCACCGCCGCGCTCTGGAGCGCGATGTTGGCGACGGCTTGGGGCTGTAGTCCCGCCTGCTTGATGCCGGCCATCTTGTTGAACTTGCCCGTCTCCTTGTTGAAGCTTGAGAGCAGGTTCCAGCCGTCGGACTGTCTCACGCAGAGGTCGGCCCATGTGACGCCTTCGGGGAACTTCACGACGGCGAGCCCGCGCGTGGCCGCCGCCTGGCCCCAGGTGGCGCCGAGCGGGACGAGCTGATCCACGGCGGCGGCCAAGCGTTCGCCGCTGCGCAGCGCGAGGGAGCGGGTGGACGCCTCCTCGATTCGTGCGAGCTCGGTGGCGCCGAGGGGTGCAAGGGACTCTTCTGTCGGTCTGCCCTGTGGGTCCTCGCCGGTGCCGAATAGCCAGTCTCGCAATGACATGTGCCGCTCCTCTCCCGCATGTTTTTGCTGATTATATAACGATGGTGGCTGGGCGCGAATGGGGCGCCTCGCGGTTGAGCCTGGTTGAATATCGGAATATCGATATGATATGCGAAAACCACCACAAAGGTGCCTGACCCCTTTGCGGCGGTTTTGACGTTTATGCAGATAAAACCTGCCAAAATAAACCTGTCCCTTTTTGGCAGGTTTTAGCTCAACAGCATGCGGTCGTTGGCAAGCTCGCCGCCCGAGACCTCCTCGAACTTCTGCAGTAGGTCGGCGACGGTGAGCGACTTTTTCTCATCGCCCGCCACGTCGTAGATCACGTGGCCCTCGTGCATCATGATCAGACGATTGCCCAGACGGATGGCGTCGTTCATGTTGTGCGTGACCATGAGCGTGGTCAGGTGGTTCTCGTCGACAATCTCCTCGGTCAGGTTGAGCACCTTCGATGCCGTCTTGGGGTCGAGTGCCGCGGTGTGCTCGTCGAGCAGCAGTAGGCGCGGCTTGGTGAGCGTGGCCATCAGCAGGGTGAGTGCCTGGCGCTGGCCGCCCGAGAGCAGGCCGACCTTAGCGTTGAGGCGTGTATCCAGACCAAGGTCCAGACGCTTGAGCAGCTCAACGTACTCGTCCTTCTCGGCCTTGGTGACGCCCCACGAAAGGCCGCGACGCTGGCCGCGGCGCTTGGCGAGGGCCAGGTTCTCGGCGATCTGCATGTCGGCAGCGGTGCCGCGCATGGGGTCCTGGAACACGCGGCCAAGGTACTTGGCGCGCTGCGACTCGCTCAGACGCGAGATATCGGTGCCGTCGAGCTCGATAACGCCCGAATCGAGCGGATATACGCCGGCGATCATGTTGAGCAGCGTGGACTTGCCGGCACCGTTGCCGCCAATCACGGTTACAAAGTCGCCGTCGTTAAGGGTGAGGTCGACGCCGGTAAGGGCGCGCTTCTCGGTGACGGTGCCCTTGTTAAAGGTCTTTTTGACGTGCGAGAGCTTAAGCATCTGCCTCATCTCCCCTCGTGTAGGAGCTGCGGAGCTTGTAGCGCTCCCAAACCACAGGTACGCACAGGGCAACGGCGACGATCACGGCGGAGAGCAGCTTCATGTCGTTGGCGTCCATGCCCAGTTGCAGCACGATGGCGCGGATAAGGAAGTACACCACGGAGCCAAAGACAGCGGAGGCCAGACGGACGCTAAACTGCGTGAGTCCGCCGGGCAGCAGGCGGCCGAGCACCTCGCCGATGACGATGGCGGCAAGGCCGATGACGATGGCGCCGGTGCCCATACCAATGTCGGCATACTTTTGGCTCTGGCAGATAAGCGCGCCAGAGAGGCCGATGAGGGCGTTGGAGAGCACGAGGGCGATCATCTTGGTGGAGTTGGTGTTGACGCCCAGGGCGCGGATCATGTACTCGTTGTTGCCGGTGGCGCGCAGTGCGGAGCCGATCTCGGTGCCAAAGAACCAGTACAGGATGGCGACGATGGCCACGGCCAGCACGATGCCCAAGATAATGGCAACGGTGGACTGCGGCAGGCCGGTCATATTGCTGACGGACGAGAAGATGGTGCCCTTGGCGAGGATGGGCGTGTTGGACTTGCCCATGATGCGCAGGTTGATGGACCACAGGCTGATCTGCGTTAGGATTCCGGCAAGGATCGCGGGGATCTCAAAGACGGTGGTCAGAATGCCCGTGACGGCACCCGCGACGGCACCGGCACACATGCCGGCAAGCACGGCGAGCAGCGGGTCGACGTTATTGTTGACGATGAGTACGGCGCAGACACAGCCGCCGAGGGCAAAGCTGCCGTCGCAGGTCATATCGGGGATGTCGAGCAAGCGGAACGTGATAAACACGCCAAGCACCATAATGCCCCAGAGGACGCCCTGCGAAATGGCGCCCTGCAATGCAATGAGCATGCTTCATACCTCCTAGGATAGGGTGGACACGTGAGTCACCATGATAGCGGTAACAATGCATGAAAGAGCTGCGGCCGGATGTTTTGTCTCATCCGTAACAAGCAGGGCGAACGCCGGTCTTTGGCGTTCGCCCCTGTGGCTCAGATATTGAATAACACGGCAACGGCGCAGGTGCGTGCCCTAGCTGCGCTACCGCGCATGGCGCTACTCGTCCAGAGCGGAAAGGTCGATGCCCAGAGCCTCGGCCATCTCATCGTTCTTGACGACGACCAGGTCCTTGCTCGAGAGGTGCTTGATCGGCATATCCTCGGGCTTGGCCTCGCCCTTCAAAATCTTGACGGCCATCTCGCCCGCGGCGTAGCCCAGGTCCTCGTAGTTAATGGAGAGGGTGAACAGGCCGCCGGCCATGCACATGCCCTCCTCGCCGGTCACGAAGGGAAGCTTGTTCTCCTTGCAGATCTGGCCCACCTGCGAGGCACCCGCGGCGATGGTGTTATCGGTGGGGGAGTACAGCGCGTCGACCTTGCCCACGGCGGACTCGACGACGGACTGGATCTCGTTGGAGCTCGAGACGGTGAAGTCGGTGTACTCCAGACCCAGCTTGTCGAGTTCCTTCTTGGCGGCCTTGATTTGGACGTCGGAGTTGGACTCGGCGGTGCAGTAGAGCAGACCGACCTTCTTTACGTCGGGCAGAACCTTCTGCATCATCTCGAGCTGCTCGGCGACCGGGGTGAGGTCGGAGGCGCCAGTGACGTTGGTGCCGGGCTTTTCGTTGTCCTGGACCAGGCCCGAGGCGGCGTAGTCGGTGATGGCGCAACCCACGATGGGGATATCGGCGGTGGCGCCGGCGGCGGCCTGCGCGGCGGGCGTAGCGATGGCGTAGATCAGGTCGACGCCATCGCCCACGAACTTGTCGGCGATGGACTTACACGTGGACTGGTCGTTCTGGGCGTTCTTCTGATCGATCTTGACCTTGAGACCGCTCTTCTTGATGGCCTTGACAAAGCCGTCGTTGGCGGCGTCGAGTGCGGAGTGCTCAGTGAGCTGCAGAACGCCGACGGTGTAGTCGGAACCGGCGGCAGCAGAGCCGGAACCAGAGTTGCCGCCGCATCCGGCGAGCGGAGCGAGCGCGAGCAGGCCAGCAGAGACCAGAAGGCTCCTGCGGCTGATGGTGATGTCCTTCATATCGTTACCCCCAGTATAGAAATGGCTGGAAACACTGCACTCAAACAAAGTGCAAGTGGAACTATAGTAGCGCGGATGTCCATTTTTACAATAACCTGGCAGGTTTTTTAATACAGAACCGGATGGGCGGTACGGGTAGTCGAATGGACGGCGGAGGTTCTTATGCGGCAGAGGCGTCGTCCTCCTCGTCGAGGGCGGCGAAGAGCTTCTTGCCGTCGAGGAGACGCGTGGTGACGTTTCTCATGCGGCCGATCTCTACGGTACGCAGCGTGTCATCGGCGCCTCGGGCGTCATAGACCGTTCCCAGCAAATACGAGATGCCGTCTCGTTGCTTGATGGCAAAGGGGCGGAGTGTCATCCGTGCTACTTCAGTTTCGCCACGTGTCGTGACGCTCGAAATATCAAAACTCACCGTGGTTCCGTGGTCGATGGCCTGCTCGATGAGCTCGCAGGTGTCGATGCGCTTGACGGGCGTGCGCATGGCCTTGGTGGATTTGCCACCGGCGCTTGGAGCAGGCTCGGGTGCATCGAGGTAGCCGCGAACGTCGGCACTCGCCATGGCGACCAAGTGCTGAGCCATGCTTTTTCGAATGGCAATGGGCGTAGAGCGGTTACGCATGACCATGCCGTGGAGCCGGATGATCTCTTCGTCGGTGAGCGGACGGGTCAAGAGCCGATACCCCACGCCGCGTTTGTACTCAATTTCGTATCCGGCATGGCGAAGTGCGGAGATGGCGGTGTAGATGCTGCGCCGCGCCGCCGAGATGGGCATGCGGGCGGGGTCGTCGGGATGGGCGAGG
>CAUGJN010000121.1 GCA_959599635.1 uncultured Collinsella sp.
TTTCCCTGTTTTGGCGTTTCGAGATAGCGAGCCGAATGCGTCAAGGTTTGCTTTGGTCGAGGACCTCTTTGTCGATGAGTGGCGGATGCTTTCATCGGCTCATCACTAGCTGCGCTGTTTTTAGATAATGGTGCGTCTTTCAGATATACAGGGTCTCCCGAGGCGACGCCCATATGTTTACGTCCCGTTTGGGCATCCTCGAGCGTTTGATATCGATTTCTCGTCACATACTCGGGCTCCGGATCATTAATGGGCTCTTGCGAGATGTGGGGGCGATGGAACCGCGGCGGCTGCGTGGAAGTATCTTCCCCCTGCGTCGGCATAAACATTTTGTTCTGGTTTTGGTCGTCCATGATGCCCTTTAGCTCGTTACCAACAACGTGTACGCGCTCATTGTAAGCCCCTTGCTATTTGTAGCTGTGAACATACTTGTTATTTAAGCTCTGGTTCAAAGAACCTTAACCTTATTAAAACCTGAGTCAAACACACTTAGATATGCTTATAGTACTAGACTCAAAAAACTTTATAGTCGATGTATATATGAGCACTGGGTGGGCATATATAAGAGCGTCAAAAGAAGTCCCAGTCACCTAGAAGATGACTCGGCAGTCCTTAAAAGGAGTGGTAAACATGGCAAGCATGGTTCCTTATCGTTCGGTTTTTGGCGTTCGTCCTTCTGCTAGCTCGCTGTTCGATCTGTTTGATGATATGACTGACCTTGCAAACAACTCGATTGCTTCCAAGGCGTTTCCCGTTGACGTTGAGGATAAGGGCGACGGCTATGAGGTCAAGGCTTATCTGACCGGCGTCGTCAAGGACGATATCGATGTCGAGCTTAACGAGGGTCGTCTGTCCATTAGCGTGAATGTCGAGGAAGACGAGGAGAACGAGGGCAAGAACTTCCTGCAGAAGGAGTTCAGCTCGTACAGCGCGACGCGTGGCGTGTATCTAAAGGACGCTTCGAGCGAGGGCCTCTCGGCTAAGTACGCTGACGGCATCCTGACCGTTACGGTCCCCAAGATCGTCGAGAAGAAGAACGTTACGAAGATCTCCATCGACTAACTTCGTTGGTGTTCTGCGCTATTAAAAGACAGCAAAAGGGGCTGGGAAGCGATTCTCGGCCCCTTTTGCTGTCTAGGACAGTCTATTGAATGGTTACTGGCCGATGCTGGCTTGCGGGGCGTATCGAGAGTTTTCGCGATCCTTGGAGAAGGGTTGCGGAGCTGCCGACCTCGTCATCCAGGGTTGCGGTCAGAGCTTTGGCATAGCTTTTGACGGTAAGGCTCGGACGATTGTTATCTTGGCTGATATGCATGGCAATGAGCTGTTCGGTGCGTTCGGTAACAAGTTCGCGCGCGGCTTCGGCGGCTTGGCCATTGGAGAGGTGTCCCCTTGCAGACAGGATGCGCTCCTGAAGAAAGCGGGGATATTCTCCCTCGCGCAGCATGGTCACATCGTGGTTGCTTTCGAGTGCGAGGACTCGACAATCTTCGAGGGTGTTCATGGCTTGGCTCGATAGCTCTCCGGTGTCGGTGGCAAAACCGATGGAATCATCGAGGGTGTCGAATCGATAGCCGACTGGATTGATGACATCGTGTGACGTTGAGTAGGTTTGCACGTGGATGCCGGCAATGGATAGGGTGTCACCGGGATCGAATTCCTCGACAGGCAGATGAGAAAGATTTTCTTTGTTCGAAAGAGTGCCCCTGCTGGCAAAGAGGGGGCCGTGCCAGTGCTTGCACCAGACATCGAGGCCCTTGATGTGATCGCTATGCTCATGAGTAATGAGAAGAGCCGAGACGTTGTCTGTCGAGAGCCCCAGTTCTGCCATGCGCTTTAATGTCTCGCGGCGAGACAGTCTGTCATCGACCATAATGAGCCCCTGCGGGCCCTCGATGAGTGCGCAGTTGCCTTTAGAGCTACTGCCGAGGATATGAAGGTGCAGGCAAGACATAAGATTCCAAAGGATACAATGGGTGCGGACGAATAGAGGAGGAAGCGAATGCCAACGGTATCACAGCATTACGGACACCATGCCGTGCCTGGGGCAGTCGATGAGACCCGGACGAGGCAGCAGGCAGCTCCTGTCGTGCTCATGGTATCAGGCGGCGCGGACTCGACGGCACTGCTTCTTATGGCGTGCACATCAAAGCTGGATATCCAAGACGGACGCGGTGTTGCCCCCATTGCTCGCGAGCGCCTGCATGTGCTGCATGTAAACCATCATCTGCGCGGCAAGGCGTCCGATGGCGACGAGGCCTTTGTGCGTGAGCTTTGCGCGAAATATGGTTTACCGCTGTGCGTGGAGCACGCTTATTTTGATGGGGAGTCGGGCAATATTGAGGCCGCAGCCCGCGAGGTGCGCTATGCCGCGGCGCGGAGGTATGTTCGCGAGCTCTGCGCCCAGACGGGGGCACCGCGAACGGCGGCTCGTATCTGCACCGCGCACACGTCTTCGGATCGCGCGGAAACGTTTTTGATGAACGCGATTAAGGGTTCGGGGCCCGCTGGCCTATCGAGCATTCCTCGCCGGAGGAATATCGTGGTGCGTCCCTTGCTCGACCTAACTCATGGCGAGCTCGTGGGCTATCTACAGGTACATGGTCAGCCGTGGCGTGAAGACGAGAGCAATGAGGATATCTCGTATCTGCGAAACTACGTGCGCCATCGAGTGATGCCGGTGGTGGCGCAGCGCAACGCGAGCGTCTGCAAGACGATTGGCGCCGCCTGCGAGATCTTAGGCGATGAGGACGCGTTTTTGTCTCAGCTTTCGGCACAGGCGTTTCGAAGCTGCCTGCGTAAGGAGGCGGCGGGCGCGCTGGTGCTCGATGCCAGGCGCCTTGCTGCGGCCGAGGTGGTAATCGCGCGGCGCATCGTGCGACTGGCGATTAAGCGCATCGATCCGGACGCTCGTCCAGAGATGCGACATGTGGAGCGAGTCCTTTCCTGCGTTGCCGAGGGCGCCGGCTCGGTCACGCTTCCGGCGGGGATTGACGCACGCATTGAGTTTGGCATGCTGGCGTTCAAGGCGCCGGCGGCTCGCGAGGGCCTGGTCGCGGACTGGGTTACCGTACCCGGTCGTTTGCCGTTGGGCGGGGGACGTATGCTGGTCACAGAACCGATGGCCGTTGAGCCGGGATGCGATATCGTGCGCCGCGCCCGTGAGCTTGCAGCTGCCGGGGAAGTGACAGCTTTGGTAGACGCGGCTGCCCTGGGTTTTGCCGACAGCGATAGTGAGCGGATCCTGGCGGGCTCGCGTGGCGAGATCCCTGCCGAGGCGCGATTGGCGCGCCTGTGGGTGGACGGTCCTGCACCGGGAGACGTGATGTGCCCGTTAGGGATGAGTGGTCGAAGCAAGAAAGTATCCGACTTGCTAGGTGAGGCTCGCATTCCCGTTTCCGAGCGCGCCGGCGTGCCCATGGTGAGGACGGCGCCGGGGGGTGCCGTGGTGTGGGTCGCCGGAGTTCGCGCGGACGAGCGTTTTAAGTGCACGGCTGCAACGCGCGTGGCATATCTGCTCCGCGTGGTCGATGCGGAATAGCGTCCCACGCCTGCTATTCTGTGCGACGTTGACGGTATTCCCGCGCTGATGGCGCACGGGCTGGTAAATTTACCCCGTGCGCTGCTAGAATGTGTAGTTCGCGTCCATACGGCGGTGTGTGGGCGATAAGCACAAGAAAGGGTTGTCATGGCTTCTCAACATCCGGATATCGAGAAGGTTCTGTTCACGCAGGAGGATATCGACGGTATCGTCTCTCGCCTAGGCGAGCAGATTACTCGCGACTACGCGGGTAAGGATCTGGTGCTGATTGCGGTCCTGCGCGGCGCCGTGGTCTTTATGGGCGACCTGATGCGTAAGATCGAGCTGCCGACCAACATCGATTTCATGGCTGTTTCGAGCTATGGCGACGGTGTGAAGTCCTCGGGTATCGTGCGTATCATTAAGGACCTGGATATCGACATCCGCGGTCGCGACGTGCTGATCGTCGAGGACATTCTGGACTCGGGCCTGACGCTCAAGTATCTGATGAAGAACCTCGAGAGCCGCAAGCCCGCTTCTCTGGAGGTCGCCGCCTTCCTGTGGAAGGACGTTGAGGACCGCGTCTCGGCCATCACGCCCAAGTATGTTGGAACCCATTGCCCCGATGCCTTTGTGGTGGGCTACGGCCTCGACTATGCCGAGCGCTATCGTAACCTTCCGTATCTGGGCATTTTGAAACCGGAGGTTTATTCGTAAGATGCCCGACGACCGTAACGATAACAATTCCCAGACTCCCCGGGACCCAAAGATCCCGGGGATGCCCGGAGGCAAGAAGCCCACGCGTACGGGCTGGCTGTATTTTATTTTGGCTTGCGCGCTTCTGGGCTACGCCTTCTTTAACATGGGCTCCGGCTTTGCCAATTCCAGCAATACCGTTAAGCTCGCGACGAGCGAGATGGTGAGCGCCATCAAGCAGGATCGCGTCGAAGATCTGACCTATACGGTTCAAGACGGAAGCGTGACGGGTCATTACTGGAAGACGAAGAAGGACAAGGGCGATACGAGCGAGCTCAAGAGCTTCTCTTCGACCTATGTCGGCTCCGATTCGCTTGCCGAGCTCATGGCGGAGCACCCCGATACCAAGTACATCGTCAACACCAACGATCCCGATTTTTGGGGCGACTTGGCGATGAGTGTGCTTCCGACGATCGCCCTTATCGCCATCATGTTCTACTTTATGCGCCAGATGATGGGCGCCAACAACAGGAACATGCAGTTTGGCAAGACCAACGCCAAGACCAACGAGGCCACACGCCCCAAGGTCAAGTTTGAAGACGTTGCCGGCGTGGACGAGGCAGTCGAGGAGCTCGAGGAGATCCGTGACTTTTTGAGCGATCCTGATCGCTATCGCAAGCTGGGCGCCAAGATCCCGCGTGGCGTGTTGCTGGTTGGCCCTCCGGGCACCGGTAAAACGCTGCTGGCCAAGGCTGTTGCCGGCGAGGCGGGCGTGCCGTTCTTTAGCATCTCGGGTTCCGACTTTGTCGAGATGTTCGTAGGTGTCGGCGCCAGCCGTGTGCGTGACCTCTTTAAGGAGGCCAAGTCCCAGGCCCCGTCGATCATCTTCATCGATGAGATCGATGCCGTGGGACGTCAGCGCGGAGCTGGCTTGGGCGGCGGTCACGACGAGCGCGAGCAGACGCTCAACCAGCTGCTGGTCGAGATGGACGGCTTTGAGGAAAGCGAGTCGGTCATCCTGATCGCTGCGACCAACCGTCCTGACATCCTAGATCCGGCATTGCTGCGTCCCGGTCGTTTTGACCGTCAGGTTACGGTCGACCGTCCGGATGTGAAGGGCCGCGAGCAGATCTTGCGCGTGCATGCCGAGAACAAGCCGATGGACGAGGACGTTAAGTTTGAGAAGCTCGCCCAGATGACCGTTGGCTTTACTGGTGCCGATTTGGCGAACCTGCTCAACGAGTCTGCGTTGCTGGCCGCTCGCCGTCATCGTTCCGTGATCTCGATGGACGAGGTCGAGGAATCGATGGAGCGCGTGATTGCCGGACCGCAGCGCAAGGGTCGCGTGATGACCGAGGCCGAGCGCACCACGATTGCCTACCACGAGAGCGGTCACGCCCTGGTGGGCCACATCCTGGAGCACTCCGATCCGGTCCACAAGATCTCGATCGTCAGCCGCGGTCAGGCTCTGGGCTACACGCTGCAGCTTCCGCAGGAGGACCACTTCCTCAAGACCAAGAACGAGATGCTCGACGAGCTCGCCGTGTTCTTGGGCGGTCGCGTTGCCGAGGAGCTCATGTGCGATGACATTACGTCGGGCGCGAGCAACGATCTGGAGCGCGCAACCAAGATGGCGCGCGAGATGGTCACGCGCCTGGGCATGAGCG
>CAUGJN010000122.1 GCA_959599635.1 uncultured Collinsella sp.
CCATTTCCCGATGTCCAAGAAATGGGAGGCAGTTCACTGTCCCCTTTGTGGTGGTTTTCTCGGTCGGTTGCGGTTAGCCTTCGAGCTGCGCCACCTTGTAGCGGTAGGCAGCGGCGATGACGTCTTTACAGCCCTCGCGTCCCAGCTTGGCGCGGTTGACGACGATATCCTTACCGCTCGTCATCTTCCACTTGCCGGCGCTGTAGCGCTTGTAGAATGCCTCGCGCGCCTTCTGCTGCTGTTTGACCAGCTTGGCGCCCTTCTTTTTGTTGAGGCCACGCTTCTTGCGCACAATCTCGACGCGGTCCTCAAAGGGAGCGGTCACCAACACGGCAATGTGGTTGGGATTATTGCGCAGCAGATAATCGGACAGACGACCCTCGATAATGCAGCTCTCGGTCTCGCCCAGGTCCAAAATCACCTGGCTCATCTTCTGGAACAGCTTGTCCGAATACGAACGCACATCGTAGCGGTCGGGCAAAAAAGCCATGTTCTCCACGGCCAGACGCTCGTCGTAGGCGGCCATCTTGTCGAGCGACTCGCCCGCACGCAGCGACGCACGCACCAGCAGCTCGTTATCGTACAGCGGAATCCCCAGCTCGTCGGCAAGCATGCGGCCAATCTCATGGCCCTCGGCGCCAAAATCGCGCGCGATGGTAATGACCACAGGATTCTTCTTATTCTCCAGATCGCTCATCGCGATTCCTTTCTCTGTGTGGCAAAGGGGCTACGACAAAGGGGCAATTCCTTTGCCGCATTCTTATTCCCACCATACCGTACCTGGGTTTTCCTGGTGCCCAAGATTGGCCTGAAAGAGGAGCGACGCGTACTTTGGTACGCGAGCGACGGTTTGAAGGCCAAGGTTGGGTGCCAGGGAAAGCCAGGCTATGCGGCCACGATGCGGCGTTGATACGCCCTCACCAGCAGCGAGATACCAAAGTTGAGCACAAAGTACATCGCAAACACCAGGCCGTAGAGCATAAGCACCTGCGACAGGTCGATCGCATGGGCCATCACGACGTTTGCCGTGTACATGAGCTCGGCCACGTTAATGCCCGAAAGATACGAGCTGTCCTTGATGACGGTCGTGCACTGGCTAAACAGCGCCGGGATGATCGTCTTAAACGTCTGCGGCAGAATGATGTAGCGCATGGTGGCAAAGAAGCCAAAACCCTGGCTCTGCGCTGCCTCAAACTGACCGCGCGGAATCGAGTTGAGACCGCCGCGCACAATCTCGGCCATAACGGCGCTGGTAAACAGCGTAAAGGCGATGGTCGAAATCACAATGTCCAAACCCTGCACCGTAAAGTAGATAAACAGAATCCACAGCAGGTTCGGCGTGCAACGGAACAGCTCGATATAGGCGCTCACCAAAATACGGAACGGGCGGGGCGCATAGCTTTTAACGAGCGCCAGCACCGTGCCAAAGATGAGCGAGAAAAAGATCGACAGCGCCGAGATCTCGATTGTCTTAACAAAGCCGCCCCAAATGTAGAGCAGGTTGGTCGCGTTGAAGATTTCCATGCGCTAGGCCTCCTCTACGTTGTCGAGCCCCAGCTCGGCCAGGCTCACGCCGCGCGGACGCTCCTTGGAGCGGCGCTCGAGCCACTGCACCAGCATGGCGAGCGGAAAGCAGATGATGAAGTACATAAGGCAGCAGACGATGTATCCCTGCAGGTAACCGTACAGACTCACAAAGTTGTCGGAACGGTACATAAGGTCGCCGCCGGCCACAAGCGCCAGCACCGACGTGTTCTTGACCAGGTTGAGCGCCTGGTTACACAGCGGCGGCAGGATGATCTTGAACGTCTGGGGCAGCACGATGTACCAGTACGCCTGCGCTCGGGTGAAGCCCTGGCTCTGGGCCGCCTCCATCTGACCGCGCGGAACCGCCTCGATACCGGTGCGGATGACCTCCGAGATGTAGGCCGCGTGATACAGGCCCACGCCCAAGAAGCCCAGCACGAACGGCGCGATGCGCACCGGCTGGTCGGCACCGGTTATAGCTTGCAAAAACTGCGGACCGGCCATGTACATAAAGAGCACCTGCACGGGCAACGGGGTGTTCTGATAAAACTCCACGTACACGCGGCTAATACCACGCAGCACACGCGAACGGGTGGTCGAGAACACGCCCAGCAGCGTGCCCAGCACGAGCGACAGCAACAGACCGGCAACAACCACCTGCAGCGTCACACCAAAGCCCTCCCAGAAGGGCCCCATGTTTTGGAATGTCGTCGACCAGCGGTCGGCGTCAAACAATCCTTCGAGCATTTGATTCCTTCCTTGGACGATGCGCCTATACAAGACCCCAGGTCTTGACCTCTTGGTCGAGCCAGCCATCGGCCAGGCGATCGCAGATCACCTGATCGACCACGGCCGAAAGGTCGCAGCCCTTCTTGGTCGCCACGCCGTAGCCCTGCTCGCCAAACTTGACCTCGGGCTGCAACAGCTCAACGGTCTCGTTCATGTAACCGGCCAGCGTGGAGCGGTCCATGGCAAAGACGTCGATATTGCCGGCGTCGAGGGAACTCTTGATGATGGGATAGCCGCTAAAGGCCCTAAACTCGGGCTTGCAGCTAAAGCCGTTGTCCTTGATCATCTGCTCGATCAGGCCCTGCGTGGTAGCACCCTGGCTCACGCCAATGACCTTGCCGTCCAGATCCTCAATCGAGGTAAAGCCCGAACGCTTCTTGACCATGAGTCCCACGTAGTCGGTACGGTACGGCGTAGAGAAATCCCAGCTCTTCTTGCGCTCGTCGGTAATGGTGTAGGTCGCCGCGACCACATCGAGCTGGCCGTTATCGATCAGCGGGCCGCGCGTCTTGGGCGTTACGTCGGTAAACTCGACAAGCTCCTGGGCGCGGGCCTCCTTGTAGCTCACGCCAAAGACGGCAGCGGCGATCTGGTAGCACAAATCGACTTCCATGCCCTCAAAGCGGCCCTTGGCGGTGTCGTAATAGCCGTAGCCGGGAACGTCCTTCTTAACGCCGGCATTCAGATGGCCACGCGACTTAATGGCCGCAAGCTTGGACCCCTTGTCGGAACCCTCGCCGCTGGTGGAGTTGCCGCAACCGGTAAGCGCGGCCCCCGTCAGCGCAAGCATACCGGCACCCGCCAGCTGCAAAAAGTGACGGCGCGACACGGCCGCCCTCGTCATATCCGTCATGTCCATCACCGCGCCTAGTGCAGAATCTTGGACAGGAACTCGCGGCAGCGCGGGTTCTCGGGGTTATCGAAGAAGTGCTCGGGCGTGCCCTCCTCCAGGATGCGGCCGTCCTCCATAAAGATGACGCGGTCGGCCACCTGGCGCGCAAAGCCCATCTCGTGCGTCACGCAGATCATGGTGATGTCCTCCTGCGCGAGCTCAATCATAACGTCCAGAACCTCCTGGACCATCTCGGGGTCGAGTGCCGAGGTCGGCTCGTCAAACAGGATGATGGGCTGCTTGGTGCACAGGGCACGGGCGATGGCGATGCGCTGCTGCTGACCACCCGAAAGGTTCTGCGGATACTCGCCGGCCTTATGCGCCATACCGACGCGCTTGAGCGCGGCGATGGCGATCTCGGTCGCCTCCTCCTTGCTCTTCTTTTGTAGCTTGATGGGCGCGAGCGTCAGGTTGCCGAGCACCGTCATGTTGGGATACAGGTTGAACTGCTGGAACACCATGGAACTATACTTGCGAGCCATCTCCAGGTGGTTCTTTTTGGTGAGCGGCGTACCGTCGATGACGACCTCGCCCGACGTAGGCTCCTCCAGATAGTCGACGCATCGGATGAGCGTCGACTTGCCCGAGCCGGAAGGCCCGATCATTACGAGCTTCTCGCCGCGCTTGACGGTGAGGTTGATATCTTTGAGCACATGCAGGTCGCCAAAGTACTTGTTGAGATGCTTGATCTCGATCATGTCTGCCATGAATGTCCCTTCCCTGCGTTTACACGAGTTGAACTATTGTACGGAAAGAACCACGTTTCCGCAGCCCACACTACATTCCCGTAAAGAACCCGCAATCTTCCACCCACTCATTGGGGACAGACTTAAATGAGTACCCAATGAGTGAGCGCTCATTTAAGTCTGTCCCCAATGAGTGCCCCACCAAAAAGGGGCACGACCATGACGGCCACGCCCCTCAAGACCTGAAAATAATACAACCGCCCTTGTTGAGCATAAGTCAGCGAAAACCCGTACACGCGAGCAAGGTGACGTGAAATGAAAGGGCGCAGACCTTATGGTCGCGCCCTTGAAATTGAACGTCAGATTGCCGTGTGTACGGGTTTGCAGCGTCGAGCCGTTACGCGGTTTGGTAAAACCGCGTAACGAATTACGCCAGCTTTGCGCCGACGATCTTTGCCGCGGCCGGCTTATCGAAGTTGCCGCCGGTGGCCTTGCCGAGTGCTCCCATGACCTGGCCCATCTGCTTCTTGGACGTGGCGCCCAGCTCGGCGATGACCTGCTCAATCAGAGCCTCGAGCTCCTCGCCCGAAACCTGCGCGGGCAGCAGGCTCTTCAGAATCTTGACCTGCTCGGTCAGGTTGTCGGTACGCTCCTGGTCGGTGCCGGCCTTGATGGACATCTCCAGCGTCTCGCTCGTCTGCTTGATCAGACGCTTGATCATGCTGTTGACGTCTTCCTCGGTCACATCGCGGCGCTCGTTGACCTCGATGTTCTTCACCTCGGCCTTGACCTGGCGAATGATGGACAGGCGAACCTTGTCCTTGGCCTTCATGGCGGCGATCATTTCCTGCTGCAGCTCTTCGTTGGTCATCTGCAAATCCTCCTCAATAGCGTGGACGGCACTCACGCGAGCGCCGCCCCATGATTACTCAGTCTTCGACGAATTGCCGGTCGAGCTCTTGGTGACACCCTTCAGGCTCACGTTATAGGGTACGTCCTCGGGCATGGGGTTGACGGTGATGTCGGCGTCCTTCTTGTACTGCTCAAGCCACTCGCTATATGCAGTGCTGGCCGCCTGCGTCTTCACCACGTTGGAGACGTACTTCTTGATGGCCTTGGGTACCTGTTTGATATCATCAACCTGGCTATCGACATGGAAGTAGTCGGTGCACTTGATGATGTGGTAACCATAGGTCGACTCGACCACGTCGCTCACATCGCCCTTGTTAAGTCCCTCGAGCGCCGCCTGGTAGCTGTCGACGAAGGTGGTGAGCTTGTCCCAGCCCACATCGCCCTTCTTATCCTTGGAGCCGGTATCGTCGGAGTACTGCTTTACGGCGTCCTCAAAGCTCAGCTCGCCGGAGTTGATCTTGTCCAAGCACTCCTGCGCCTTGGCCTTGGCGGCAGCCTTGTCCTCGTCAGATGCGTCGGAAGCGACCTTGATCAGGATATTCGACGAACGACGGGCATCGTTGTAGTTGGACAGGTTCTCATTGATGTAATCGACAATCTCGCTGTCCTTGGGCTTGCTGGTGGGTGCCACGGCATCCTTGAGCTTCTGCTGCGCCAGGCTCTCCTTGAGCGAATCCTTGTAGGTGTCCTCGGTGTAGCCGTAGGTCTTAAGCGTCTTCTTAAAGGTCTTGGCGCCGCCCGCGCTCTTGCACGCGTCTTTCCAAGCCTTCTCGACCTCCTTGTCCGACACCGTCACGCCGTTTTTCTTCTGCGCCTGCTGAAGCAGAATCTGCTGCGTATAGGAGTCGATAAGCTGCTTGCGGTACTTCTTGGGCGTGAGGTCATTGTCGACCAGGTACTGTGCCCAGTCCTTGTCCTTGGTGTAGCCATAGGACGTGCGCATGCTCATGATCTGCTTGGTCACGGTGTCCTCGGTGAGGTTGGTGCC
>CAUGJN010000123.1 GCA_959599635.1 uncultured Collinsella sp.
GTTTCGTGGCGACGGTATTTCGGACACCCTGGGCAGGGTGTCCGAAAGTGGGCAATGCGACCGTTTAGCGACCGATTTGCAGCCAATTGCACAGGACGTTGGCCCGAAGCTCCGTTTCCGCCGTCTTTTGAGCCTCCGTTTTGCACCTATAGCGTAATTCCAAGCGCGAGCAAAGACTTCGCACGATCGCATCGAGCTGCTCGGCATCGTTAAGCATCTCGTGCGTAACTAGAAACACGTCATATCCCATGGTTTGCAGCGCTGTCATGCGTTTGGCATCGTGGTCGAGAACGGCGCCCGTCCCATGGATGACTTCTCCCTGAAGCTCCACGATGCCCGCCTTCATTATGGTCGGATTCACGATCACGATATCCCCGTAGCAGACATTTTGCCCCGCAATACTCTGCGCGGATGCGGTCAGCGGCGTAAGGTCGTTGACGTAGACGTTTCGAAAGCCGGCCCCGCCGCGGGAGCGCGGAAGCGACAGCAATAAAATTCCGGCCACCTCGAGCGGGGACGCAGCTATACCCGTCACCATCTGCGCGGCGTTGTAAAACTTCGCGCCCCATTTGCGGCTTTTCATCTTCTTGGCGTACTCATGAAGTTCATGTAACTCGACGAGCGGCTTTCTCATCCAAAGCGATGTGCCCTTTAGCTTGGTGACCTCTTTAGATTTCTTTTTGCCGTTTGGCCCCTTTACAGGTTCCATGACATTTACGCGCGCATAGACGCGCTTCCATGGCGCTTCGTCCTGGCTTTCATCGAGGTCAAAGAGGGATTCGGTGGTGGCCTCTTTGGCGGCATTTTTGGCGGTATCTTTGGCCTTGCGCAGCTCTGCTTCGACCGCGGCGGTGGGCTCAAAGACGGAGAACCATCCGCAGAATTCATACATGGCAAGGACAAGATCCATGGGAGACAAAAAGCGCGCCATGGTAAATAGCGTCGCAAGCGGATTGGTTACCCTAAAGCCCATCGGGGTTTCCAGAGTCGAGTCCACCCCCGAAGCGTCTTCGCAGTGGATAGTTGTTCGTAATACCGAATGGTAGTTAACGCCGCCGGTCGCTGTCGTAGTAATAATCGGCGTCTTAAAGACGTCTTTTGTGAATGGCGATTTTGCGAGAGCGCCCCAGCCGTCATCGGAGCTTGGTAGGCGCGGGTAGAGGTCGCGCACCTGCGGTGGGCAGCGCCAGTAGCGGAATGCGGTGTTTGCGCAGACGATTTCGTCCATTTGCATCTCCCCTGGTATCGGCCATTGACCGCGCGGATTGCGGACATCGCCGATTATCTACTGGGGCATCATGCGGGTAAGTACCGGAAGCTGACCAAACGCTGACCAAAAGCTTGACGCAATCTGTTGAAAAGTCGCCATAGGCGTGAACGTACTGGTACGAGCTGTGAGCGAGTGGTACCTGTCTCCACAATTGCGCATAGATTACGCAGAGAATTCAATGAATGAACGCAGACGCATTTTGCAAAACGAGTAATGAAGACACCTAAAGTGAACTGCGTAACATATATCGCCTTAGGTAACTTCGCTTCGATTTTGGTGTCAAAAAGAAAAAGGCCAGAGGCTTAATACCTCTGACCTGCTCTTTTGATGGTGGGCGATACAAGATTCGAACTTGTGACCCCATCCGTGTGAAGGATATGCTCTACCCCTGAGCCAATCGCCCGTCGCCTTTCGGCAAAAGTGATACTAACATAGCCGCGCGTGGTTTACCAAGAACTTTTTGCCCTCGATTTTAAATTCGTGGGCGCAAGCCGCGTCATCGCACCTAAGGCAACCAGCAAACCGCCAGCTAAACCGCCCTTTATCGTTTGATCCACGAAGTCTCGGGGCGGCAAATGAGTCGTGCGTTGTTGTAGGCCATGTCGAGTGTGAGGCAGGTGCGTGCGGCGTAAAAGCCGTCCTCGCGCTGGATGGTCAGCGCCAGCTCGGGCTTGTCGCCGGTCAGGCACAGCGGCAGCAGCAGTTGGATCCGGCCGCCGTAGAACTGCGGCACCGCGAGCGTGTAGTTGGCGGCGGCGCGGCGAGCGGCCTCGACGACGGCGCCCTCAAAGGCGCGGCGCAGCAGCAGCGAGTTGCCCTCCCCCATCAGGCTGGCGGGAATACGCGTAAGGTTTTCCTCGTCGCCCAGAATGTGGTCGATGTTGGAGCGGATGGGCAGTCGATAGTCAAAAACCAGCTCGGAGGGGTCCTCGGCAAAGCGCACGCGACACGGCAGGTACTCAAACGAGACCAGCATGGGGTCGCTTTCCTTAAAGAAGCCCTTTAAAAACCAGCGCTGGCGCGCGTCGGGCTTGGTGTTGGGCTCAAACAGGCCGTAGATGGTCTCGTAGCGGCGCGTGTACAGGCCGGTGTTGAACAGGCAGCGGTCGTCGTCGAACACCAGCGGCAGGTTGGACGGCGCGGTCTGGTTCACGTCGCGCTCGGTCAGGAACACCGCGCGGCTAAACGAAAACGACAGGTAGTTTTTGAGGATGCGGTTGCTGGGACCCCAGTCTTCGGGATCGGCGAGGTCGGCCAGGCGGTCGTAGCAGGGCTCGGGGCAAAACGCGAAGTCGTACACATTGCTGCACAAGGTGATGGGGATCTCCATATGGCTTCCAATCAAGATAATGGCAGGCGTGCGGATGCTTAGATTCTATTCGTGCGACGGGTCGCCCGTGCCCGCAACGCAACCGCGGAGCAGCTCTTCGGCGAGGTCGGCGCGAGATCGGTTTCCGGAAACGAGGTCCTGGATCCAAGCGTAGTACTGGTTGTCTTTTGCCTCCGGGCTGTCGGACAGCACGACCGGACTGCCGACGAGCCTTAGAACGGACAACGCGAAGACAAGGCTGGTGCGTTTGTTGCCGTCCTCAAAGATGTGGTCCTTGACCATGTGCTCGGCGACGTAGGTGGCCTGGTCAAAGATGTCTGCGAAGCGATCGGTTGGCGATTGGCCGAATATCGTGCAGAATGCACCCGCAAGCACGGACTCGATGCGTCCAAGCTCAAGCGCGGCACGGTCGCCTGTGGCGTCGGTCGTATAGCAACGCCCGACCGTCATCAGCGCGCTGTGTAGGCGCATCACGGCCGCGGCCATAGCTTCGAGCGAACCGGCATCATCGAGCACGAGCGGCGCTAACGGATGCGCGCCTCGCTGCGTAGCCGCCATCATGAGTTCTCCAAGAGTCTGAGCGCGTTGGGCATGGCAGCGATGGTTAACTCAACTGCATGGTCGATCGACATAAAGCTGTCGAGCAAAATCGGTGATGCTGAATTTGCCTCGTGCGCTACTGAGTAATCTTCTTGAGTAGCACGACCAGTGCCGTCATCTGGCTGAACATGACTCCAAAGCATATGCGTCTCCTTTATAGCTTTACAGACGAAATAGCCTGCGAGTCGTACTCCAGAGCAATCGGTTGCCAGACGAGGTCTTCGATGGTGCAGTGTAGGGTGTCTGCAAGCGCCAATGCCGAGGAAACCGAGGCGCGGCGTAGGTCGAGCTGGTTCTGCTCGTAGAGTTGTATGGCGCGAAGCTTAACCCCCGATTGGGCGGCGAGCTGTTTTTGCGTTAGTCCGGCAGCCTTTCGTGCCGCCTTGAGGCCCTTTTTGTCTGCTTGGGCGTTGTTCCATTTTTCGATGACAATCTGGGCGAATTTATCTTCGGAGGCCTCGTGGAGCGGATGGTACGAGCCGATGATCCAATCGAGCGGAGCGACTTCGAGTAGCTTATTAAAGCCCAAGCTGCTCATCCATTGCGTATAGGCCATAACCCACCCCGCCCAATACTGAGGCGAACGGTCGAACGGATAGGTCTCCCTACAT
This sequence comes from uncultured Collinsella sp., assembly GCA_959599635.1. Classification (GTDB taxonomy): domain Bacteria; phylum Actinomycetota; class Coriobacteriia; order Coriobacteriales; family Coriobacteriaceae; genus Collinsella. The sequence continues at coordinate 3,812 of CAUGJN010000123.1, forward strand.
CTGACGGGGGTCAGTCCCGCATGGGCGATAATATCGCGCGCGAGCTCGTCGCCCGTCATGCCGCAGACGACGCGAGGCATACCGCGCTCAAACTGTTTCATCTCAAGAGCGTTCGACATGATCGCCGTCAACTCGGCTGGAGTCAGCCCTTGGTCACAGAGAGCAAAATCGACCGCCTCGCCCAGCGTTCTCATTGCATCCTCGAGATACATCTCACTGTAGGCGTGGGTCATCGCCCGTCATCCCCTCTCGAATGATATCGACGATACGTATTCCCTCAAACGGGTTTTCGGCAAGGAGCTCCCGATGCTGCGCCCTTGCCGCTTCATCTCGTTCCTTGGCCAATGGACCATACAGAGCTTGCTGCGCACGTTCAAATCCAGCAAAACGAATGCTCTTAAACGCACGCTTGCTTTTGAGCACAATCTGCTCTCCCAAGTTGCCGAGCCTCATGGATCGACCCAACTGATCGACGGTAATCGTATTGTTTACAAAAGCCCTGGCATAGCTAAAGTACGAGTCGTCCGCGCGCCATCCCCTTATTATGTCGCAAGCGCTCGTGTTAGGTAGAAAGTGATCGTGGAGATATTCGCACGCCCCCACGGCAATGGCGGTATCTTTGCGAAAAGAACGATGCTCAACGAGCAACGCTATCCAATGCAGGACGCAATATTGCGGCGATAGCAAGTCGAGAGCTTTGAGATCGGCTATATCGAGTTCATAGCGATTCGCAAAGCCATCGGCATCACGCGAGCATGCCCATTCCCTTGCAAGGTCGAGGCTCTCTGTGCAATAGAATCCCTGTCCATAGTCGTTATGGACTTTACCCAGGCCAGGTTGAGGGGTCTCAATGATTTTCTGAGAACCATGCCACAGTTCCACGCGAGTCTCCTAACAGGTATCGCTCTAGCGTTAGTATAACAAACTATCGCTAGAGCGATACCTGTATTCAAAGAGCAAGAGGGTGTCTGGAACCGAGTTTGAGTTCAATACTGGCTTCTAAGACTCGCCGAGTCCGGAAGTATGCGACAAAATTCAGACTTGCTGATCACGCCGGAGCACACTAACGCCTCGTCCTGCTTACAGAGCTTCATAGACACGCACCTCATCTTGCTCGATGCTTTTGCGGAATGCCGGGCGCATGTGCTCTGGTGGGTTGGTGACGATATCAACCTTTCGCCCAAGTTCCCTCTCGAGCTCATGGGAGAGTTCGTAAAGCGTGCCGAACGTCATGGTGTTGCCGCAGACCAGGCGCAAGTCAATATCGCTATCGGGCGTTTGCTCGCCTCGGGCAAACGAGCCAAATAAATATGCTTCGCTGACGTCGTATTGAGCCAGCACGCGAGAGGCGGAGGTGGATATGTCGATAGGCGAAATCATGGGTTATTTGCCGTTCAACAGTAGAACGTCAGGGGGCCAGCGTCGAAACCACCGGTCCGGCTTTTTGGCGTTCGGCGAGCTCGAAGATAAACGGGGCGTTTGATCTAACAAATTCTGTCAAGAAATTGAGGTCATCAGCAGTAAATCCTTCGACGTTGAACCATTTGACCGCAGGCAAGAAGCAATCCGCATGGTCAAAGCCAAAGTCAACCGGGCGTTCGACGGCTACGCGAACGGTTCCGTCTTCTCTTGTCTCTGAGTAGGCAAACTGAGTGCCGTCATCAAGCTGAACATAGCTCCAAAGCATGTTTGCCTCCTTAGTGTTAACAGCCGAGTATAAAGAACAGATTAGATGCAGCGTGATGCGAATTAAATTATTCTCATATGACCTGAACTGCTGATTATTTGATTTGTTGAGTTTTGAGCTATCTCACACTTCAGTGTCTTTTTGGCGTGGAAAACCGTCATTGTGCGATGGTCGGACTTTATGTCAAGGATCGTATTCAGATTCAAGCGCCTGCATGCTCAACAGCTTGCAGGCGCTTGAATCCTATAGATTACGCAAATGCTGCTCAACAGCCTCCATGCC
>CAUGJN010000124.1 GCA_959599635.1 uncultured Collinsella sp.
TCAGGGGTTCGAACCCTGGACCTTGGGATTAAAAGTCCCCTGCTCTGCCAGCTGAGCTAACGGCCCGCGGGTGGCATTGTACCACGGTCTGAGACTATTCCCAACTCCATTGGCCGTTCTGGAAAATCACAACTTCACGTCCATCGGGCGTAATGCCCGTAATATCAATGTCGTCCGTACCGATCATGAAGTCGACATGCGTGCTCGAAACGTTAACGCCATGCTCCAGGAGCTCCTCTTTGGACATGTCGTACCCATCCTCGATACATTCGGGGAAACCGACACCTAGCGCGAGATGGCAGCTAGCGTTCTCGTCATAGAGCGTATCGTAGAACAGAACGCCACTTTCGCGGATCGGCGTGTTCTTGGAAATCAGCGCGACCTCACCCAGATGAGCGGCACCTTCATCGGTGTCAATAATGCTCGCAAGCGTCGCCTTGCCCACGCGGGCATCGTAGTCCACCACGCGGCCACCCTCGAACTTAATCCAAAAATCGTCAACCTTGTTACCGTGGTGAATGAGCGGCATAGCCGAATACACGATACCGTCGGCGCGCATACGATCAGGCGAGGTGAAGACCTCCTCGGTGGGAATGTTGGGGAAGAAGGGGTGCCCATCGGGCGTCTTGCCCTTGCCGCCGGCCCACTCGTGACCTTTCGTCATGCCAATCGTCAGATCAGTTCCGTTCGAAGCGGTGTAGTGCAGGTAATCAAATTGATTATCGTTTAAAAAACGCAGGTTCTTTTCGAATGCGGCGTCATGGAGCTCCCAATCGCTCTCCGGGTCCTGGCCATCGGCGCGAGCGGTGTGCAGAATCGTATTCCACAGCTTATAAATTGCGACCTCATCGGCGTCTCCCGGGAACACCTCGCGCGCCCAAGCCACGACCGGAGCGCCGGCGATACACCACGGGTTGATGTTGTAATCCAGTCCACGGCGGAAGACCTTGCACTGCGTATTCCTTGCCTTGGAAGCCGCGGCGGGCTTGGCGGGATCGATACCCTTGAGAGCCGCAGGATCCGCACCCTCGATAAAGATAAAGCAGGCACCGTCCTGGGCCAGGGAATCCAGCTGCAGGCGCTTCCACTCGGGCGTCTGCTCAAAATAGCTTTTATCGACATGCTCGTACGTAAGCCTTGTCACGGCATCGTCAGCCCAAATGACCGTCACGTGGCCAGCGCCGGCGTCATAAGCCTCCGCGACCACCACGCGGGCAAAAGGCGCGCACTCGACCGGAGACTGAACGACAACCTCCTGGCCGGGCTTGACGTTTACGCCCTTGCGGACAACCAGACGCGCATAGTTTTTAATCTTGGGCTCCAGGGCCTTCATGCCCTCCAGAGCTTCTTCGACCGTCAGGGCAGCTCGAATCATGTGCCACTCCATCTATCTATAGAACAGTAAAAAGGCGCGCCGCAAAAACGACGCGCCTTATATCTTAGCGATAAGTATGGATACAAGCGCTACTTCTTCTTGGAGTCCTTCTTGTCCTCCTCGGCAGCTGCGCGCTCGATAAGAGCGTTGAGCTTGTTCTCGGACATGCCCTCGGCCTGCGTGCGGTACATGTTGCGCAGGGGACGAATACGAACGAAGTCGTAGATAAAGTCACCCAGAATGATGACATAGGACAAAACGATGCCGACCATCTGGACGGGACTGGACACCGTGCCGCCGGGAGCGAAGTAGAACGAAGCCCAAATTGCCACGACGAGTACCATGCCGATGGCGAGCACGGCCCACCAGATACGACGGCGCTTGGTGTAGTCCTCATCCTGCTTGAGAAGGATATTCGACACCGTGTAGATGCGATCCTCGCGGGCGCGTTGCTTGGCCTTGCGGGCGCGCTTCTCCTCCTTGGAAAGGCCGTCCAGGTTTTCGCCCTTCTCGAGCTCTTTGCGGCGTGCCTTGGATGATGCCGGCACGACGTGAACAGAGCTCGCTGCCTGACGGGCGGGTTTAGCGGATGCGGCGGACTTGCGCGCAACCCCGGTAACCTCGCGGGATTGCGTGCGCTTGTTCGTGGCGCTGCGGGTACTCACTTACGCGTTCTCCTTCATGCTTGTGAACTGGGAGCCCGTGATGATCTGGAAGGCCTCGCGATAGCGCTCGGACGTGCCATCGATGACCTCGGCGGGCAGATGCGGGGTCTCCCCCGTCATATCCCAGTTGGCCTTGAGCCAATTGCGGACGAATTGTTTGTCGTAGCTAGGCTGGATCTTGCCCTCCTCGTAGCTGGCAGCAGGCCAGAAACGGCTGGAGTCGGGCGTGAGGCACTCGTCGATCAGCGTGACCTTGCCATCGATGACACCAAACTCGAACTTGGTGTCGGCGATGATGATGCCTCGAGTCGCGGCGTAATCGGCAGCGGCCTTGTAGATCTTGAGGGACAGGTCGCGGATCTGCGCGGCGATGTCCTCACCCACGATCTCGCAGCAACGCTCGAACGAAATGTTCTCGTCGTGGTCGCCGATCTCGGCCTTTGTGGACGGCGTGAACAGCGGCTCGGGAAGCTTGGAGGCCTCCGTCAGACCCTCGGGCAGCTGAATGCCGCAGACGGTACCGTTCTCGTCATAGGTCTTCTTGCCCGAACCGGTCAGATAGCCGCGGACGATGCACTCGATAGGAATCGTCTGGGCCTTCTTGACCAGCATGGCGCGGCCTGCGAGGTAGTCACGATACTCGGCAAACTCCTCGGGGAAATCCGCCGGGTCGATGGAAACGAGGTGGTTGGAAACGATGTCGGCAAACTTATCGAACCAGAATGCCGAGATGCGGTTGAGCACCTCTCCCTTAAACGGAATCTCGTCGGGAAGAATGAAGTCGAACGCAGAAATGCGGTCGGTGGCGACCATCAGCAGGTTTTCACCGGCATCGTAGATATCACGAACCTTGCCACGGGAATCCGGACGACGCTCCATCGTTGTCACGTGAGTCACTCCTTACCAAAATACGACAGTAATGCGGGTTCTTTCCCGCACGTTTTCGCAAACTCGGAGCGGCAGGGACGAAACCCCTCCTTCACCGAATAGCGAAAAGCTAGTGCTCCATTGTAGTAGATGCCGCGTCCGCCGTGTGCTCGCGAGGCAGATGAATCGTAAAAGTCGTACCCTTTCCAAGCTCCGACTCCACGGATATGTAGCCGTGATGGCGCTCGACGATCTGTTTAGTCACGGCGAGACCCACGCCCAGGCCACCCGCTTCGCGGGCGCGACTGGCGTCGGCACGCCAAAAACGACCGAAGATGCGCGACAAATCATCCTTGGCGATACCGATGCCCGTATCCGAAACCGCGATATCGACGTGCTTGCGGTCACTGAGCACCGACACCACGACCCAACCCCCCTCGGGGGTGTAACGCATGGCGTTGCTCATGAGGTTAATAACGCATTGCGTGATCATGTCGGGGTCTGCCTCGACAACGTCATCGTGGCCCTGCGTCTCATCCGCAAAGCGCAAGCGCAGGTCACGGTCGGCAAAGAGACGCTCCTGGCCGTTCACAATCGATCGCACAAAGGGAACCATGTCCACCGGCTCCAGGTTGAGCGGCGCCGTGCTGTTTTCCATACGCGATAGGTCGAGCATCTGCTGCACCAGACGGGCCAGGCGGCGCGTCTCGGAAGCGACCGTCTCCAGATGCTCGTCGTCGGTGGGATACACACCGTCTTGCATGGCCTCGACCGTTGCAAGCATTGCCATGAGCGGCGTGCGCAGCTCATGAGCCACATCGGAAGTCAGGCGCTTCTCGTGCTTCATATCCTTTTCGAGTGAGGTGGCCATCTCGTCAAAGGTCTCTCCCAGCTGATCGATCTCATCATCGCCGCGCAAGCCCGTACGAGCGGACAGGTCTCCATCGCGAATCTGCTTGGCGGTGCTGGTAATACGATGAATCGGCTTGGTGAGCATGCGCGACACGAGTGATCCGATAACGACCGAGATGCAGACGGCCACAACCGCAGCAAGGGCCATGGCGTTAAAGGTCTTCTCCCTGAATGCTGAGTCTGCCTTGGTGAGCAGGGCATCGGAGCCAATCGCCCACAATTTGACCTGACCCACGTGCTCGCCGGAGGACGTCACGATCTCAACGTTGGCAACACTATTGGAATCGGTGGGAGCAGACGAGACCGGGCTGTGCGATGCCTTCTTTCCGCTCGTACCGTCGGTCGTCGCCTGATTTTCGCGCACATCGGCAGTGGCGCTTGCCGAGGGCCACGAGTCGTCGTAGACGATGACGCCCTTTTTATTGACGACCTGCATGCCAAGATCGTCGGACACCAAGCTCGATGTCGCGACCGCACGCAACTCCCCCGCGGTCCAATTGCCGTTTTCCTCGTACGACGTCGCAAGCTTTTCGGCAGCGGAATTGGCAATTTCGACAATATTGGAGCGCGTGTAATCCGTAAAAACCGTGCCCCATACAACGGAGACTACGCCCACCAATACCAATACCGTCATGAGCGATGTCAGGGCAAAAGCCAGGGCCATGCGCGAGGGATAGCTCATCGTTGGCCGTGAATCGGAACGAGGCGTGTTCCAACTAGCCTTGGAACCCGCCTCGCTCTCCTGCTTGTGCTTTTGTCCGATTTCAAAGCGCGCAGGTGTCATATGTGATTTCCTTTATTTCTCGTCCGACTTATCGGTCTTGGTCGGAGCCTCGAAGCGGTAGCCGACACCATGGACGGTGTAGAGCCACTTGGGCTTCTTGGGGTCGTCGCCCAGCTTGGCGCGAAGGTTCTTCACGTGGCTGTCGATGGTGCGCTCGTAACCCTCAAAGTCGTAGCCGAGCACCTTCTCGACCAGCTCCATACGGTTGTAGACACGGCCGGGATGACGAGCAAGCGTGGTGAGCAGCTTGAACTCGGAAGCCGTCAGATCGACTTCCTTGCCCTCGACCAAGATCTTGTGGCCCGAGATGTCAATGACCAGATCGCCAAAGTCGAGCACCTCGACGGCGGGCTCGTCGGCCTGATGGGCACGGCGGAACAGAGCGCGAACGCGGGCGACGAGCTCGCGCGGCGAGAACGGCTTAATCAGATAGTCGTCGGCGCCGAGCTCAAGACCGATAATACGGTCCTCGATCTCGCCCTTGGCCGTCAGCATGATGATGGGGACATCCGAGGTGTCGCGAATGGTGCGGCAAACGCGCTCGCCGGGGATCTTGGGGAGCATAAGGTCGAGCACGACCAGGTCAAACTGATGCTTCTCGAACTCCTCGATCGCGGACTGGCCGTCGCCGACGCCCACAACCCAGTAGCCTTCGCGCTCGAGATAGGCAGCGACGGCGTCACGGATTGCCTTCTCATCCTCGACCAGCAGAATCTTTTTTGCATCTGAAGCCATAACACGGCCCCCCTGTCTCAATTAGCTAAGAACAAGCCCATTTTAACGCACCTGAGCCCGCCGGATGCCGCTATGACGCGGCAGCTCGGCGGGCGGTACTCACAATTACAACGCGTTTATTCCCCTGTTGGCGCCTTTTTAACCCCTCTAAGCTTAAAGAGAGAATAGGCGTGCGGTGACCGTCTCTGGTATACCCTGGCTGTTGCGCACCGTGGCGTACGTAAGGAATGAGTCCGATTTTCCCGCCGTAGCTGGATAATCGCCATACTCCAAAGCGCGGTCGGGCGACA
>CAUGJN010000125.1 GCA_959599635.1 uncultured Collinsella sp.
CTATAAGGCCGGCGAGTTCGATGTCTAGAAAAAAGATTCTGCTCGTTGTTGAGGGGGCTAAGCAAGAAGTCAAGCTATTCAATGCTTTATTTGCATGTTACGAGCCTGATCTCGATTACGAGATCGTCTCTTATGGAACAAATATTTATGAGCTGTACGAGAGAATGTTCTCCGAAGGCATTCAGGATGAGTTGTCTCTCCTCGGTGTGCTAAAAGAGCGGGCTCTCGCTAAAGACCGGGATCTGTTTGACCAGGATTACTCCGACGTTCTGTTGGTCTTTGATTTTGATCCTCAAGATGATAGGTTTTCATCGGATCGATTGAGTGAGATGCAGGCGTATTTTAACGAGAGTACTGAAAACGGAAAACTCTACGTTAACTATCCAATGGTTGAAGCTTGTAAGCATTTTTTAGAAATACCTGACCTAGAGTTTTTAAATAGGACCGTTGCTTTTGATGACCTGCGGCGATACAAATCAATTGTTGGCAACGCTTCGAGATACCAGAGTTTTGAACGAGATTTTAAGAGGCCGGCTGTTGACAGCATGATTGTACTTACCGCCATTAAGGCTCTGATGCTTTCCGGTTGCGATGGAGAAGGTAACTACGCGCTATCGTATGGCGGGTTAAATCACGATGCCGTTCTTGGTTCGCAAATTGTGGCCCTGAATGCTCGAGGCGAGATCTGGGTTCTTGGCATGTGCCTGCTTTTCGTTCTTGATTACTCTACCTCGCTCATTGACTTCGAGGGTATTGAGGCTGCGTTGCGTCAGTATGGTTGCGCTTAGGCATTGTCATGATGTGATGAGGCCTTGCTACGGTACGTTCGGCTTGGTCCGTGAAAACCGCCGAAAGGCGGTTTTCACGGTTAAGGGGCTTTTTTCCGAAGGGTGCTTGTCGCGTGTTCGCTTCAGGACGGCGGGTTTTTTGTCGCGTATTTCGGAAGTGCGGGAAAAATCGAAAACTACCGAGCACACCTCGAATTTTGCCAACAAAACCGCAGGTCGCGGATGCCCAAAACCGAGGTTTGGTCGACAGATCTCGGTTTTCCCCGCACTTCTGGAATTGCCCACCGGAAGTATGCGGCAAATTCTGGAACTCCTGAGCACAACGGGCTTTTCGCATAAAAGAACCACTGGTAGGAGCGTTGCAGTGTTCCGGTGCGCTTGGCACGTCAAGATTTTGCCGCATACTTCCGAATCAAGCGCTCTTTTAGCTCCCTTTCACCCTCTCATCCTCTGAAGATGTTCTTAAAACAGCCTTAAAGGCGTTCCAACTCGCGTTGACAGCGTAAAATACGCATGTTTGACTATGACAGAAGTGGATTTTAGGGGAGGAGTACGCCATGGAGGTGCTGGTTGTTGGCAACACCGCATATGTTGACGATGACTTTTGCGCCAAGGCATTCCCCGGGGACCACGTTAAGGTCGTCGCTGCCGCAGAAGTGCGCCACGATGAGTCGTCGCCCCATGCCTCGTGGAAAGAGCTGCTTCAGCACTTGGAGCAGGCCTACGAGTTCGACCGCGTGGTCTACCTGTCTAATTACCTAACCCCGCATACCGATACCGTGGGCGATATCGAGCTGCTGCGCTCGGTCTTTCGTACGTGCGCGGGTCGCCGGGTCCAACTGCTGTATGTAGCGGGGCCCGCGGGTGCCGAGGGTGCCGCCGATGCCGCGGGGCGAACGGGCAAGGGCATTATCGCGCACGCAGCCAACGACCTGTGCCGCTACTACGCTGCTCGCGAGGGCGTTCAGACCAAGATCCTGCGCGTGCCGTTCCTGTATACCGCGTCTGCCGCGCTGGAGGACCCGTTTTTGGTGCCGATGTTCGACGCATGTTCAACCGGATCGGCTGCTCTGCAGGGCGCGCAGGATGCGGCGTTTCCCCTGCTGTGTGCCGAGGAGCTTTCGGTGCTGGTACGCCGTATCTTTGACAACTGGAATGGTAACTTTGAGACGCTCGACGTAGCCGATACCTTCCATCACACTGCGGGTGAGGTGGGCGACGCCCTCAAGGCGCTGTTCCCCGGCCTTGCCGTTGCCTATGGCGATTCTGCCGGCTATGCCCTGCCCGCCAGCGACGTCGCTCGCGTGCGCTATGGCTGGTTTCAGCGCTACGACTTGCTGCGCGACCTCTCGACCATTCAGGCTCGCTGGGATGCTGGCCGCGCAAAGAAGGTCAACCCCTTGCGTGCCGCCATCGACCGTATTCAAATGCGCACGCTGCCTGTCAAATGCCTGGAGACGGGCGTTGCTTGGGTTCTGTTCGAGGTGCTGGAGCATCTGTTCTCCCAGTCGGCCCAGCTCAACGTGCTCGATTATCGCCTGCTCTACGTGGTGCTCATCGGCACGCTGTATGGCCTGGACTTTGGCTTGGTCGCGGCGCTGCTGGCATCGGTGGGCTTGGCCGCAAGCTACTTTACTCAGTACGGCTATACCTTCCAGGGCCTGTTCTACGAGCCGTCCAACTGGCTGCCGTTTATTGCGTACTTTGTTGTGGGTGCTGTGTGCGGCTATGTGCAGCTGCGCAACAGCGAAGCCATTAGGGCGGAGCGCGATCAAAACGAGCTCGTGCGCAACCGCAATACGTTCCTTACGCAGCTCTACCACGACGCGATCGAGGACAAGCGCGCGTACAGGCGCCAGATCGTGGGTCGCCACGACAGCTTTGGCAAGATCTTTGCCGTGACGCAGAAGCTCGACGTGTTCAACCCACGCGACATCTATCGCAAGTGCTGCGAGCTTCTGGGCGAGATCCTCGAGAACGATTCGGTGGCGATCTACCATGTTTCGGGCGGGGCATTTGCACGCCTGGTGGCGACAAGTCCCGCGATTGCCGAAGATGCCGCACGTTCGCTCACGCTTGAGCAGCTTGCACCTCTTTTGAGCGACGGGGGTCGTTCGAACCTGTGGGTGAACCGCGAGCTGACGCCGGGGCTTCCCATGTTTGGATACACGATCGAGCGCGATGGGGCACCCGCCGTGTTGATCTTTGTGCGTCGTGCGGCCGAAAACCAAATGACGCTCTATTACCAAAACCTGTTCCGCATCTTGTGCGGCCTGGTCGAAAGCGCGCTGGGCCGTGCCTTTGACTATGAGGCGGTGCTACAGGATAAACGCTGCGTTGACGGCACTTGCGTGCTCAAGCAGGCTGCCTTTGGCCAAGAGCTCGCGGCCGAGCAGGCGCTGGCAGATGGCAAGATGGGCAGCTTTTTGCTCCTGCGCGTGGTACCGGGCATGGAGCCTGTCGGCGAGCTGGTGGGCGCAATTGGGTCGGCAATCCGCGAGAGCGATGCGGCGGGCCTGGTCGATGGTGACATGCTCTACCTGCTTATGCGTCAGGCAAAGGCGTGCGATCTGCCCATTATCCGCGAGCGCCTGAGCGCAAAGCAGATTGCGGTGGAGCCCGTCGACGGCGAGGACATCGTGGCGCTGCTGCAGCACATCGCTTACACCGGTGACGGTGAGGGAGGTGTCGCTTGATCTCGCTTGTCGTTGCTGCCGTCTTGCTGCTGATTCATGCGCTGGTTTGCCTGATGCTGTGGACGCTCATGAAGTTGGGCCTGCTGCCGGTGCGCGGGCACATGCTGGCTGTAATAGTGCTGGTGCCGCTGTGGGGCCCGTTGCTGGTGGTTCTGCTGTCGGTCCGCGGTGCGTTGTTTGGCGAGGGGCTGAAAGAGTCTGCGCTGGAGTCGCTGCGCTTCAACGACGACCTGCATCGCAGAATCTTAGTGCACGAACGTGATGCCGATGCAGGCGTAGTGCCGCTCGAGGAGGCGCTCATCGTCAACGATCCGGCAGAACGGCGCCGCCTAATGCTCTCCATGCTCACCGAGGAGCCCAACGCGTACCTGGCGCAGCTGCAGGCGGCTAAGCTTAACGACGACGTTGAGGTGGCTCACTATGCCGCGACGGCGGTGGCGCAGATCTCCAAGGAGTCCGACCTTAAACTGCAGCAGCTGGAGCGTGCCTTTAAGACGGACCCGAGCGCGCAAAACCTCAACGAATACTGCGATTTTCTTGGTGAATACTTGGGCTCGGGCGTGGCCGAGGGGCGCGTGGCTCAGATTCAGCGCCAACAGTACGCGCGCCTGCTTGCGCGTCGCTGCGAGCGCGAGGACACCCTTGAGCTTCGCATTCGATACGCGACGGCGCTGGCCGATGTCGGACAGATTGACGAGGCGCAGGCCGTGATCGACCAGCTGGTGCTCGATGTGCCCGAGGAGCAGGGGGTTTGGATGCTTTGTCTGCGCCTTGCGGTGATGCGCCGCGACGGTGACGAGGTCCACAGCGTGATCGATGCGATTGACAAACAGCATGTATACTTGAGCGCCGCCAACCGCGAGGAACTGGCGTTTTGGCGCAACGGAGAGGAGGCCCGATGAGCGTGGTGCAGCATATCCGCGACCGTGCGGGCCATTTTCGCTGGATGGGGCTGCTTGTGGTGTGGGCGGTCTTTATTGCCATGGCGGCCGTGCTGCTGGTGGAGCGCGCCGGCGTACAGTACAGTGCGGGCCAGCATAAGCTGGGGATGCTTGCCGCCAACGATGCGGTACCGGCTTCCTCGGCAATATTTGGCCAAAAGCCCACGTGCCTGGTCATTACCGATTCCGATCAAGCTGGCGTCGAAGACGTAAAGGAGCAGTTCGACCAGATTCTGCTCGACATGAAGATCGCGCACCGCGACGTGGACCTTGCCCTGGACGGCGCGGATGCCATTCCCTCACTGACCTCCTACGATCGCGTGATTTTGCTCATGCCGTCGCTCGATGGGCTCGGTACGCACCTGAGCGACATTATGAGTTGGGTGAGTGCCGGCGGTTCGCTTATGCTCGCCATGCCTCCGGATAACTCGGGCTATCTGCAAGTGATTGCTCCCAAGCTTGGCATTGAATCTGCCGGATATGACTATGTAAAAGCCGAAAGCATTGTGCCGAGCGAGGACTTTATGCTGGGCGGGGGAGAGCGCTACGAGCTCTCGGACCCCTTCGATTCGTCGCTTTCGGTTTCGCTGCGCGAGACGGCTCGTGTGTGGGCTAAGACCGGCGATGTGGGCGCCCCGCTCATTTGGTCGAATGACTGCGGTAGCGGTCGCACCGTGGTGTGCAATATCGGTATCTATGACAAGGTCATGCGCGGCTTTTACGCCGCGGCAATCAGCCTGCTGGGCGATGCCACGGCCTATCCGGTCATCAACAGCGCCGTTTTCTACCTGGACGACTTTCCCAGCCCCGTGCCCTCGGGCGACGGCACCTACATCAAGCGCGACTACGGGCTTTCCATTGCCGATTTTTACACCAAGGTTTGGTGGCCCGATCTGCAAAAGCTCGCGCAAAAATACGGCATTCGCTATACCGGCGTGATGATCGAAAACTACGAGGACGCGGTCAACCAGACCGAGCCCGCGCGCCAGGCCGATACCACGCAGTTTCGCTACTTTGGCGGCATGCTGCTGCAGATGGGCGGAGAGC
>CAUGJN010000126.1 GCA_959599635.1 uncultured Collinsella sp.
TGTGACCTCCCGGTTATCAGCCGGACGCTCTAACCAACTGAGCTACAGGTCCATCGCGCAAGGGATATATTAGACGAGTCGTTACGCGCGCGTCAACAACTTTTTTTGAAAATCTTTGGGGGTGTCGGCCCCGGCCGCCCGGCGGCATGCGAAGTCGCCTGCTCGGGCAGTCCTGCTCGCACGGAGAGCACATTAAGTGCTCTTCGGCTCGTGCGGAACTCGCGATCGACTTCGCATGCCGCCGGGCGGCCGGGGCCGACGCGGGGTTCAAAGATTTTCAAAAAAGCGGTCGGCGCGCAGGTGCGCCGACCGCCGATATATGGGGTCTGATGATTTTTACCAGCTAGGGCCTCTTACTCGTCTAGGAGATCCTCTGGCATGTCGTTGCCGTCGCCTAGGTCGACTGGGGCCTCTTCGGTGTCGGCTGCGGCCTCAGCGCCTTCGCCTTCGGGTTTTTCTTCGGCTGCCGTCATGCGGGCAACAGCGCATACGCGGTCGTTGTCGTCGACGGTCATCATCTTGACGCCCTGGGTGGCGCGGCCGGTCTGGCTGATCTCGTCGGTCTTGACGCGAATGACCGTCGCGCCTTCCGTCACGATGAACAGCTCGTACTGCGGGCCCACCGTCTTCATGGCCGCGAGGTTGCCCTTGCGCTCGGTCATTTGGATGGTGTAGACGCCCTGACCGCCGCGGTTTTGCTCCGGGTAATCCGCGACCGGCGTGCGCTTGCCGTAGCCGCGCTCGGTGATGACAAACAGGTCACCATTGCCGTTGGTAACCTCCATACCCAAAACGCCCACGCCGTCTTTCATGCTAATACCGCGAACACCGCTGGTGTCGCGGCCGGTGGCGCGCACCTGCTCCTCGGAGAACATAATCGCCTTGCCCGCAGTGGTGGCCAGGATGATCTTGTCGCCCTCGCGCACACGGCGCACGGCGAGCAGCGCGTCGTCGTCCCTCAGGTTGATGGCGATCAGGCCGTCGCGGCGGCTACGGTCGTAGGCGCTCATCACGGTCTTCTTGACCATGCCGCTCTTGGTGGCAAACATCAGGTACTCGTCAGCGGGGAACTCGCGGCAGCTGATGACGCTCGCGATCTTCTCGCCCTCCTCGAAGGGCAGCAAGTTGACGATCGCGGTGCCGCGGGCCTGGCGCGTACCCACCGGCAGTTCGTGCACCTTGAGGCGGTAGACCTTGCCCTTGCTCGAGAAGAACAGCACATACTCGTGCGTGGATGCGATAAACATCTCGTCGATGACGTCGTCCTCTTTAAGGTTGACGCCCGACACGCCCTTGCCGCCGCGCTTCTGGGCGCGGTAGGCAGCCACCGGGATGCGCTTCACGTAGCCGGTGTGGGTAATGGTCACGACCATGTCCTCGTCGGCGATGAGGTCCTCGACATCCAGATCCTTCTCGACGTGGCTGATCTCGGTGCGGCGTTTGTCGCCAAACTTCTTCGAGATCTCGCGCATCTCCTCCTTGATGACGCCCAGGATCTTCTCCTCGTGCGCCAGCAGGTCCTCGTAGTAGGCGATGGCGCGGCGCAGGCCGTCCAGCTCTTCCTGGATCTTGTCGCGCTCCAGGCCGGTCAGGCGACGCAGCTTCATCTCGAGGATGGCCGTGGTCTGCTCGGGCGTAAAGCCAAAGCGCTCGATCAGGCGGCCGCTAGCCTCGGAGTCAGTCTGCGAGGAGCGAATAATGCTGATGACCTCGTCGATATGGTCGAGAGCCATCAAGTAACCCTCGAGGATATGGGCACGCGCCTGGGCCTTCTTAAGGTCAAAGCGGGTGCGGCGGGTGACGACGTCGACCTGGTGGTCGATGTAGTGCTGTAGCATCTCGCGCAAGCTCAGGCATTTGGGAACGCCGTTGACGAGCGCCAGGTTGTTGGCACCAAAGGTCGTCTGCAGCGAGGTGTACTTATACAGGTTGTTGAGCACGACCTGTGGAATGACGCCCTTCTTGAGCTCGATGACCAGACGGATGCCCTTCTGGTTGGACTCGTCGCGCATGTCCGAGATGCCCTCGATGCGCTTGTCGTTTACGAGCTGGGCGATCTTCTCCTGCAGGGTGCCCTTGTTGACCATGTAAGGGATCTCGGTAAAGACCAGGCGGCTGCGACCGGTCTTGGTGGATTCAACGTGAGCCTTGGCGCGCACGGTGATGGAGCCGCGGCCGGTCTCGTAGCTCTGCCTAATGCCGGCGCTGCCCATGATGATGGCACCGGTGGGGAAGTCCGGACCGGGCATGATCTGCATAAGCTCGTCGACGGTGGCATCGGGATTGTCGATCAGGTAGCAGGTGGCCTCGATCGCCTCGGTGAGGTTGTGCGGGGCGATATTAGTGGCCATGCCGACGGCGATACCCTGGCTGCCGTTGACCAGCAGGTTGGGGAAACGCGCGGGCAGTGCCACGGGCTCGGCGAGCGACTCGTCGTAGTTGGGCTGCCAGTCAACGGTATCCTTTTGCAGGTCGCGCAGCAGCTCCATGGCGGGCTTTGCCAGGCGGCTCTCGGTGTAACGCATGGCCGCCGCGCCGTCGCCATCGATGTTGCCGAAGTTGCCGTGGCCGTCGATGAGCGGCGTGCGCATGGAGAACCACTGCGCCAGGCGGACCATGGCCTCGTAGACCGCGAAGTCACCGTGCGGATGATACTTGCCGATAACTTCGCCGACCGTCCAGGCCGACTTCTTGTGTGGGCGGTTGGGGTAGATGCCGCTCTCGTTCATCGCGTACAGGATGCGGCGGTGCACCGGCTTTAGGCCATCGCGCACGTCCGGCAGGGCGCGCGCCGTGATGACCGACATCGAGTACTCGATGAACGACTGCTTCATCTCGCGGCCGAACTCCGAAATCTGGAGCTGACCGCCGTTGATATCCTCGCCGGCCGAGGCACCGCGATCGACCGCAGCGAAGCTCTCCTCGAGCTCGGCGTCGTCGTCCTCTTCCTCATCATCGGCATCGGGGTTATAGGCATCCGGATCGCCGTCCTCGCCCTGCTCAGCGCGGGCAAGCAGGCGCTTCAGATCATCGGGCATGCCGGCGTCGCCGGCCTCGTCCATACCCTCGTTGTTGTTGATATCGTCTGCCACGTTACCTCCTCATGGTTTGCGTGGTCCATTAATCATCCTGCCACGGAGACGGCTTTTCCGGGTGCCGCAGATTCGCTCGAAAGAGGAGGGAAGCGTACTTGGGTACGCGACCGACGATTGAGGGCGAAGGTGCGGTGGCTGGGAAAGCCGAACAGGTTAGGCGTCTAGGAAGCGTGCGTCATGCGCGTGCTTCTCGATGTACTCACGGCGATAACCGACCTCGGAACCCATCAGTTCGCGCACGGCGCGATCCGCCACCACGGCATCCTCAATCGTCACGCGCTGCAAAATGCGGGTCTTGGGGTCCATCGTCGTCGAGGCAAGCTGCTTGGGATCCATCTCGCCCAGACCCTTGTAGCGCTGGACGGTGTAGCCCTTGCGCTTCTTGGTGATCTTGCCGTCCTTGGCCTTGCCGTCCTCGTCGTTGTCGTCGGGGTTCAGGCCCAGGCTCTGGATGGTGTCGCGCAAAATCTCGTCTTCGGGTTGGCGGCCGTTGGGATACACGTAATGGATCTTGTTGCGCACCTTAATGCCAAAGATAGGCGGGCAGGCAACATAGACATAGCCGGCATCGATCAGCGGGCGCATGTACTTGTAGAAGAACGTCAGCAGCAGGATACGGATATGCGCGCCGTCGACGTCTGCATCGGTCATGATGATGATCTTGTGGTAGCGGGCCTTGGTGATATCAAAGTCGCCGCCGTCACCGGCGCTCGTCGTGACGCCGCAGCCGATCGCGGTGATGAGCGACTGGATGGTGTCACTCGAGAACGCGCGGTGGTCACCCACGCGCTCGACGTTCAAAATTTTGCCGCGCAGGGGCAGAATCGCCTGGATGTCTCGGCGACGGCCGTCCTTGGCCGAGCCGCCTGCCGAGTCGCCCTCTACGATAAAGAGCTCAGTCAACTCGGCATCGCGCACCGAACAGTCGGCGAGCTTGCCGGGCAGCGACGCCGTCTCGAGCAGGCTCTTGCGGCGGGTCGCCTCGCGCGCCTTGCGGGCGGCGTTGCGCGCCTTGCAGGCCTGCTGGGCCTTCTTGACGATCTCACGAGCGGGCTTGGGATGCTCCTCGAGGTAATCGGCAAGGCCGTCGGTCACGATCTTGAGCGTCAGCGCGCGCATATAGGAGCTGCCGAGCTTGGCCTTGGTCTGGCCCTCAAACTGCGGATCGGGCAGTTTGACCGAGATGACGGCCGAAAGGCCCTCGCGCACATCGTCGCCGGTCAGGTTGGCGTCTTTTTCCTTGAGCAGGTTCTGCTTGCGGGCGTAATCGTTAATCACGCGGGTGAGTGCGGTACGGAAGCCCTCGAGGTGCATACCGCCCTCGGGGGTGTAGATGTCGTTGGCAAACGACATGACGTTCTCGCCGTAGCCGCTATTCCACTGCAAGGACACCTCGACCTCGCCCATCTTGGTCACGGGCGCATCCGGATCCGATTTGCCCTCAATATAGATGGGCTCCTTAAAGGCCTCGGGGACATCCTTGCCCTCGTTGAGGAACTTGACGAAGTCGATGATGCCGCCGGCATAGCAAAACTCCTCCACATGGGGAGTCGCCTCGCGCTCGTCGGTCAGCACGATCTTGAGGTTCTTGTTGAGGAATGCCGTCTCCTGCAGACGGTTGTGCAGCGTGTCGAAATCGTAGATGCAGGTCTCGAAGATCTCGTCGTCGGGCCAGAAGCTGACAGTGGTACCCGTCGTCTCCGAAGTGCCCACGACCTCCATCTTCTTGACGGTCTTGCCGCGCGAGAACTCCATCTCGTAGATGTTGCCATCGCGGCATACCTGTACGACCACGCGCCTGGACAGGGCGTTGACGACGGAGATGCCCACGCCGTGCAGTCCGCCCGAGACCTTGTAGGCCGAGTTATCGAACTTACCGCCGGCGTGCAGGATCGTCATGACGACCTCGAGCGTCGGGATCTTTTTGATAGGATGCTCGTCGACGGGGATGCCGCGCCCGTTGTCGACGACCGTGATGGAGTTGTCGGCGTGGACCGTCACCTGAATCTCGGTGCAGAAACCGGCCATGGCCTCGTCGACGGAGTTGTCAACGATCTCCCACACCAGGTGATGAAGACCGCTGGCGCTCGTCGAGCCAATGTACATGCCCGGGCGCTTACGAACGGCCTCGAGACCTTCGAGAATCTTAATCTCGCCGCCATCGTAATCGTTTTCGTTTGTCACACGTCCTCCTTCAGTTAAGAAAATGTGTACAGCCTTACTAGTTTATCGTAAAAAAATACCCTCGGGGACGAGGGTATTTGGCTCTACAAGGCCACCAGATGCGATTTAAGGCTCTTTTTTGCCCTGCACGCCCTTGGCCCACTCGGCACTGGCTCTCATGGCGTTCTCGAGGGCCTCGCGCAGTTTTTGGTC
>CAUGJN010000127.1 GCA_959599635.1 uncultured Collinsella sp.
AGGCATACGGCGAGGGCGACGCCCGCATCCACGCGCTCGACGGCGCGAGCTTTACGGTCGAGCGCGGCGAGCTCGCCATCATTCTGGGTGCTTCGGGCGCCGGCAAGACCACGGCCCTCAACATTCTGGGCGGCATGGACACGGCGACCTCCGGCACCGTGACGGTGGACGGGCGTGACGTGAGCTCTGCCAACGAGGCTCAGCTTGTGGAATACCGTCGCGCTGACGTCGGCTTTGTCTTTCAGTTCTACAATCTGGTCCCTAACCTGACGGCGCTTGAGAACGTCGAACTCGCGGCGCAGATCTGCCCCGATTCGCTCGATGCCGAGCAAACGCTTCGCCAGGTTGGCCTGGGCGACCGCCTCGCTAACTTTCCGGCGCAGCTTTCGGGCGGCGAGCAGCAGCGCGTATCCATCGCCCGCGCGCTGGCTAAGAACCCCAAGCTGCTTTTGTGCGACGAGCCTACGGGTGCACTCGACTACAAAACTGGCAAGCAGATCTTGCAGCTGCTACAGGACACTTGCCGCAAGCAAGGCATTACGGTCATCATCATCACCCACAACTCTGCGCTGGCGCCCATGGCCGATCGCCTGATCCGCTTTAAGAGCGGCCGCGTGGAGAGCGAGACGGTCCAGCAAAATCCTGTGCCTATCGAGACGATCGAGTGGTAGCGCCCATGAATCAGGACCGCCAAAACAGCCAACGCCGCGACGCGCAGAACACGGAGCGCGAGCAGGATTTTACGATCTACCGTACCGCCCAAAGCTCAAACGATATGGTGCCGACGGTGTTCCGCCGTAGCATCTACCGCACAATCCGCGGCAGTCTTAAGCGCTTCTTGTCCATCGTGGTCATCACCGCACTCGGCGTGAGCGTGATGTGCGGCCTCAAGGCGGGTTGCGAGGATCTGTGCGATTCGGTCGACGCTTACTTTGACCAGCAGAATGTTTATGACATCAACGTGCAGTCGACCTATGGTCTGACCGATGACGATCTTGCGGCGATCCAAGAGGTCGATGGCGTCGAGGCTGCCGAGGGCATCTATACCGAGACTGCCTATACCGCCGTGGGTACGACGCGCGAGCGTGTCGTCGTACAGAGCCTCTCCAAAGAGAATATTGACCAACCGGTACTAGTATGCGGCGAGCTGCCCGAGACTTCGGGCGAAGTGGCAGTGACCTCACGTTTTTTGAAAGCTTCGGGCAAGAAAATCGGCGATACGGTGAGCTTTGCCGCCAACGATGCGAGCTCGTCGAACCAAAGTGCCAAGGACCAGTTTGCCGATGGGGACTACACCATCACGGCCGAGGTTCTCGACCCCACCGACGTGAGCTCCGACTCGACGGTCAACGCCTTCCGTGCTGCCTCGGCCGCGGACTACAAGTTCTACGTGAGCGAGGATGCCGCGACCTCGTCGTCCTATTCCGCGGTTCACGTGGTCGTCGAGGGAGCCAAGAGCCTCAATTCCTATTCAGATGCCTACACGACAAAGATTAACGAGGTCAAGGGCAATATCGATAAGATTCGCGACGGGCGCGAAAAGGCACGCGCTCAGGAGCTGACGGTCGACACACCGGCGAGCTTGGACGCGGCTGAGCGTCAGGCGAATATGGTCTTTGGGATCGAGCAGGACAACATCAATCGCATGGCCGAGGGCAGCGACGAGCGTGCGCAGGCGCAAACCGACCTGGACCAGCGCCGCGCCGCCGCCGACCAGCAGTTTGCCGATGCCCGCGCCGAGCTCTCTGACCTAGGCGAATGCACCTGGTACATCCAGGACCGCGGCAATATCGCAAGCTACTCGAGCGTCGAGAGCGATAGTTCTTCGATCGAGGCCATCGCCACGGTGTTCCCGTTCATCTTCTTTATCGTCGCCGTGCTTATCAGCCTCACCACCGCCACCCGCATGGTCGAGGAGGAGCGCACGCTTATTGGCCTGTACAAGGCGCTCGGCTATTCACGCGGGCGTATCCTGTCCAAATATGTGGACTACTCGCTGTGGGCGTGTCTGATCGGTGGCGTGCTCGGCAATATCATCGGATTTGTGGGTCTGCCGCTGTTCCTGTTTACGGTGTTCGACGACATGTACTCGCTGCCCCAGATGTTGCTTTCGTACGACATCGTGTCATCACTCGTGTCGGTAGCGCTGTTTGCCGTGGGCGTGGTGGGCGCCACGATTATCGCCTGCCGCCACGAGATGGCCGAGACCCCAGCCTCGCTCATGCGCCCCAAGGCCCCGCGCGCCGGCTCGCGCATTCTGCTCGAGCGCATCGGCTTTATCTGGCACCGCATGGGCTTTTTGAACAAGGTCGCTGCACGCAACTTATTCCGCTACAAAAAGCGCGCCTTTATGACCATCTTCGGTATCGCCGGCTGCACGGCGCTCGTGATTTGCGGTATGGGAATTCGCGACACGTCGGTGGCGCTTTCGCCCAAACAGTACGGGCATATCACGCGCTATGACTTGCTGGCGGTCGCCAATCCCGACGATTTTTCGCAGACGTGCGCGGCATTGGATGAGCGCAGCACGGCCAATGATTCCAACGTGACGGTGACCTCGACCCTGCCGATTATGACCGACAACGTCACCTTTACGTTTGGCGGCAAGAGCGAGACCGTGCAGCTCATCGTGGTGCCCGATGGCCGCACGAACGATCTGGACGACTACGTTCGCCTTGAGGACGAGTCCAAAGAACCGCTGTCTTTGCGTGACGGAGACGTGTATCTGAGCAAAAGTTCACAGCTGGTGCTTGGGATTCAGCCGGGCGATACGGCTCACGTCCAGGATTCGTCGCTCAATGTTGCCAAGGTCAAAGTCAGCGACATTTCGCTCAACTATCTGGGCAACACGCTTTACATGACGCAGGGCACCTATGAGCGCGCGTTCGGTCGAAGTGCACGCCTTAACGGCGTCTTTGTGCTGCTTAAGGGTTCGTCGGCCGACCAGATTGCGTTTAGCAAGAAGCTTAAGAGTGACGGTTGGCTTACGATTTCGAGTACGGCCGAGCATTGGGAAAACTATGAGGCGAACTTTACGATTATCAATTCGGTCGTGGTGCTCGTGACCTTTATGGCGGCGTGCCTGTCGTTTGTGGTGGTGTTTACGCTGTCCAACACGAATATCTCCGAGCGCGAACGCGAGCTGGCGACCATCAAGGTGCTGGGCTTCCGCCGTGGCGAGGTGCACCACTACGTCAACAAGGAGACGTTGATCCTCACGGCGATCGGCGCTGCGCTGGGCGTGCCGCTGGGCGGCTTGCTGGCCGAGAGTTTTACGTATATTTTGCAGATGCCGTCGCTGTACTTTGACGTCGAGGTCGAGCCGCTAAGCTACGTGCTCGCCGTGGTGCTTTCCTTTGGCTTTACGTTTATCGTCAACCTTGCCACCAACCGTACCCTCAACAAGATTGACATGGTCGGTGCCCTCAAGAGCGCCGAGTAACCTGCCAAAAAGGGACAGGTTTATTTTGGCAGGTTTTATCTGGGCAAACGCCGGACAACCATTATGTGGCCCGGCGTTTGCCCCGTCAAACGGGCTTTCCATTTGCCTTTCATTCTATTTGGTTTTCGCTCGCAGGCGTGGATGAGAGGCTCTCTTTGGCCTTCGAGATTGGGCTTGTATGGGTCGTATGCCACAAAATGGGCCTATCTACTACGTTTGCTACCACACCCTCGACCGTGACAAAGATTATGAAATTAAAACCGCAGGTAGAGGGCTTGCCAGTTTTCGGAAAAGGCGGGTATGGTCGGCCCCCTCGAGTTAAACGTAGTAAATAGGCCCTTTTCTTGGCGCGCGGTCAGCTCAATGCTAATCTCCGTGCCGGAACTGACCCAGTTGTTTGTAAGTTGCGGTGATATACGGACTGTTTGGCGCTTTGGAGCTTCAAAACAGTCCCTATCTCACCGCAACTTGGAAGGGGCGGGCGGTGTCGGATGAGTGGCGCTGGCTGGTTGGGGTGGTTTAGGCCTGTTTGCGGTGCTTCCATTGTTTGCGGCACCAGCGCATGAGCGCCTTTATGACGGGAATCGTGATGAGGATGATCCATGCAGGATGGGGCTGTCCCAAACAGAGCCACATGTAGAGGAACCAAGCGATGGCGGCTGCCGGGTAGATGGCCTCGATCAGCTTAGACAGGTGGCGCCGATCGATGAAGTCACCAATCGCGTAGTAGACGGGAACCAGAAAGACGAGGAAAAGCCCCATGCCCCATGTGCCGTAGACAATGCCGAGCACCAGATAGGCGAGAGTGACAAGTGCGGGGAAGGGGAATTTGTTCCATGCACGTCCGACCTTGGTGTGGAAATGCTTGCCATGATGGTCGAGCTTGTCGTGTGCTTCCTTCCAGCTGGAAAACGTCTCGCCGTCGATGGTGACGGTGCCATCGTCATTGGTGCGCACGCTATGTCCATCGTCCTCAAGCGTATCGATATGCACGCCGCCCGGCCCCACATGCACCTCTTCGCCCTTGCGCTCGTTGGTCACATGGATGCCGCTCCAACCAACATGGACTTCCTCGCCCTTATTGGGATCAATGACGTGGATACCGCGCGCGAGGGAAATGTCGACAAGTGGTTTGTCGCCGCAATCGGCGTGCTCGGCAGAATCCTCAGCCTCGTTAGCCACATCCGCCGTCTCGGTGTCGGCGCTACCGTCCTCCAGGTCGTCGGCATCGTTGGCCGCCTCCCCATACAGCAGCTCATCCAGCGACACGCCATACAGCGCGGCGAGCGCAATAAGGTTATCGGTATCGGGCGAGGATTCGCTGCGCTCCCATTTACTGACAGCCTGACGACTCACACCCAGCTGGGCGGCAAGCGCCTCCTGAGAAAGCCCGGCAGCCTTGCGGCGATCGACGAGGCGCTGTGCCATCGCAAGATCCATGGTGGTTCCTTTCGTTTGATGGTCGAATCGAATGAGCCGAGTATGCCGAGAACAACCGGTAGCGACCACCATTTCTAGTTAGAATCTGCCCCAACCCTACCGCAACTACGAGTAGCAACCCCCTAATGGCCTGCCCTTTCATGACAAATGTCAGTACGCATAACAGCCAAGAGCCCTCTCAATATGTTGCGGTGGAATAGTTCCTGTTTCATGGCTCTGCTATGCCAAACAGGAACTATTCCACCGCAACTTACTATCAGGCCACGCACCCGCAGAGTAGCTACGGGTGCCTAGGGTAGGATGCGGCGTGCATTTTTGGGAGTATTCAGCAGCCGAGGGTGCCTGCATACTGGATTTTGGGCGAAAGGCAGGCACCATGGGCCGCATCCTGTAAAAAACGAGCGGCTCTAGAGGCGT
>CAUGJN010000128.1 GCA_959599635.1 uncultured Collinsella sp.
CCAGCAAGGAGCAAATCGACCATGACGAAGACCAAGGCACAGCAGATTATGGCGGCGACCGAGGTGCGAGCGGCTGACGACGTCACCGCAGCCATCCAAGATATCGCTACCGAGTTTGAACCCTATATCATCAAGCAGCGCCGGCACTTCCATAAGCACCCGGAGCTGAGCCTTGCCGAGGAGCGCACGACCTCCGACATCGCCAACCAGCTCGACGCCATGAATATCCCCTACGAGCGTCCCCTCAAGACGGGCCTGGTGGCGACCCTTCGCGGCACCGCGCCCGACGCCTATCGCGAGGACGGCACGCCACGCCGCCGTATCCTGCTGCGCGCCGACATCGACGCCCTGCCCGTCACCGAGCAGACCGGCGAGGAGTTCGCCAGCGTCAACGAGGGCTGCATGCACGCCTGCGGCCACGACTGCCATATCGCCATGATGCTCGGCACGCTGCAAATCCTGCGCCATATGACCGACGACATCCACGGCGAAGTCCGCATCGTCTTCCAGCCCAGTGAGGAAAACGGCCAGGGCGCCAAACTCATGATCGGCACGGGCGTGCTCGACGGCGTCGATGGCGCCTACGCCGCGCACATCTGGAGTGAGGTCGACGCCGGCACCGTGAGCTGCGAGCCCGGACCGCGCATGGCCAATACCGACTGGTTCCGCATCGATGTTCGCGGCACCTCATGCCACGGTGCCATGCCCCAGCGCGGCCACGACGCCGTTATGGTTGCTGCCGAGATCGTCAACGCTCTGCAGACCATCGTTTCGCGCGAGATCAGTCCCTACGAGCCGGCCGTCATTACCGTCGGCGAGCTGCACGGCGGAACTGCGCGCAACGTTATCGCCGGCACGGCCTACCTCGCCGGCACGGTGCGCACCTACGGCGATTCGACCCACGAGGAAATGCCGGAGCTTATGCGTCGCATCGTGGAGCATACCGCGGCCGCCTTGGGCGCCGAGGCAGAGCTCACCGACTACACCATCGCCAATTACAAGGTCGAAAACGATGCCGCCTCGAGCGAGCGCTGCCGCCAGGCAGTAATCAAATGCCTGGGCCCCACCGGCCAAGGCCATTATCGCGGCACACTCTCGGGTGAGGATTTTTCGGAGTACCTGCGCCGCGTACCGGGCGTGCTCGCCTTTGTTGGCACGCGCAACCCCCAGATTGGCGCCACGTACGCCCAACATTCTTGCTTCTACAAGATTGACGAGTCGGTACTGGCCAAGGGCTCCATGGTGGCCGCCCAATATGCCATCGACTTTTTGGCCGAGCCCACACAAGAAGAGCTCGACGGCCCCACGATTGCCGCGGTCGCCGAGACCAATCCCGACCTGGCAGCCAAACTGCGCTCTGCCAAGGCCACGGCCGCCGAGGCCCGCGACGCCATGCACGATGCCCGAACGGCTCGCCATGCCGCGATCAAGGGCATCCACGACGCACGCGCTGCTGCACGCCGCGAGGAGAAACACGACGAGTAGTCGTCACACCCATCCATAACAGCCTGGCTAAAGCAGAGCGGGGGCGGACGTATCGAAACGTCCGCCCCCGCTCATTCTTCAAGCGCTATTTCTACCATTTCTACCCCGTCCCCAAATGGCAGACGGCGTGGCTACTCGTCCTGAGGCTCCTCGTCGGAGCTTGGCTCGGACGCCGACTCAGGTGCAGGTGCAGGTGCCGGCTCAGGCTCAGGCTCAGATGCCGTCTCAGACTCGGGCGCCGGTTCAGGCTCGGGCGCCGGCTCAGGCTCGGGCGCGGGAACAGGTGCAGGTGCCGGCGAAGCATCCGGAGCACCGTGACCCGAAGGGTCAGCCTTCTTCTCGAAGGGCAATACAAAAGTCAGGACGTCGTCCTTGTCCTCGTCGGCCCACTCGCTTGCGTAGCGCGCAACCCAATAGCCAACGGCACGGTGCTTGAGCATCTTGCCAAAGACCGTGAGGAATACCGTGACAAACGCCGTCAGCACCAAGAACAATACGAGCGTGATGCCACCGCCGGTAACAAGCGCCTCAATAGCCGTAGGACGGTAGTAGTAGCTATACATACCGACAGAGGCAATGGTGCCAAAGACGAACGTCAGGATCCAGGTGACAACGTTGGCGACCAGGCCCGTCAAAAACTCGGGAAGGAACGAAGCGCAGAACAGTTTGGTCTTGTTGTGCTTAAAGGCCGCCCAGACCTTATCGAGCGAAAACGCGCTCTCGACACGACCGGTCACCGCAAAGTGCATCACGGCAATGTCGGCGAACATCTTAAAGAAGACCCCCAAGACCGCCGTGGCAATCATAGCCAGGACAAGCAGGCCAAGCGAGCCGAACAGCGCTGCCTCGAGTGCATAAGAGCCGTAATACGAATACGAGCCCGCGGCGCCAATTACCACGCTCTCCACCAGCGAAAGCACTACACCGATAACGGGAATGGCAGCGATAACCTCGAGCACGACCGAGATAACGCTCGAAAAGACTCCGAGGCCAAACGACGTGGAACGCATGAGTGGACGATCCATACCGTCATCAACCTTGAGCGACAGATCGCGACCCCACTCAATACCAAAGCCGGAACCACACACGCTCGCAATGCAAGCTGCCAAAAAGCCGATGGCAGCCGCGATACCGCCGATAACGGGAATGAACAGCACGAGCACCGACACAACACAAATCAGCGCCGGCAAAAAGGCGATCTGGCACACGCGCTGCAGCACGCCCGGCGTCTTGGTCATGTCCTCAAACGCCTGAGCCACACAGCCCTTGGACGCATTCGCCACGGGCGGTTGCGGAACAAACTGCTGGGGCTGACCCTGAGGGGCAGAGGCTGCGGCACCGGCATTGGGGGCACCACACGCACCACAGAACTTATCGTTGTCGCCCATGGGGGCACCACACTGCGAACAGAACATCGAGATCATCCCTTCGTATCTTGAGCGAATCATCTGGATCGCAAACGATGTCTTTGGCATCATTATCACCCAATGTGGGGACAAATACTCCAACATGACGCATTTGCAATGCGCAGGGCGCTATTCGATTGTTTGATAAGCTCGACCGCGTTAGTTCGTTCCGCGGAAACCCTTGCCGACGATCTCGGAGCTGTCGACAATCGTGATAAAGGCACCCGGATCGATCTCGCGCGCGTAGCGACGCAGCTGCACGGCCTCGCGACGGCTTAGCACGCTCATGATCACCGTCACGCACTTGCCCGAGAAAGCACCGTAGCCGCGGCTGATAGTCGCCGTACGGTTGAGATGCTTGACGATAAACTCCTCGACCTTAAGGGGCTCGGAACAAATGACTGTGCAGACTTTGCGCAGGTGAATGCTCTCGATGGCCTTGTCGACCACGAGCGTCTTGGCAAACAGGCCGAGCACGCAGTACAGACCGACGCGCGGGCCGTACAAGAAGGCCGCGATGGTCACGATGCCGATGTCGACCAGTAGCAGGGCGCGGCCAATCTCGAGCGTCGTGCGACGTTTGAGGATCATGGCGAGAATGTCCGTGCCGCCCGTCGAGGCACCAATATCAAAGACGATAGCGCTGCCGAGCGCCGGCAGAATCACGGCAAAGCACAGGTCGAGCCACATATCGCCCGTCATCGAGACATCGGTCGGAATAAAGAGCTCAAACAGCGAAACATAGGCGGACAGCGCAAACGAGGCAAAGACACTCCACAGGATTGCCTTGCGCTCCAAAAAGATAAAGCCCAGAACGACCAGGACCGCGTTGATAATCCACATAAAGACGCCGACGGGCAGGGTCGGGAACAGCGTGGAAAGAATGACCGACACGCCCGAGGTGCCGCCGAAGGCAAAGTGATTGGGGGTTTTAAAGGCCACGATGGCGAACGCCGTGAGAATCAGGCCCAGATTGAGCTCGGCAAAAAAGCGCGGAAAGCCTGGCTCCTGGCTGCGCTTGCGGCCGGCGCGCTCGCCACGTTCGATATCCTCGCGACCGACCACGCGCTCCATCGGAACCACAGGCGGGCGATGCACTTCTTCGGCGGCACGCGACGCCGCCTCTGCCGCAGCGGCTTCAATCGCCCATGCCTTGCTTTCGGTCTCGTGTTCGTCAGCCATTACGGCAACCCCTCGTTAACAATTTGGAAACAATGCGCCCATTAGGGTAACGCGGAACGCGACGATTGCAACCCCTAGTTAGACGAGCGGTATGCCTACATCGGGGGCATACAAATAACGGCCGGCCGCACATACATCCGTGCGACCGGCCGTTTGACGTTTTCGCAGATAAAACCTGCCAAAATAAACCTGTCCCTTTTTGGCAGGTTACCTTTTTGGTAGGCTACTCGTGCTGGTTGGTGCGGTGCTCG
The DNA here is from genome assembly GCA_959599635.1 of uncultured Collinsella sp. Lineage (GTDB taxonomy): Bacteria > Actinomycetota > Coriobacteriia > Coriobacteriales > Coriobacteriaceae > Collinsella. The sequence continues at coordinate 4,325 of CAUGJN010000128.1, forward strand.
TACTCCTCGGGGGTGATGACATCCTCGATGCGCAGGTTGACGCCCGCCACCTCAAGGCCGGTCATCGCAGCCAGACGCTCGGTCACGCGTGCCTTAACGTCGTCGAAAATCGCGGGCGCGTAGGCGCCGTACTCGATAATGACGGAAATGTTGACGACCACGCGGTTGTCATCGGTGACCTCGACCGTCACGCCCTTGGTCAGATTCTCGGCACCAAACTGCTCCTGCACAAAGTGCATGAGGTTGCCCTTCATGCCCAAGACGTGCGGCACCTCGCGGGTGGCCATAGCGACGATCTTCTCAATCACACCGTTGGAATAGGTCAGCGAGTCCTCGGACTCGTCTGTTTCCTCATCGTCCTCGTCCGCATCGTCGGCGGGTTCGGCCTCGACGAGCGCCTCGTCCTCGAGCGTTACGTCCTCGGCCTCGGCGGTGACGGTCTCGTCTGCCTCGAGCTCGGTATCGGCCACATCGACCTTCGTGTTAAAAGCCATGGTTCCTCCTTATGCCCACCGCACACGCGGCGGTCGAATACATACTAGCGGCCGCTAAACAGACGACCGAAGAAGTTGACGATCCCGTTCTCGCCGTCACGGATCTGGCCAATCACGGCGCCGATCAGTACAAAGAAAGCGATGACGAGCGTATCCCACAGGCCGAGCGTGAGCACCAGCACGGCGAGCACAAAACCAGCGACGGCTCCAAGCGTGGTGTTGGGATGACGGACGGCATAGCTCCAGATGGCTGCCCCCGTACCCTTAATGAGACCCATGGCCTCATCAAAATCATTGGCGACCGCGTCATGCGACTCGGTACCCTCCACCTTGGGATCGACGACCTCGCTAGCCGGCGCGGCGCTCTGATCGATAGTCAGGCGCGGAGTGCGGACGGTCTTGTCTTGATTGGTATCACTCACCGGAAACCTCCACGGTCTGGACGGTAGTCTTGGACGGCAAAAAACG
>CAUGJN010000129.1 GCA_959599635.1 uncultured Collinsella sp.
GGGCCGCGGCGGTACGTCTCGTCGTAGGCAGGCTCGCCCTCGACGTTCTCATTCTTAATCATGGGTACTCCTATCGAGAAAAAGAAAAACGGGCGGGGTCGACGCCATGCGTCAAACACCCGCCCGAACATCAACTATTCGGTATGGTACCCACGATGCATCAAGCACTTGCAAGCTATCGGTCAGCGGTCGCGCAGCCGGTGTCAGCGAATGTGACGACCGGCTGGCGCTCGACCATTGCCGTTGCCCACGCTCTGCAAGCGTGTCTGTCGCCCTTAGTAATCCACCGCGGCAGGACTATTCATCCAATCGCTCACGAATGCGCCGTAGCGGCCCTCGATAATGGCCTGGCGGGCACGCTGCATAAGGTTGAGCAGGTAGTAGATATTGTGCATCGAAAGCAAAATGCCGCCGAGCATCTCCTTCTGCGTGACCATGTGGCGAATGAGCGCGCGGCTGTAGCCGCCCGTGCACACCGGGCAGGTGCAGGTGGGGTCGATGGGGCCGTCGTCGCGCGCAAAGCGCGCGTTACGGAAGTTAAGGCGACCTTCACTGGAGAACGCCGTACCCATGCGACCGGTGCGCGTCGGCAGCACACAGTCGAACATGTCGATGCCCACGCCCACGCCGCGCACGAGCGTGGTGGGGTTACCGACACCCATCAGGTAGCGCGGCTTATGCTTGGGCATGTACTCGCTCACGAGCGGCGCCAGGGTCTCGAACATGGTCTCGTGATCCTCGCCCACCGAATAGCCACCGATACCATAGCCCGGGAAGTCGCCGCACTCCTCTAGATGGCGCAGCGAGCGCAGGCGCAGATCCAGGTGCATGCCGCCCTGAACGATACCAAAGAGTGCCTGGTCGTCGCGGGTATGCGCCTTATAGCAGCGCTCGGCCCACATGCTCGACAGCTCGACGGCACGCTCAACGTAAGCGCGCGTGGCGGGATAGCCCGGGCACTGGTCCAGCTGCATGCAGATGTCGGAGCCGAGCTTCATGGCGATTTCCATGTTGTCCTCGGGCGTCCAAAACACGTGGCGGCCGTCGTAATCGTTGACAATAAAGCGCACGCCCTCATCGGTGAGCTTGACGGCATCGTTGTGGCTGAAGACCTGGAAACCACCCGAGTCGGTGAGGATGGGGCCGTGCCAGTTCATGAACTTGTGCAGGCCGCCCAGCTCGGCGATGGTATCCTCGCCGGGACGCATGGACAGATGATAGGTATTGGCGAGCACGATCTGGGCGCCGAGCTTCTTGACAGTCTCGGTAGGAATGCCCTTGACGTTTGCCTTGGTGCCCACGGGCATAAAGATCGGCGTCTCGATGTCGCCGTGCGGGGTGTGCAGCACGCCGGCGCGCGCGTGCGTCGTCGGGTCCTCGGCGATCAGGTCGAATTTAAAAAGGTTCTGGTCCATAAACTGGAACTCCTTGGTTGCGGTTCATACGCAAACCATTATACGGGCAACCCGCAAGAAGCACCGACTCGACAGAAACTGGCGCGAGGAGGATACGGCAGGGACACGGCAAATGAGCGTGGATTTTTGGACGCTTACCGGATGAGCGTGGATAATCTCCCACTTTTGCCCAAAGCACAGCCCAAAAACGGGAGATTATCCACTTTCATTCTGCGGCACTCATTTAAGTACGTCCCCGATGAGTGGAGCTATTTACCAGCCACGGCAACGCCGATATTTTGGCAACGCCGATATTTTGACAACGTCAGCGAGCGGTCACCAGGGCGAACAAATTGGCATGAAAAGAGGGCGGCATTGACCTTCTGGTCATGCCGCCCTCTTTGAATGACAAGTTGTCGCCCTGGTGACCGCGCAGCGTCGACCCGTTACGCGGTTTGGTAAAACCGCGTAACCCTACGGACGCTGGCCCATGCCACCCTCGAGGGTGACGGTCTCGCCGTTCATATACTTAAAGTCGGGACCGCAGAGCTGAACGACAACGCGGCCGATTTCCTTCTCGACGTCGCCGTAGTGGCCAGCCGGCGGCATGTGGACGTTGGCCTTGAACGCCTCGGGATAGGCATCCTGGAAGTTCTCGAGCGCAGCGGTCCAAGCAAGCGGGCAAACGATATTGACGTTGATGCCGTCCTTGCCCCACTCGTTGGCAGCGACGCGGGTCAGACCGCGGATGCCCTCCTTGGCAGCGGCGTAGCTGCACTGGCCATAGTTGCCAAACAGGCCGGCGCCCGAAGCAAAGTTGACCACGGAGCCCTTGGTCTCCTTCAGGTGCGGGTAGGCCTTCTGCATGTACAGGTAGGTGGCATACAGACCGGAGTAAATGGCGAGGTTGAACTGGTCCATGGTGTGGTCGGCGATGGTCACGCCCGAAGCGCTGGCCTGAGCATTGTTGACGACGGCGTCGATGCGGCCGAACTCCTCAATAGCCTTGTCGATGACGTTCTGGACGACGGCCTCGTTGTCCTGACCAGCCGAGACATCGGCCTGAACAGGCAGAACCTTGACGCCGTACTCGGCCTCGAGGGATTCCTTGGCAGCCTCGAGCTTGGCAACGTTGCGGCCGGTAATGACGAGGTTTGCGCCCTCCTTGGCAAAAGCGATATCGATACCGTAGCCGATGGAGCCAGCGGAGCCGTCCTTGAGCGTGGCCTTGCCACCGCCGGTGACGATCACGGTCTTACCAGTGAAAAGTCCCATATAAAGTCCTTTCAAATCGCGACGGGCGCACCCGCCGACTGCGCGCATCCAAATAAACGCGACAAAAGCTGAAATGCAACTTTAACGGGTTCAAGTGAAAAGAAAAGGCCTCGGCAGGCGAACGGCGTAACGTCTTTCGGCGAAGGGATTGTCAAGTACAAACTGGATAAAGTGGCCGAGTTTTTGCTATCGACGCGAGCCATCGAACACGTTTTGAAACTTTGCTGCAGCGCGCGGGATGTCGGCGCGAGACTTTATCATAGGGTGACAAACAACGATGAGGAGCACATGCCTATGACAGACGAGCTGGACCCCCAGACTCAACAGCATATTGATGATTCCGCAGACGTCACTGCAGATGCTGACGCTGTGACCTGCGATGATATTGGCCTCGACGACCCCATCTTAGACGAAAGCGCTACGGCGGAAACCCCCGGCGCCGAAGATGCCGGCGAGCAAAACGACGATGCGCCCGCTCAGGACGACCACCCCGTACAGGATGCTGCTCCGCAAGCTGCGGGCCCTATCGAGGTTTCTTCGGAAGAAGAGCTCGACGCCGTCATGGACTCCATGATGGATGCCGTCAAAGCGATGAAAGACGCCGTGGCCGACGCTGACGTTGACGCCGAGGAAGAGGAGGCCGCCGAGGCAGCCTCGACCTTCGTACCCGGCGAGACTCCGGTTGCCGACCAGGGCAGCACCATGCCCTCGTTCCTGCAGCTCGAGCATCCCACGATCGGCACCGATGCGGTCGACCCGCACGCAGCAGGCTTTTCTGTGATCGAAGGCGGTACCGGCAATATCGCCGTGCCGCAGACTGCCGATGCGGACGCTGCCGACACCGCTCGCCCGACTGCCCCGCACTCCCCCGCCGCGAGCCGCGATCTGGGGACCGCTGTCTCGAACACTGCGAACGCCGTGGGCACCTTTATCGCCCAGGGCGCCTCGGCCATGCGCGAGATGAACGCCGCGAAAAAGGCACTTGCCGATGCCCGCGCCCACCTGGCCGAACTTGAGCAGCGCATTGCCGATCAGGCCGAGGAACTCGAGACGCGCCAGGATATCTCAGGCCGCTACGACCAGATCGTCGCCGACCAGCGCCAGGCGATTGCCACGGCCCAAAAGACCGCAGCGGCCGCCGAGATTGACCGTGATGCCCACGCCTCCAAAGCGACAGAGCTCAAGGGTCAGCTCGAACAAATGAAGACAGAGGATGACGCGACTGAGCTCCGCCTGAAGGCCGCGCTCGACGCCGTGGAGGCCCGCGAGGCGAGCTCACGCGAGACCGGCAACCGCCTCGTTCGACGTCTTGAGGATTCCAAGCGCATCCGCGACAAGGTGAAGGCAGAGCGAGACGCCGGCATTGCCGCCGCACAACAAACCGTCGACGCCACGCGCGCCCAGCTCGAGACGCTGCGTTATGAGTATGCCGAGCTGCAACGCAATCCCTCGGCAAATCCCGCCAACTATACGGTGCGCACCAGCGAGCTCTCGATGCAGATTTCCGACACGGCAGATGCCCTGCGTAAAGCCGAAGAAGATGCCCCGCGCATCACCGCCGACCTTGAGCACTCACTTGCCGCAGCCGAGCAGGCCGTCGAGCAGGCTCAAGCCCCTATCGCCGACGCAAAACGCGCGCACCAAGCCGTGACGACCGAAGCCGATGCCGCGCGCGACGAGCTGCAGACGGCGAAGACTGCCGCCGCGACTCGTCAGCGCGAACTGCGCGAGAAGATCGCCGCGGAGGACAAGGCACGCCGCGAGCAGGAGCAGACCATCGCCAACGCCCAAGCAGATGCCGCACATGCACAGTCGATCATCGAACAGGCGACCGAGGTGCACGACCACCCAGAAATCACTGAGTCGCTTGCAGGATCCTTGGCCCGAGACAAAGCCGAACACGCCGAGACCGAGCAAGAAGTCGACCAGCTCGAGGCCGCCGAAGACGACGTACGAGAGCGCACCCGCGACTCACGCATCAAATTCACCGGCGCCATCGTCTGCATCGTCGCCGCAATCCTGGCGATCATCCTAGTCTGGCTGTTCGCAAGCAAGTAGTCATTGGGGACGTTCTTAAACGACTAGTCAAACAAGAACGTCCCCAACGACTAGCCCAATGACGAGAGTGGATAATCTCCCACTTTGAGCCCCCAAGCAGGCCAAAAACGGGAGATTATCCACTCTCATTCTGCAGGCACTCATTTAAGTACGTCCCCAATGAGTACCTGCCGATGCTTTGGCAAAGTCAGCGAAAACGCCCCTAAGCGAGCAAGGTGACGTGAAAGAGGGGGGCATTGACCTTCTGGTCATGCCCGACGATTGAACATCAGATTGCCGCTTATGGGGTTTGCAGCGTCGGCCGGTTACGGCGTTTGTAAAACGCCGTAACCTACAAAAT
>CAUGJN010000130.1 GCA_959599635.1 uncultured Collinsella sp.
TTGTTGGGATGGCGCTTTGGGATGGGAGCCTTACTTAGCTGAAGAGGGGCTGTATGGCTGATAGGTAGTCTTTGGCTACTTCGGCCTTATCTGCTTGGAAGTTGTGCCAGGCCCACCATTGGACCATTCCTACGAAGCTTGAGGCTATGTGGTGTAGTAGGAAGCTTCGGTCCATGGTGGCGGCGGGGCCGTTTGGGTCGGTAGGGACGGTTTCGGCTGCTCGTGACATGATGGTCTTGCGTAAGCAGTCGGCGAAGACGCGTGAGCCGGCGCCGGCTACGAGGGCTCGTACACCCTGGCGGCGCTCCCAGAGGTTGTTGAGGATATGCTCGACCTGCACGAGTGGGTCGTCGAGCGGTGTGCCATTGTCGTCGAGGGCGTGGGTGCAGATGTCGCTCACGAGTTCGGACAGTAGGTCATCTTTGCTTTTGAAGAGGCCGTAGAACGTGGCCCGACCCACATGGGCGCGAGCGATAATGTCGCCGACGGTGATCTTGCCGTAGTCCTCTTCGCGCAGCAGCTCGGAGAACGCCGCAACGATGGCAGCGCGGCTTTTTGCCTTGCGGGCATCCATGGCTATGCGTCCGCGTGAACGAGCAGGCAGCGAAGCGTACCGGAGCAACCCTCGTAGGGGCGCTTACCAGCGCCGTAGCCGACGGCCTCGATGCGGTAGCGGGCCGGCAGGTGCTCGGACGTGCGCAGTGCGGCGACGATGGCGGCGCCCGTGGGCGTCACAAGCTCGCCGGCGACTGGTGCGGGCGTGAGGACGATATTGCCCGCCTGGCACAGGTTGACGACAGCGGGGACGGGAATGGGCATGAGACCGTGGGCACAACGGATGGTACCGTGACCCTCGGAGAGCGACTCGACCACGATGTCCTCAATACCCAGGTCATCGAGGCAGATGGCGACAGAGCAGACGTCGACGATGGAATCGACGGCGCCCACCTCGTGGAACATGACGGTTTCGGGCGTTTTGCCGTGAGCCTTGGCCTCGGCAGCGGCGAGCGCGGTAAAGATGGCGAGGGCGCGACGCTTGGCGCCATCGCTTAACTGCGAGCCATCGATGATGGCGGTGACGTCAGCCAAAGAACGGTGGTGATGGTGGTGGGCGTGATGGTGGCCCTCGTGGCCATGACTCTCATGGTCGTGCTCGTGGCAGTGGTCGTGCTCGACATGGTCGTGATGATGGTGCTCATGCTCATGTGTGTGCTCGGCAGCTGCTTCGTTGCCGTAGAGCCAGGCCATATCGTGATCGTGGTTCTCGAGCTCCTCTGCAAGCTGGACGTCGAAATCGCAGGCGTCGATGCCATGCTTGTTTACGCGTGTAACGGCAATCTCAAAGCCGCCGACCGGCAGCGTGGCGAGCTGCTCGCGCAGATGCTCCTCGCTGGCGCCCAGGTCGAGCAGGGCCGCGACGGTCATGTCGCCGCTGATGCCCGAGGTGCCGTCGATGATAAGCGTGTGCTGATGGTTGGACATGAAATGCTCCTTAGCGGGCGCAGGACGTGCCGGCGCTCAGATGATTGATAAGACTTGCCTGATAGGCGGCGCCAAAGCCGTTGTCGATATTGACGACCGAAACGCCGCTGGCGCAGGAGTTGAGCATGGCGAGCAGTGCGGTCATGCCGCCAAAGTTCGCGCCATAGCCCACGCTGGTGGGGACGGCGATGACCGGACAGCTCACAAGGCCTCCGATGACGCTCGCCAGGGCGCCCTCCATGCCGGCGATGGCGATGACTACCTGCGCCTGGGCAAGTTCCTCAGCATGAGCGAGCAGGCGGTGCAGGCCGGCGACACCCACGTCGTAGAGGCGATCGACCTCGTTGCCGTAGAACTCGGCCGTCAACGCGGCTTCCTCGGCAACGGGCAGGTCGCTCGTGCCGGCGCAGGCGACGACGATGCGTCCGTTGCCGTTGGGGGAGGGCTTGCCACCCACCAGGGCGAGCTGGGCGTCCGGGACATATCCCAGGTCGATGCCGTTGCCGAGGAGCTCCGAGGTGCGGGCTGCCTTTTCGTCGTCCAGGCGCGTGACCAGGATGCGCTCCTGGCCGGCATCGAGTAATGCTTTGATAATGGCGGCAATTTGCTCGGCGGTTTTACCGGCGCCGTAGACAACTTCGCCGGCTCCCTGGCGCACCCCGCGCGAAAGGTCGAGCTGCGCAAAGCCCAAATCGGCGGTCGGAGCCGTCTGGATGCGCGTGAGGGCGTCGGCAGGGGTGACTGCTCCGCCGGCAACATCGCTCAGCAGCTGCTCTAGATCTCGCTTATCCATATATGCTCCCTTCGACGGCGCAAAGTTTAGCACTCAAAGGGTATGTTTCCGAACACTAAGACAGAATTGTTCGGAAACTATAGGACAGACTGATTCAATTGCTAGACGGATTGGCTAGTCGCGCAGGATGATGTCCATAGCGAGCATCAGATTGCGCTCGTCGATGGCAAACGGGGCGGCCTCGCGCGTCTTGGGCTTGGCACAAAACGCGATGCCCGTGCCCGCGGCCTGAATCATGGGGATGTCGTTGGCACCGTCGCCGATCGCGACGGTGTGGGCCATATCGACGCCGCACTCAACTGCCCAGTCCAGCAGCTGGATGAGCTTGGACTCCTTGGTCACAATGTCGGCAGCCAACTTACCGGTGAGCTTGCCGTCCACGACCTCCAGACGATTGGCCAGGCAAAAGTCGATGGCCGCGGCGGCCACGATCTTATCGGCGACTTCGTGAAAGCCGCCACTCACGACGCCGACCTTCCAACCCTTGCTGTGTGCCGAGCGCACAAGCTCCAACGCGCCGGGGGTAAATGTCACGCGCTCAAAGGTGCGCTCGAACACGCTCTCGTCCAGGCCGGCGAGCAGCCCCACGCGCTCCTCGAGCGCCTGCTTAAAGTCAAGCTCGCCGCGCATGGCGCGTTCGGTGATCTGTGCCACCTGCTCGCCCACGCCGGCCTCTTCGCCCAACAGGTCGATGACCTCCTGGTTGATGAGCGTGGAGTCGATATCCATAACGATGAGGCGTGCAGTCATGGCGGGCCTTTCCGAGTGCTGTTTTATTGGGGCATATTGTCGCACGTGACGAGCGCGGGCGGGTGTCACGGCGCGTCAATTGTTTCGTCTCCGTCAAGTCTTTGGGCAGGAGCCACTTTTTCGCGGCACATCGACGCGAGTGCGATAAGATAGAACGCCATGTCTGGCTGCGCGGTTTACGCAGGCTGGACAAATCTGTACGACGCCGCCCGGAACGACACGGGGCGGCACAGATCCATAAAGGAGGATCACTGGTATGAGCCAGACCCGTCCCATCGATGAGCATTCCATGCACACCCGTACCTGCGGCGAGCTTCGCTTCGAGAACGTGGGCGAAGAGGTCACCCTCACCGGTTGGGTGAGCCGTCGCCGCGACCACGGCGGCCTTATCTTCTGCGACCTTCGCGACCGTGAGGGCATCACGCAGCTTACCTTCGACCCCGAGCACTCCGACGGCGACGCCTTTAAGATCGCCGAGACCATGCGTCCCGAGTGGCCCATCAAGATTCACGGCGTCGTGCGCGCCCGTGGCGAGGAGACCACCAACACCAAGCTCGCCACCGGCGAGATCGAGGTCCTGACCGACCACGCCGAGGTGCTCAATACGTCCGTCACCCCGCCGTTCCAGATCGAGGACGGCATCGAGACCAGCGAGGACACCCGTCTGCGCTATCGCTATCTGGACCTCCGTCGTCCCGAGATGATGGCCAACCTCAAGCTGCGCTCCGACTTTACCTTTGCCATTCGCGAGGCGCTGCACAACCGTGAGTTCATGGAGGTCGAGACGCCCTCCCTGTTCAAGTCCACGCCCGAGGGCGCCCGCGACTTCATCGTCCCCAGCCGCATCCAGCCGGGCAACTTCTACGCCCTGCCGCAGTCCCCGCAGCTCCTGAAGCAGCTGCTTATGGTCGGTGGCGTCGAGCGCTACTATCAGGTTGCCAAGTGCTTCCGCGACGAGGACTTGCGTGCCGACCGTCAGCCCGAGTTCACCCAGGTCGATATCGAGATGTCCTTCGTGGACCAGAACGACGTTATGAGCGCGCTCGAAGAGGTTCTTGCCGATGCCTTCGGCCGCATGGGTGTCGAGATGCCCACGCCGCTGCGTCGCATGAACTACTGGGAGGCCATGGACACCTATGGCTCCGACAAGCCCGATACCCGCTATGGCATGCACTTGGTCGACCTGACCGACATCTTCGCCAACTCCAAGTTCAAGGTCTTTGCGACTGCCGCGAACGAGGAGGGCTCTGTCGTCAAGGCCATCAACGCCAAGGGCGCCGGTGCCTGGGCTCGCGCCAAGATCGATAAGCTTGCCGGCGTGGCTTCCACGTTTGGCGCCAAGGGCCTGGCCTGGATCGCATTCCGCGAGGACGGCTCCATCAACAGCCCCATCGTCAAGTTCTTCTCGGACGAGGAGATGGCCGCCCTGCGCGAGCGCATGGACGTCGAGCCCGGCGACCTTGTGATGTTCGCCGCCGGCCCGCGCCTGCTCTCCGACGAGATCCTGGGCGGCATGCGTTCCCACATGGCTAACGCGCTCGAGATCAAGCGCGAGGGCCACGACTTCCTGTGGGTCGTCAACTTCCCGCTGTTCCACTGGGACGAGGACCGCAAGGCTTACGCTGCCGAGCACCAGCCCTTCACCCTGCCGACCGAGACCGACATCGCCAAGATCGAGGCCAATCCGTTGGCAGCCGGTTCTTGCACCTACGACTTTGTCATGGACGGCTTTGAGGCCGGTGGCGGCGGTATGCGTATCCACAACGCCGAGATGCAGATGTCCATGCTCAAGCTCCTGGGCTTTACCGAGGAGCGCGCCGAGTCTCAGTTTGGCTTCCTCATGGAGGCGCTCAAGTTTGGTGCGCCCCCGATGGGCGGTTTCGCTCTGGGCCTGGACCGCGTGTGCATGCTGCTCACCGGTTCCGACTCCATCCGCGACGTCATGGCGTTCCCCAAGACGGCCAGCGGCTCCGACCTCATGTCGGGCGCCCCGAGTGCCGTTAGCGGCGCCCAGCTCAAGGACGTCAGCCTGCGC
>CAUGJN010000131.1 GCA_959599635.1 uncultured Collinsella sp.
GCGGACATGGCTCAGTTGGTAGAGCACAACCTTGCCAAGGTTGGGGTCGCGGGTTCGAGCCCCGTTGTCCGCTCCAACTATCTTACGCGGTTCTAACGAACCGCGTTTTTTGTTGACGCTGCGCGGGCCCCGGGCACCCCATCTTGCCCCTCAATCGTCGGTCGCGTACATAAAGTACGCTTCCCTCCTCTTTCGCGGCAACCTGGGGCACCCGGAGCCCGCTCGCTGTCGTGGCCGGGGGAGTAAGTCTTCCGTTCTTTTCACTAATCGATCGATTCGTCCCAGGAGGCTCGAGCCCGAGAGGGGGCGAGCGTTTGGGGCGTGGCTGCGGCGTTGATTGCCGTGAATGTCAGCTTTGGGCGTATCATCGTGGGCATCTCACAAAACCTCGTTGCAATGGAGACACACCCCATGGCTACAGAAAAGTCCTCCTCGCGCTCATGGATGTCCGATGCCGCGATCTATCAGATTTACCCGCGCTCGTTTAAGGACTCGACTGGTTCGGGTTTGGGCGATATCGCGGGCATTACCCAGCAGATGGACTATCTTGAGCGGCTGGGTATCGAGGCCATCTGGCTGAGCCCGTTTTACCCATCGCCTCTTGTCGATGGCGGCTATGACGTGGCGGACTACTGCGATGTTGACCAACGTCTCGGCTCGCTTGACGACTTCGATGACATGATCGCCGCGGCTCACGCGCGCGGCATCAAGGTCATCGTCGACATCGTGCCCAACCATTCGTCCAACCAGCACCCCTGGTTCAAAGCCGCTCTTGCCGCCGGCCCCGGATCGCCCGAGCGCGCCCGCTATATCTTCCGTGATGGTCGCGGCGAGCATGGCGAGCTGCCTCCCACCAATTGGAATGCCAACTTTGGCGGCCCCGCCTGGACGCGTGTTGCGGACGGTCAGTGGTATCTGCACATGTTTACGCCCGAGCAGCCGGACTTTGACTGGTCATGCCCCGAGGTTCGCGCGTTCTTTTGCGACGTCCTGGCGTTTTGGAGCGATCGAGGCGTCGATGGCTTTCGCATTGATGTGGCGCACGGTCTCGCCAAGGATCTCGACCGCGATGATCTCGACCAGTGGCATCTCGCCGAGGGCGATGACATGGTTGACGACGGCACCCATCCGCTGTGGGATCGCAACGAGGTTCACGAGATCTATCGCGAGTGGCGCCGCGTGTTCGACCGCTATAATCCGCCGCGCAGCGCTGTTGCCGAGGCGTGGGTGCTGCCCGAGCGCCAGTATCTCTACGCGCGCCCCAGCGAGCTTGGCCAGACATTTAACTTTGAGTTCGCCAAGGCCACTTGGACCTATGATGACATGCACGCTGCAATCGAGGAGGGCTTGAAGGCGGCCATCGAATCCGATTCCGCCTCGACCTGGGTACTCTCCAACCACGACGTGCCGCGCGTGGCGACGCGCTATGCCCTGCCGCAAATCAAGGCGACGCGCTACCACCAGATTGCGCTTGACTGGCTCTTACGCGACGGGTCGTCTTATGACGAGGACCGTGAACTCGGCGAGCGCCGCGCGCGGGCGGCCCTTTTGCTTGAGCTGGCGCTTCCGGGCTCGGCATACGTGTATCAGGGTGAGGAGCTCGGCCTTTTTGAGGTGGCCGATATCCCGTGGGCTGCACTCGAAGATCCCACTGCGACCAATACGCACGGATCGAAGCGCGAGAAGGGGCGCGACGGCTGTCGTGTGCCCCTGCCGTGGGTGGCGACGGACGATCCCGCGCAGGGCGGATCGTTTGGATTTTCGCCGATGGACGCCGATGCGGCGCCCCATCTGCCGCAGCCTGCATGGTTTTCCGATTACGCTGCCGATAGGGAAGAGGCGGACCCGACATCGATGCTTGCGCTCTATCGTGACGCCCTCTGGCTGCGGCGCAAGCTGCGCGGGTGCGCTAACGATCTTGCGTGGCTCGATCTTGACGGGCGTACCGGCCTTGCGGATGGTGCCGAGGGCGCTGAGGGCGGCGTCATCGCCTATCGCCGCGACAACGGCTGGGCGTGTGTGACGAACTTCGGTGCAGCACCCGTGGAGCTGCCGGCGGGCAAGGTCCTGCTCACCTCATCACCGCTTGCAGACGGCAGGCTTGCGCAGGACAGCTCTGCCTGGATCATGCTCGCTGAGTTGTAGGGGGCCTCTTGCGGCGAGTTTGCGTTTGCCCGCGCTTTCCATGGTGGCTGATGTCTTCGCGAGGTTCGAGAGGGCGTCGCAAAACTTTTCAAAAAAAGTTCTTGCATAGGATGCGGGTATCACGTAAGATTAATCCTCGTAAGCGGACATGGCTCAGTTGGTAGAGCACAACCTTGCCAAGGTTGGGGTCGCGGGTTCGAGCCCCGTTGTCCGCTCCATTTGGGCGTTTAGCTCAGGGGGAGAGCGCTTCCCTGACACGGAAGAGGTCAGAAGTTCAAATCTTCTAACGCCCACCAAATGTTCGCAGCCCAGAGGCTTAGCCTCTGGGCTGTTTTATTTTGCTCGCCAAATGGGTCGCCAAATACGTCACCAAATTTCGAGTTTTTTGATCTTCTGGGATGCTTCTCAGTAGCCATCCGAGAAAACTCTCATCTTCTCTGTTTGCATACACATATCTTTCAAGGATTCGTGCCGCGGTTACATGGGGCTCGGCAAGGCACGACCGCAACATGTTGGTCAAGCATAATCTTTTGGATTCTTTTGGCGTGAGCGGCTTGGTTTTGGTAGGATTTGTCAGCGGCTTGACTAAGGGGGTTTTATAACTGCCATGCAGGTAGCCGTGTTGGTAACGTTTTACCGACTTGCCAAGAACCCCTCATAATTAATGCGTCTGCAAAATGACCAATTGCTTTGACCTGCTGAAACACTATATGTTGTGTTTGAACTAAAAAAAGAATACAGGATATAGGTGCCTCTTTGTCGTATGATAGATGGCGGACAGAGAACGAGGACCTTATTTGCCCCATTTGGATAGATCTTTGGGCCGCTTGATCGGCCGCGAGGATTGTCCGCATGAGGACCTATGGTTTATCGAGAACACAGATTGCGCGACGGCGCCGCAAGACAGGGGTAAGCCCTGCCGGGCATCGTTTGGCTCTGAAGCGCAATGAGACTACGACGCGAAAGAGGCAAGAGGATGAAGATCATCAAGCGCAGCGGCACCGAGGTTGTCTTTGACATCGATAAGATCGTCAATGCGATTCGCGCCGCAAACTTGGAGGTCGAGGAGAGCTCTCGTCTAACCGACCGCCAGGTGGTTTACGCGGCACAAAACGTCGCCGAGGCATGCGAGAACGCGGGCCACACCGTTTCGGTCGAGGAGATCCAGGATTTGGTCGAGGACGAGATCATGCGTCTCGACTGCTACGAGGTCGCCCGCCACTACATCATCTATCGCTATGTCCAGAGCCTGAAGCGCCAGAAGAACACGACCGACGACAAGATTCTGTCGCTGATCGAGTGCAATAACGAAGAGGTCAAGCAGGAGAACTCTAACAAGAACCCGACCGTCAACTCCGTTCAGCGCGACTACATGGCCGGCGAGATTTCCAAGGACCTGACTCAGCGCGTGCTGCTGCCCCAGGAGATCGTGGATGCCCACAACGAGGGCCTGATCCACTTCCACGATTCCGACTACTTTGCCCAGCACATGCATAACTGCGACCTGGTGAACCTGGAGGATATGCTTCAGAACGGCACCGTTATCTCGGGCACGCTGATCGAGAAGCCGCACAGCTTCTCGACTGCCTGCAACATCGCGACGCAGATTATCGCCCAGGTTGCTTCCTCCCAGTATGGCGGCCAGTCTATTTCGCTGACCCATCTCGCCCCGTTTGTTGAGGTGAGCCGTCAAAAGATTCGCGGCGAGGTCGCTCGCGAGCTCGAGGAGCTCGGTGTTTCGGCATCTGCCGAGAAGGTTCGCGAGGTCGTTGAGGACCGTCTGCGTGACGAGATTCGTCGCGGCGTCCAGACGATTCAGTATCAGGTCGTGACCCTTATGACCACCAATGGCCAGGCGCCGTTCGTGACGGTCTTTATGTATCTCAATGAGGCCCGTACGCCCCAGGAGAAGCACGACCTTGCCATGATCGTGGAGGAGACACTTCGTCAGCGCTATGAGGGCGTTAAGAACGAAGCCGGCGTGTGGATTACCCCGGCATTCCCCAAGCTTATCTATGTACTCGAGGACGATAACGTTCACGAGAATTCCCCGTACTTCTACCTGACCCAGCTTGCTGCCAAGTGCACCGCCAAGCGCATGGTGCCCGACTACATCTCCGAGAAGAAGATGCGCGAGCTCAAGCTGTCGAAGGGCGAGACCGCCGGCAACGGCGATTGCTACACCTGCATGGGTTGCCGCAGTTTCCTGACGCCCGACCGCTCGGGCAACGGCTTTAACAATGTCGCCAACGCGCTGAACTATGACCCGACCAAGCCTAAGTACTATGGCCGCTTTAACCAGGGTGTTGTGACCATCAACCTGCCCGATGTCGCGCTGAGCTCGCATCAGGACATGGACAAGTTCTGGAAGATCTTCGACGAGCGCCTTGAGCTGTGCCACCGTGCCCTGCTGTGCCGTCATGAGCGCCTGATGGGCACGCTTTCGGATGCCGCGCCGATTCTTTGGCAGTACGGTGCCCTGGCGCGTCTGAAGAAGGGCGAGACGATCGATAAGCTGCTCGTGGGCGGCTATTCCACCATCAGCCTGGGCTATGCCGGTCTGTATGAGTGCGTCAAGTACATGACGGGCCATAGCCACACCGAGAAGGAGGGCACGCCGTTTGCCATGGCCGTCATGCAGCGCATGAACGACAAGTGCGCGGAGTGGAAGGCTGCGAGCGACATCGATTTCTCGCTGTACGGTACGCCGTTGGAGTCGACGACCTACAAGTTCGCCAAGTGCCTGCAGCGCCGTTTTGGCATTATCCCGGGCGTGACGGACAAGGGCTACATTACCAACAGCTATCACGTCCACGTGTCCGAGGAGATCGACGCCTTCGACAAGCTTAAGTTTGAGGGCATGTTCCAGCAGCTTTCGCCGGGCGGTGCTATCT
>CAUGJN010000132.1 GCA_959599635.1 uncultured Collinsella sp.
GATTTGTACAACCCCTACGGCACCCCGCGCGAGTAACATCGGGGCATCAGCCAAAACCACCACAAAGGGGCCAGGCACCTTTGTGGTGGTTTTGCCGTTTACAGGCGATTTCCTACCGTTCAGCGGACTTTCGCACCAATGGGGCTTACGCTGCATGCAAGTTTCATCCTACAATCGCCCACGTGCTCACAAGTTTGTTACTCCTCGGGAGGCATCACTTGCGCATAATAGAAGACGAGGAATATCGCCCCGTCGTCTAGCGCCGATGTCCGAGGAGTTTTTTCATGCTCATTTTAAAGAAGATCAACAATAACGTTGCTCTCGCCGCCAGCGATGACGGCCGAGAGGTTGTTGTCTTTGGCAAGGGCATCGGTTTTCACGAGATGCCCTACGAGCTTGCCGATGAGTCGCTCATCCAGCGCAAATTCTATAACGTTCCCGAGAGCCTGCAGGATATGGTCGGCACACTTCCCGACGACGTTCTGCTCGCGGCAAGCGACATTGCCTGCTTCGCATCCCAGCAGCTTGGTTGCAAGCTGTCCGGTGGCCTGCCCTTTATCCTGGCAGATCACCTGCAGTTTGCCGTTCAGCGCGACGACGACCAGATCAGCGCTCCCAACCCGCTCGAGCATGAGGTGGCTTTCATCTACCCGCGTGAGCTCGAAATCGGTCAGGCCGCGCTCGCCATCGTGCAAAAGCACACCGGCGCCAAGCTGGGTCAGAACGAGGCCACGAGCATCGCGCTCCACATCGTTAACGCCGAGGTCGACGGCATGGGCCGCGCCAAGGACATGGACTTCATCATGAAGAGCACCCGCGTGCTTGACGAGGTAACCCATTCCGTGGAAAAGCAGCTCGGCTGCTCGCTCGACACGGCGTCGTACTGCTACATTCGCTTTCTTGCGCACCTGCGCTTTTTGGTTCGCCGCCTTGTTAAGGGCAGCTGCACGCAGACCGAGAACTCCTCACTGTTTATGCAGGCCGCCCGCGATTTTCCCGAGGCCTACCAGTGTGCGTACGCCATCAACCGCGTGTTCGAGAAAGAGTTCAAGCAGAGCTGCTCGGACGAGGAGCTCTTGTATCTGATGATGCATATCAACCGTCTGCGATCGGCTTCGCAGACCGAGTGAGTAAAGCCGCCAGCCCGGCGGCAATCGCAACAATTCTTTTTGGTTTCTAACTGCGGGCAAGGTACCGGCTCGCGGTAGGGGATATTTTTGTCGAAATTTGGAAAAGAGAGGACAGGTCATGGCAGGTAAATACGACGATCTTGCTGCCCAGATCGTAGAGCTGGTTGGCGGCAAGTCCAACGTCAAATGCGTCGCACACTGCATTACCCGTGTTCGTTTTAAGCTCAAGGACGAGTCGAAGGCCAATGACGAGGCAATCTCCGAGCTGCCCAACGTCATCAAGGTCATGCATGCCAACGGCCAGTACCAGGTTGTTGTGGGCAACATCGTCGAGGACGTCTACGACGCCGTTCTCAAGGCCGGCGGTTTTAGCGACGGCGGCGCCGTCGACGCCGATGACGACGATGCCGCTCCCAAGGGCGTTACCGATGTGATCATCGACCTCATCTCGGGCATCTTCGCCCCCATGCTCGGCACCTTCGCCGCTGCCGGTATCATGAAGGGCCTGCTGGCGCTCGCTACCTTCCTGGTCCCGAGCTTTGCCAACGACGGCGCCTACACGCTGCTCTACACCGTCGCTGACGGCATGTTCTACTTCCTGCCCGTGGTGCTTGGCTTTACCGCGGCCAAGAAGTTCAAGATGAGCGAGTTCAACGGCATGGCCATCGCCTTTGCCCTGGTGTATCCCACCATGGTTGCCCTGACCTCGGGCGAGGTTGTCGGCTCCGTCGAGCTCGGCTTTGCTGGCACCTTCTCTTGGTACACCACGTTCCTGGGCCTGCCGCTCATCATGCCTGCCTCGGGTTACACCAGCTCCGTTATCCCCATCCTGCTCATGGTCTGGTTTGGCTCCACCCTCGAGCACTGGGTTAAGAAGTGGATGCCCGCTTCTATGAAGATGTTCTTCACCCCGCTGATCGTCGTCACCGTTACCGTCACCCTTGGCTATCTGGTCATTGGCCCCATCGCCACGCTCATCACCAACCTGCTTGGTGAGTTCTTCGCGCTGCTGTTTGGCCTGCCCATGATCGGCTCCCTCCTGGGCTGCACCCTCGTCGGTGCCTTCTGGATGTGCCTGGTCATCTTTGGCTTCCACTGGTCGCTCGTGCCCATCGCGCTGGTCAACCTGTCCACTCTGGGCCACGACTACATCCTGGGCTCCGTTATCGCCCACTCCTTCTCGCTGGGCGCCGTGCTCTTCGCCATGTATCTCAAGAACAAGGACGAGAAGTTCCGCGGTATCGCGCTGCCGGCCATGATCTCCGCCTTCTTCTTTGGTGTCACCGAGCCCGCTATCTACGGTGTCGCCCTGCCCGATAAGAAGGCCTTCATCAACGCCAGCATCGGTTCTGCTGTGGGCGGCCTCATCATTGGTCTCTCCGGCGCCGTGGTGTACATGTCCGGTGGTCTGGGCGTCTTCAACTGGCTGTCCTTCATCGACCCCTCCGGTGTTAACGGCATCAACCACATGATCTGGGCTATCGTTGCCTCTTTCGTGGGTGCCGCCGTGGGCTTTGCGATCGAGTTTGCCACCTACAAGCCCGAGGCTGCCAAGTAGCCCAAACGACAAAGACTCGGTACCAAGCCGGCGGGGGAGCGCCCCGCCGGCTTTTTTCAAAGGGGCTAGATGCCATGCGCTCGTCCGAGCGACTGCCCAAAATCAAAACCATGCCGGATTACGGGGCTGAAACGGTGAGCGCTGACCATACCCCGTTTTTCCGTAAACTGACAAGCTTCCTACCTGCGGTTTTGTCCTTGCCGTTTCTGGCATGCTCAAGGGGCGCTGGTTCTGCCCCGTAAACCGGCATAGTTTTGAACCTGCCAATAAGGGACAGGTTTATTTTGGTCGGTTTTATCTGGGCAAACGTCGTCTCCGTCAGTTCCGTCCGCATATCTTAAGCCGGCATAGTTTCGATCGGCCGGTCCGCGCGCGTCCCGCAACATGCCTCGCCACGAAACCGGCCCATCTACTACGTTTAAGTGGCAGGGGCCAACCACACGGCGGTTTTCCGAAAACCGTCAAGCCTTCTACCTGCGGTTTTATTATTGACAATTGCGGTGTGGTCGGTGATTCGCGGTAAAACGTAGTAGATAGGCCGGTTTCGTGGCGGCGGTTTCCGCTCGGACCCCGAGCGGGACGCAAATTACCTCGTGGACGCCGTTTCGGCGCCCGCGCAACCTCTCTAAACACGTACGAAAGGAGCCAACATGGCTTTTCCCGATGGATTTCTGTGGGGCGGCGCCACTGCCGCCAATCAGTGCGAAGGTGGATACAACGAGGACGGCAAGGGCCTCGGCGTTCCCGACATCATGACCGGCGGTACGGTCTCCGAGCCGCGCCACATCACCGACGGCATCCTGCCCCAGTACCACTATCCCAGCCACGAGGCCGTGGATATGTACCATCACTACCTCGACGACATCAAGCTCTTTGGCGAGATGGGCTTTAAGTGCTACCGCATGTCCATCAACTGGAGCCGCATCTTCCCCAACGGCGACGAGGCCGAGCCCAACCAGGCCGGCATCGAGTTCTACCGCCGCGTGTTCCAGGCTTGTCAGGAGCAGGACATCGAGCCCATGGTCACCCTCAGCCACTACGAGCTGCCCTATGGCCTGTCCAAAAACTACGGCGGCTGGAAGAACCCCAAGCTCATCGATTTCTACCTCAACTACGCCCGCACCGTCATGACCGAGTACAAGGGCCTGGTGCGCTACTGGCTCACCTTTAACGAGATCAATTGCCTGCTCATGGGCGGCTTTGGCGGCGTGATGGGCGGCGGCATGGTGCCCGAGGCAACTGACACGCCCATGGCCTTTGGCGACTGCGACTGGGACGACCCGCAGGCGCGCTTCGACGCCCTGCACCATCAGTTCCTGGCGAGCGCCAAGTGCGTCACCATGGGCCATCAGATCGACCCTCAGAACAAGATCGGCTGCATGATCGCCGGCAACGCTTGCTATCCGCACACGTGCAACCCGGCAGATGTTCTGGCCGCACAAAAGCAGCAGCGCGAGATGAACTTCTACTGCGGCGACGTGCAGGTGCGCGGTGCGTATCCGGCGTGGGCACGCAGCCTGTGGCGCCACGAGGGCGTGCACGTGGAGGTCTCGCCCGAGGACGCCGCCACGCTGGCTGCCGGTAAGGTCGACTTCTACAGCTTTAGCTACTACATGAGCGCCACGGCCACGGCCGACCCGGTGCTGCTGGAGCAGGGCAACATCTTTGGTGGCGCCGGCAACGAGTATCTCAAGAAGAGCGATTGGGGTTGGGCGATCGACCCCGAGGGTCTGCGCTACTACCTGGAGGAGGTCTACGACCGCTACCAGGTGCCGCTGATGATCGTCGAGAACGGCCTAGGCGCGGTGGACGAGGTCGAGGCGGACGGTTCGATTCACGACGACTACCGCATCGATTACCTGCGCGAGCATATCAAGCAGATGGAGATTGCCATCGAGGACGGCGTGGACCTGATGGGCTACACCATGTGGGGCTGCATCGATTTGGTGAGCGCCTCGACCGGCGAGATGAAGAAGCGCTACGGCTTCATCTACGTCGACAAGGACAACGACGGCAACGGCACGCTCGCCCGCAGCCGCAAAGACAGCTTCTTCTGGTACAAGAAGGTCATCGAGTCCAACGGCGCCGACCTGGCCTAGCCAAGTCTCAACCAGCGTAAACGTCGCAACCACCACAAAGGGGCCAAGCACCTTTGTGGTGGTTTTTGCTAAAGGCTTTAGCCTGTGCGGGGCGCGTAGCGCGCCGCATCAGAAACCACCCGCTATGCGGGTGGGGACAACCGGCTTTACAAAGCCGCCCCCTCGCCGGACACTTGCGATTGTTCAGGCCGC
>CAUGJN010000133.1 GCA_959599635.1 uncultured Collinsella sp.
GACCGGCGTTTTCACGCGCAGCCCGATGCCTGCTTTGATTGCGGGCCGCATATTACGTGGCGCGAGGCTGTGAACGGCGATGCGTGCGGGAATTCGTCCGCGACACCGGCCGTCGGCACCACACGCGAGGCCAGCGACGCCATTATCGACCGCTGTGTTGAGTTGCTGGCCAACGGCGGTATCGTCGCCATCAAGGGGCTGGGCGGATTCCATCTATCCTGTGACGCTGCCAACGAGCAGGCGGTGTGTGAGTTGCGCCGTCGCAAGCGTCGCAGCAACAAGCCGCTTGCCGTTATGGTGCGGGGCCTTGCCGACGCCGAGTGCCTGTGTCACATCGATGGCATTGAGCGCAATCTGCTGGCCGGCAGCGTTCGCCCCATCGTGCTATTGCGCCGCCGCGCGGCCGGCAACGACGCCTACGGCTCCCCCAATGCCCTCGAACTCGCGCCATCCGTCGCGCACGACTTGCCCGAGCTTGGCGTCATGCTCCCCTACACCCCGCTTCAGCATTTGCTGCTCGCCGCAGCCGCGGCGCACGGCATGCAAGCACTCGTCATGACCAGCGGAAACCTGAGCGAAGAGGCCATCGAGACCGATGACGATCTTGCCTGGGAGCGCCTCGTTGCCGCCGGCATTGCTGATGCGCTACTCGGCAACGACCGCGCGATCCTCTCGCGCTACGACGACTCCGTGGCGCGCGTGGTCAACGGCGCCATTATGCCCGTGCGCCGTGCCCGCGGATACGCTCCGCAGCCGTTACCGCTGCCGGCATGCGACGGCACTGCACCCTGCATCCTCGCCTGCGGCCCGCAGCAAAAGGCCACGATTGCGCTCACACGCGAAGGGGCGAACGGCGAGGCAACCTGTTTTGTATCGCAGCATATCGGCGATGTCGAAAACGGCAAGACCTTCGATGCCTGGAACGCCGCGCGCACGCGCTTGGAAGATCTCTTTGACTTGGCACCCGCCGCCTTGGCCTGCGATTTACACCCCAGTTATCTATCGGGCCAGTGGGCGCGCGAGCAGGCACGGGAGCACAATCTGCCGCTTATCGAAGTCCAGCACCATCATGCGCACATCGCGAGCGTGATGGCAGAAGCGATTGTCGCAGGCCAGCTTGCGCCCGAGGCGCGCGTCCTCGGCATTGCCTTCGATGGCACGGGCGCCGGCACCGATGGCACCATATGGGGCGGCGAGTTTCTTGTCGCTGGCCTTGCTGACTTTGAGCGCGCAGCGCATCTGCGCACTTGGGCCCTACCCGGTGGCGTAGCGTCCGTACGCGATGCCCGCCGCAACGCCTTTGCCCTGCTCAGTGAGCTCGGCCTGCTCGAGCACCCAGGCGCCGCTCGGCTTTTGGACAGCCTCAACGAGCAAATGCGCAGCGTGACAGCCACCATGATCGAGCGCGGCATCAACAGCCCGCGTACCAGCAGCATGGGGCGTCTCTTTGATGCCGCGGCAGCGATTCTGGGCATCTGCGACAAGGCAACCTACGAGGGCGAACCCGCCATAGAACTCGAAGCCGCCGCCTGGCGCGCGCTCGGCGGTAAGACCGTTCGTCTCGACGGCAATCATGCAGGCGTATTCACGTCTGCCGACGACTCCCCCATCTTGGACCCCCAACCGCTCATCGAATCTCTTCTGAATGGAATTGAGGCAGGCACGCCGGCCGACAGGCTCGCCCTCGAGTTTCACATCGCCATTACGCACGCTACGACCCACATCGCGTGCGAGATCTGCAATCGCGAAAACCTCGATACCGTCGCGCTCTCGGGCGGTGTGTTCATGAACCGGCTTTTGCTTCAGCTCCTCACCCGCGAGCTCAAAAGCATGGGTCTCACTGTCTTGATTCCCCGCTCCGTGCCCGTCAACGACGGCTGTATCGCCTACGGTCAGGCCGCCATCGCTCGCGCTCGCCTCGCGCAGACAGCATCGCGATAGGCCGTTTTGCCAGCCTGCGCGCCGCCGTCTCACAGGTGTAACGCGTTTGCTCGTGACTTCCGCGAGCGCTACCATCAACTGATGGGTAATTAGGCGCTTATCCAGCGCAAAACGTATAAAAGGGGAACATTATGTGCCTTGCCGTTCCCGGTAAAGTGGTCAAATGCGACGACGACCTTAAGGCGACCGTCGACATGATGGGCATCGAGCGCCCCGTTTCGCTGCGCCTCGTGCCGATGGCACAGGTAGGCGACTATATTCTCGTGCACGCCGGCTTTGGCATTCAGATTGTCGACGAGCAGGAAGCCCAAGAGACGCTCGAGCTCGTCAATACCATGACCGAGCTGGCCGAAGAGGACCAGCTCGCCACCAACCCGGCCGAGGCATACTAGTGGCGCCCGAGCAGCCGGCTCGCTCCGGTATCGACTTCTCGGCATTTCGCGATCCCAAGCTGGCTCGCGAGCTCATCGAGCGCATCCGTAAACTCGTCGGCGACCGCGCCATCAACCTTATGGAAGTCTGCGGCACGCACACCGTGAGCATCGGTCGCTATGGTTTTCGCTCCATTATGCCTGCCGGGCTCAAACTGCTGAGCGGTCCGGGTTGCCCCGTCTGCGTTACCGCCAACCGCGATATCGACCATGCAATCGCGCTCGCCAAGATGGACGGCGCCATCATCACCACCTTTGGCGACATGATGCGCGTGCCCGGGTCGTCTACCTCGCTCGCCGCGCAAAAGGCGGCGGGGCGCGATATTCGCATTGTGTACTCCCCGCTCGATGCACTCGATATCGCCGAACACAACCCCGATCGCCCGGTCATCTTTATGGGCGTCGGCTTTGAGACCACGACGCCCACCATCGCCGCCGCCATTTTGGAGGCCGATGCACGCGGACTCCAGAACTTTTCGGTCTATTGCGCTCACAAGACCACGCCGCCCGCGTTGCGCGCCATCGCCAACGATCCCGAGACCGCCATCGACGGCTTCATCCTGCCGGGCCACGTCGCCACCATCACGGGCTTGGCCCCCTTTGGCTTTTTGGTCGACGAGTTTAAGACTCCAGGCGTGGTAACGGGATTTGAGCCGGTCGACATCTTGCAGGGCATCTGCATGCTGGTCCAGATGGTTGTTGAGGGGCAGCCCGCGATCGACAACGCCTACCGTCGCGGCGTCAATGCCGACGGCAATCCCGTGGCGCGCCAGCTGGTCGAGCAGGTATTTGAGCCGTGCGATACCACATGGCGCGGATTGGGGCCGATTGCCAACTCGGGCCTTTCCATCCGCCCCGAGTTCTCGCGCTTTGATGCCCGCGTTCGCTTTGACGTGCCCGTTGAGGCGACGGTCGAGCCGCGCGGATGCCGCTGCGGCGACGTGCTGCGCGGGGCCATTACACCGTGCAGCTGCCCGCTCTTTGGCCGCACCTGCACGCCCGAGCACCCCGTCGGCCCGTGCATGGTGAGCTCCGAGGGCAGCTGCGCGGCGTACTACCGCTACCGCGACTAGCCCGGACGCACCCGCACGTTGGCACCACCCACGATTGGAGTTTTGGATATGTCCAATAGCATCACCGATAGCACTGTCCTGCTGGGCCACGGCTCTGGCGGTCAGATGATGAAACGCATCATCGATGAGGTCTTTTTGGATGCCTTTGGGTCGCCCGAGCTGCTCGAGGGCAACGATGCCGGCGTCGCCGCGCTGCCCGCGAGCGGGCGCATCGCCATGTCGACCGATAGCTTTGTGGTCTCGCCGCAGTTCTTCCCCGGTGGCAATATCGGCCGCCTCGCCGTGTGCGGAACCGTCAACGACGTCGCGACCTCGGGTGCCAGCGTGCGCTACCTGTCGTGCGGCTTTATCCTCGAAGAGGGCTATCCCATGGACAAGCTGTGCCAAATTGTGCAGACGATGGCCGAGACGGCGCGCGAGGCGGGTGTGAAGATTATCACCGGCGACACCAAGGTGGTCGAGCGCGGCGGGGCCGACGGCGTCTACATCAATACCGCCGGCGTGGGCGAGGTGCCCGCAGGCGTGACGCTCAGCGGTGCCAACTGCCAGCCCGGCGATGTCATTCTGGTATCGGGTACGCTGGGCGACCACGGCATCGCCATCATGAGCCAACGCGAGGGCCTGGCGTTTTCGAGCGACATCGAAAGCGACGCCGCACCGCTCAACCACCTGATTGCCGACGTCTTGGCCGCAGCGCCTGACACGCGTTGCTTTCGCGACCCCACGCGCGGTGGCCTGGCATCCACGCTCAACGAGTTTGCGCAGACCAGCGGCGTTGCCATGGAGGTCGACGAGGATGCCGTGCCCGTGCGCCCCGACGTGCAGGCAGCCTGCGAGATGCTCGGCTATGACGTGCTGCAGGTAGCAAACGAGGGCAAGATGGTTGCCGTGGTGCCGGCCGAGCAGGCCGATGCCGCGCTGGCAGCCATGCGCGCCGCGCGCTACGGCGAGAATGCCGCCATCATCGGTCGCGTGCTGCCGCTTGCCAAGGGCGCTCGACCCGCCGTGCGCGTACGCACCGGCTGGGGATCGACCCGTATCCTCGACATGCTCGTGGGAGAGCAGCTGCCGAGGATTTGCTAACGACAAAGGCTCAGGGCTATTAAAGATATTCAGATTCCAAACATGCCCGGCACGCATGCCCAGTATCATGGGGTGCGTTTTACAACTCAAGCGGCAGGAGCACCCATGGCAGCAGCTTTTTCCCATGTGATTTTTGACCTGGACGGCACCATTCTCAACACGCTCGAGGACCTGGCGGCCGCCGGCAACCATACCTGCGAGATGCACGGCTGGCCCACGTTTGCCGTAGACGAGTACCGCTACAAGGTGGGAAACGGCATGCTCAAGCTGGTCGAACGCTTTATGCCCGCCGAGTATGCGGGCGACGGTCGCATGTTTGAGCAGACGCTTGCCGAGTTTAGGGCTTATTACGGCGAGCACAAGGAGGACCACACCGCCCCCTATGCCGGTACG
>CAUGJN010000134.1 GCA_959599635.1 uncultured Collinsella sp.
GACACCTACGCGGTGCAGTTCGTCGACACCATGAGCGCGGGGCTCGACCCCTCCAAGGTGATTGCGAGCATGCGCGTGTACGTGGCGGCGGGCGCGGACGGCGGCTTCGACGCCGTCGCATGTGAGGGCGGCAATGCCAGCTCGTCGCCGGCTAAAGGGTGGACAGACATAACTTCACAGTGCAGGGGCTCGGTCGAGGGCAAAGCCTTCACCGTGTGCACCGGCGACCTGGTCGCCGCGCTCGGCGGGGCTGACGCCTTCGCCGCGGGCGCCCGCGTGGTTGCTGTCTACAATGCGCCGTTGGGGGCCAACTGCAATCGAGGCGCCACCAAGGGCAACCCCAACGAGGTCTACCTGCGCTACCCGCGCTCTCCTCTCGCCGACCAGTCCGGTGACGCCGGCTTCACCCGCACGCCGAGCGATGACGCGTGCGCCTACACCTGGGGACTCAGTCTGATCAAGCGCTCAAGCTCGAACGATAAGCCGCTCGCGGGCGCCAAGCTGCGCATCATCGATGACTGCGGGCGCATTCTAGCGACTGACGGCTCGTGGTCGACGGATACCGACGCGTGCGTCACCACGGGCTCGGACGGCCATGTGGAATTGACCGGTGTGGACGCGGGCATCTATACCGTCGAGGAGGTCGCGGCTCCCAAGGGATACACCGCCTTTGAGGGCAAACGTACGGTGACGGTTACGGCCGAGGGCCTGGACGTTAAACAGGTGGCGGCCGCGAAGCCCAAGGTGACCGTATCGGTCGAAAGCCCTCTGCGGGTTGATGCGGTCGATGCCGGGACGGGTTCGATTGAACTGTCGGTGCTCAACACCCCAAGCAAAGAAACAAGTCGAGGCTTTATGCCCTCGACGGGAGATAGAACGTTGATGCTGGTGGCGGCCTTGGCTGCCATCGGAGTGGCGGCTATTGTTGCCGCGCTCGTCATCAAGTGGGGAGGAGATCGCCGTGAAAAATAATTGTCCCCCCCCTGCTCAATTGCGTACTGCCTCCGTAGCGAGTGACGCGCAGGCCTACCGACCTGATGATCATTGGTTTTGAAAAAGTACTAGAGAACCCTCCAAGAAAGAGGATCAAACATGAAGACAACCAAGAACATCGCCCGCCTGGCAATAACCGCCGGACTTACCGCAGTGTTGAGCTTCGGTGGAGTTATGGCTCCGATGACGATGGCATTTGCTGAGGATGCGGCTGCAACGGCCAATGGCTCGGTGACCATTACGAACGTTGAGGGCAACCATACCGAATTCGATGGCTATCAGATTTTTAAGGCTGATGTTGCGACAGTCGAAGGTAAGACAGTTGTGAGTAATATCACCTGGGCGAACGATGATGTGAAGGCGGCTGTCGAGAAAGTCATTAGGGATAAAGATACGAATTACGCTGGCAAAACCGCTCAGGATGCTGCAGACTGGATCACGAATAAAGTGACGGGGACCGATGAGACAACCCGTGTTGACTCTAATCACATTGCTTATTTGATTGCCGCTGAAGTAGACAATCTTACTGAAAAGAAGACAACGACAAACGGCGTTGCCTCCAGCCTTGAGCATGGCTACTGGCTCTTTGTGACCAATGCTGACACTATTGGAGATGATGGGGCAGGTACGTCCCCCATCTTCACTGTCGTGGGAAGCGCGCCTGTTGAAATCACTGAGAAAACGGGTATCCCCACTGTCGAGAAGAAGATTCTTGATGACAATAAAGTGAAGGACAACATTACAGCTGTGCCTGCGAGGGATTGGAGTGACGTCGCCGATTCTCAGATTGGACAGGAGATCAACTACAAACTCACCGGCACGATCGCTGACAACTACGCTACCTACGATAGCTATGCTTACAAGTTCACCGACGTACTGTCCGATGGCCTCGACTACGTCGGCAACTCGGTCGAGGTGTATGCGTTCGACGGTACCAACTACGAGAAGATCGATGCGGGCAAGTACGATGTGAAGTGGGCAAATAAGACGCTGACGGTCGAGTTTAAGGTCGATGAGGGCAAGAATAAAAATGGCCTCAAGGACGTTGTGGGCGTAAATGCCCAAACCCAGATCGTTGTCTTTTATAGGGCCAAGCTCAACGCAAATGCAGTAATTGCGGGGGCCAACGGCGGGCTGGGTGGCAACCCCAACACCGTCACGCTCACGTACTCCAACAACCCCATGTCAGGTGGCACTGGCACTTCAGCGCCCGATACGGTCAAGGACTACACCTACGGCCTCAGGATCAACAAGGTCGATCTTGGAACCGAGAAAGCACTGAAAGATGCTAAGTTCACCATCGCAGCTGGTGACACAACTAACGGTGACGAGAACAGCGCAAACGTTAAATATGTCAAGAAGGACGGCACTCTGAGCGAAAGCATGGTCGAACTTTCGACGGACGCCGATGGTGTCATTAAGCTTACCGGTCTCGATGCTGGCGTCTATACGGTCACGGAAACTTCTGCTCCCGATGGTTACACCAAGGTCGAACCCTTCACCTTCGAGATCGAGCCGACCATGAACGCTAATGATCCGAACGCTGGTCTTACTGCGCTCTCTGGCACGCTTGATAGCAAGAACCAGAGTGACAAGGTCATCGCTGGCCTTACCGATAGGAAAGCCGGTGATAACAGGCTAACTGCGCAGACCGACTCGGAGAAGGTCACCGATGGCTACTTCAACATCACCGTTGGCGATACCAAGCAGGTTGGCCTCCCGCTGACCGGTCTCAACGGCGTGACCTTCACTTGGATTGCTGGTGGCGCGGTGCTGTGCATTGGCGTGGCGCATCTCATCCGTAGTCGTAAGCGCGACGACGGCTCTGAGGAGTAACTGTTCGTCTCAACTATCAATATGAGACATGAAAAAGCGGGGCATCCGGTCGAATGTGATCGGGTGCCCCGCTTCGTTTGTGTACCACCACAAAGGTGCCTGGCACCTTTGTGGTGGTTTGGCTGCTAAGCGATGGGGAGTCCCGGCGTGTTAGCCGGCTGCTGCGGCTTGAGGTGGGCGTTGCGCCAGATGATCTGGATAACGTAGCCGAGCATAAAGACAAAGGCCACGCCGCTGATGAAGCCGCCTACGAGGGGAAGCCCCGTGAGGGCGCCTGCGATTACGCCGCCCACGGCTGCCATGGCGTAGCGGTTCTGGTTGTGTCCGACCATGCGGGCGATCGCGCACCCCGCGAAGGCACTCGACACCAACGCGATGCCGATAACGCCGCACAAGAGGGCTCCGGCAAGCGACAGGCCAGCGATAGAGATAATCAACAGCAGGACGGCGGGGACGATAGCAATCGTACCCAGAAGACCGCTTACCCACAGGGGCGTGGGGCGCTGGTGGAGCAAGCCGGCGGCACTGGCGGTCGCGCGCGGAAAGACGAGCTCGAGCAGCAGGGCGACAAAGCAGGTCGAGAGCGCTGCGGCGACGATACCGCCGATGACATCATTAACGGTGGAAGTATCCTCGTTCTCGGTACGGTCGATCTTGAGCGCGCCGACCTCGGCTCCCGCGGCGCGCTCGGGGTCCTCGGAGACGTGCGCGTTCACGGTGCCGGTGATGTGGGCGTTCTTGCCCAGGATGAGCTTGTCGGCCCAAACCTCGACATCGCCCTCGACGGTGCCATCGATGGTCACCGTATCGCCCGCAAGCGCTGCCGACTTGGTAGAGCCGCGCAGGGCAACCGTCTCGCCCATCGCGTAAAAACAGTTGGCAGAGCTGCCGGAATTGAGCACGACATGCTGGCCGACCACCGTGACACTGCCATCAACCGTGGTCTTGGCGATGTCGATAGTGCGCGCCGCCAGACGGACGGCGCCGCCCACCGTGCAGTCGCGGATCGAGAGGGTATCGCCCGCGGCGATGATATCGCGGTCGATGGAGGTGTCGTCCAGGTTGAGGCTCTGACCGGCCCAGTACAGGTCGCCCTCGGCGCCGGACGGATTGGCGTCACCGTCAGTCGCAAGTACGTTTCCTGCGGTGTCCGTGCCGGCGAACGACGCCACGGGAAGTGCGGTGAGCGCCAGTGCGATGAGTGCGAATAGGATGGTGATGCGGCCCCACGCTTTACGGCGTTGGGTCGACGGGAATTGATTGTGGGGCATAGTGAATCCTTCGTCAGATGCTCGATATGCACCTAACAGGGTACCCAACGCGTGGGCGCTCTAAAAGAACCTCTCGGTTGCATTTCGAAGGATGAGCTCGCGCCACCTACTTTTTACGGTGCAAAAAGCGCGCGATGTCTTCCTCGGTGGGACTTTTGATGTCAAAGCGCAGCGATAGCCAGCGCAGTCCCATGGTTACCGCAACGCATACGATCAACGCGGTGATGTTGCTGACGACACCGCTCATGACAAGGCATACATAGCTCGCCGAGCCGGCGATGGCTGCGATGGCATAAAAGTTAGTACGTTGGAAAATGCCCGGCACCACGCCCATAAAACTGTCGCGCAGCATGCCGCCGCCCACCGCGGTGAAAAAGCCCATCATGATGCACACCGCCGGCGCAAAGCCGTAGACCAGTGCCTTGTCTGCTCCGGTGGCGGCGTAGATGCCGACTGAGATGATGTCGAGCAGGGGAATGAGTTTTTCGGGCTTGTCGACGATTGCCGGGAAAATGTAGATGATGGCTGCCGTGGCAATGGAAAGCGGGAGCGCCATCGGCTGGTTGAGGATGTAGACGTTGCCCACCTGCAGCGTCATGTCGCGCAAGAGACCGCCGCCCAGACCGCAGACCACGGCGAGCGCGACCGCGCCCACCAAGTCGAGCTTGTGCTCGCGCGCGACCAGCACGCCTGAGATCGATGCCGCGACAACAGCGAACATCTCGAGCCAAAACGGAATAGCGACCATGGCATCCGTGGCGTGTGAGGTAACGGTCATAGCGGCGAAGACGGGCAAGATGGGGTCCTTT
>CAUGJN010000135.1 GCA_959599635.1 uncultured Collinsella sp.
GGCGCCATGATGATGTATTCCATCGTGAGCATTCGCGAGCAGGCTACGCTGGACCGTCTGGCCGACCTGTGCGATCACCAGCCCATGATCGCCAAGGCGCCCTGGGCACTTATATTTGTGGTCGATTATGCCAAGTGGATCGATCTGTTTGAGCACGTGGGCTGCTTTGAGCCCGATTTTGTCGAACGCACGGGCAAGGCGCCCCGCCGCGCGCCGGGTTTGGGCGACTTTGCCATCGCGGCGCAGGATGCCGTGATCGCTGCGCAAAACGCCGTGGTTGCCGCCGAGGCCCTGGGGCTGGGGAGCTGCTACATCGGTGATATCGTCGAGAATGCCGAGGAAGTTGCCGCACTGCTGGACTTGCCTCCCTATACCATGCCGCTGTCGATGCTCATCATCGGCATGCCCCGTAAGGAGCGCCCGGCAATCGCGCATCCCGTGGTGAACCTGGTGCACGAGGAGCGTTATTGTCGCGCCGACGCCGCGACGATGGATGCGCAGGTGGCCGAGATGGATGCGATGTTTCGCCCGCACGCCCGCGAGTTGGGCGAGCGCGTGGTGGATATCTACACCCGTAAGCACACGAGCCCCTTTATGGCCGAGATGAGCCGCTCCATGGAGTGGTGGTTCAAAAACTGGTTCGGAAAATGACGGATGTGACAAAGGGAGCAGTCCCTTTGTCACATTCCATATCGCCGCGGTGGCCTAAAGGCCGCATAAATGTTTATCTAGCTGGGAAAACGGTGCCATTAAAATATGGGCTGATTACATATAATCCCGTCGAACGTTAAAGTTGGGAGGAAACCGGCTTATGAATCAAAAGGCCAAGGAGGCAGCTTCGCACGCTGCGATTCCTGTGAGCATCTCGGCGATGCTCGTCACGCTGGGCGTGGTGTATGGCGATATCGGCACCAGCCCCATGTATGTAACCAAGGCGCTCGTTGCCGGTAACGGCGGCATCGGAAGCGTCACGCAGGAGTTCGTGCTCGGCGCGCTCTCCCTTGTCGTGTGGACGGTCACACTGCTGACGACCGTCAAGTACGTGCTGATCTCGCTGCGCGCCGATAACCACGGCGAGGGCGGCATCTTTGCCCTGTACAGCCTGGTCAAGCGCTGCGGCAAGTGGCTCATCATCCCCGCCATGCTGGGCGGCGCGGCGCTCCTCGCCGACGGCATCCTGACGCCTGCCGTTACCGTCACCACGGCCATCGAGGGCCTGCGCACCATCCCGGCGGTCCATGCCGTGCTCGGTGACGACCAGGGTCGTGTCGTCGCCATCACGCTTGCCATCATCATCGCGCTCTTCTTGGTGCAGCGCATCGGCACGGCCAAGATCGGTCACGCCTTTGGCCCCATCATGACGCTGTGGTTTTTGTTCCTGGGCGGCACGGGTCTGTTCTTTGTCTTCCAGCACCCCGCCGTGCTGCTGTGCCTCAACCCGGTGCGCGGCATCGCCTTTTTGCTGAGCCCCAACAACCACGCGGGCATCATGATTCTGGGCAGCTGCTTCCTCGCCACCACCGGTGCCGAGGCGCTCTACTCCGACATGGGCCATGTGGGTCGCGGCAACATTTACGCCACCTGGCCGTTCGTTAAGTGCTGCTTGCTGCTGTCCTATATGGGCCAGGGCGCTTGGCTTATGAACAACGCTGCCAACCCCGAGCTCATGGGCATTGCCGACCTTAACCCGTTCTACCAGATGCTCGCCCCGGGCCTGCGTCCGTTTGCCGTCGGCCTTTCAACCATCGCGGCCATCATTGCCTCGCAGGCGCTCATTACCGGCGCGTTCTCGCTGGTGTCCGAGGCCAGTCGCCTGGACCTCATGCCGCACATGCAGGTCTTCTATCCGGCCGAGACCAAAGGCCAGCTCTACATCCCCATGGTCAACAACGTCATGCTTGTCGGCTGCGTCATCGTGGTGCTGCTGTTCCAGAACTCGGCTCATATGGAAGCCGCCTACGGCCTTGCCATTACGCTGACTATGATGTGCACCACGCTGCTGCTCTTCTTCTACCTGCACGAGGAGCGCAAGCTCAAGGTTGCTCCGTGGATCTTTGCGGCCTTCTTCCTTTTGCTCGAAGGCTTCTTCTTCGTGAGCTCACTCACCAAGTTCTTCCACGGCGGCTACTTCACCATCCTCATGGCTGCACTCATCATGGGCATTATGGTGTGCTGGTACAACGGCACGGCGGTCGAACAGCGCCAGTTTACGCTGCTGCCGCTGCGCAGCTATCTGCCGCAGCTCAAGCGCCTGCGCGACGACGACCGTTACGAGCGCATGAGCGACAACATCGTGTACCTGACCAAGGACACCCATACCGACTACATCGACCGTGATATCGTCTACTCGATCTTGGACAAGCATCCCAAGCGCGCTCGCGCCTGGTGGTTCGTGAACGTCGAGACCATGGACGAGCCGCATACCTTTGCCTATTCGGTCGAGACGTTCGGCACCGACTACGTGTTCCGCGTGCATCTGTACCTGGGCTACAAGATTAACCAACGCGTCAATGCCTACCTGCGCCAAGTTGTTCAGGACCTGGCTGCCAGCGGCGAGCTGCCGTCGCAGACGCACGACTACTCGGTCTATAAGGATCCGGGCAACATTGGCACGTTCAAGTTCGTCATGATCCGCAAGCTGCTGGCGCCCGAAAGCGACGTGGAGCCGAGCGAGCGCACGGCCATCACGCTCAAGTACATCATCCGCCGCGCCGCCGGCACGCCCGCGCGCTGGTACGGCCTGGAGAACTCCAACGTGAGCTTTGAGTACGTGCCGCTGTTCACCAAGTTTAAGGCCGTGAGCAAGATGCAGCGCCTGGCCCCCAACGAGCGTCCGTAGCCGACGGAGACTACACGGAGTTGGTTATCGATGAGCAAAACTAAAGCCGGGGAGGTAAACATGGATGCAAGGACACTTGACGTCCGTGAGGCGCGCGTCGACGCCGCCGAAGATCGGTTCTTTACGAATCGGGCCAACATGGACATGGTCGATCGCGTGATTTCGATCGTGGCATTGGTATTTGGAGCGGTGTGCGTGTGCGCCCTGCTCGCGCACGTGCTGTTTGTCTAACGACCGCAGGCTGTAAAGGCTATACACTTGGAACCACCACAAGGGGAAACCACCACAAAGGTGCCTGTCCCCTTTGTGGTGGTTTTTGTTTTTGAGAGAGGGGCGGGGCGCTGATGGACGTCCATGCGGACGGCGATATTGCCGAGAACTTTTGGTGGCGGCGCACGACGCTGACGCGTCGCAGCCCTCTGTATGACGCCTGCGTATCGGCGGGGCTGCTGGTCGCGGCGACGATTGCGGGCGCGCTGCTCGACCATCCGGGTCTCGCGCCGAGCATCATGATCGTCTATGTGTTCGCCGTGCAGCTGTGCGCGTTCTTTACCTGGAGCCGCCTGTATTGCTTGCTGAGCTCGGCTGCCGCCGTGGCGCTCTACAACTTCTTGTTTGTTGACCCGCGCTACTCGCTGTCGTTTATCGACCGTGTTTATCCCGGCATGTTCTTCATCATGTTTGCGGTCTCGCTTGTGTCGAGTTCGATCGCGTTGGCCCTGCGCCGCGCCTTGGCGCAGGCCGCCGCCAGCGACCGCCGCACGCAGATGGTGCTCGAGACCAACCGCATGCTGCAGCGCTGTGCCGATCAGCAGCAGATTGTGCACGCCATGGCAACGCAGCTGGCGCGTCTTTCGGGCTGCCCGGTCGTGTGGTACAGCGATGATGCCGATGATGATGACCTGCTGCCGCGCGCGACGTATACGGCCGTGGGCGATGCCGTGCCGGTGCACGAGCTGGCGTCGCAAATGCCGCCGCGGCTCTCGGCGTCCGCCTATGTGGGAATGCCGCTCGACGCCACTTATGGCGGCTCGGCGTTTTATGGCATCTACCTGACGGTTCGCACGGGTGACGGCTTCGTGCGCTCGGGCGACCCTGCCTCGGTGGTGGGCGTGCTGGCTATCGTTGCCGAGCCCGACGTGCTGACGCACGAGGAGCGGACACTTGCCGATGCCATCGTGAGCGAAGGCGAGCTGGCACTCGATCGCGCCCGCGCCATGGAGGCCCGCGAGGAGGCGGCGGTGCTTGCCAAAAATGAGCAGCTGCGCGCCAACCTGCTGCGCTCCATCTCGCACGACCTGCGCACGCCGCTCACCAGTATTTCGGGCAATGCCGATGTGCTGCTCGACCAGGGCTCGACCGGCACCGCCGTGCTCGACGCCCAGACGCGCCGCGGCCTGCTCCTGTCCATTCGCTCGGATGCGCAATGGCTCAACGTCACCGTCGAGAACCTGCTCGCCATCACCAAGCTCGAGGGCGGCGGTATGCGACTGTCGACCACGCTCGAGCTCATGGACGATATCGTCGAGGAGGCGCTGCGCCACGTGAACCCTGCCGTGCGCGAGCACGACCTTAAGGTGGTGGCGTGCGATGAGCCGGCGCTCGTCAACGTCGATGCGCGCCTGATGGTGCAGCTGGTGGTCAATCTGGTGAACAACGCCATCACCTATACGCCCGCAGGCTCGCATATCATGATTTCGATTGGCGTCGACGATGGACGCGTGGCGTGCTCGGTGGCCGATGATGGTCCGGGCATCGCACCCGAGGACCGCGAGCGAATTTTTGAGTCGTTCTATACCGCCAACCATGGTCTGGCCGACAGCCACCGCAGCGTGGGCTTGGGTCTTTCGCTCTGCCGTTCCATTGCGTTGGCGCATGGCGGTAGCATAGAGGTTGCCGCGGCGGACCCGCACGGTTCGGTCTTTACGATTGAACTTCCCGCCGCCGACGTTTCGTTTGATAAGGAGTAGCGCCGTGTCGAACTCTGCCGTAAAACCGCTCATCTTGGTCGTTGAGGACGA
>CAUGJN010000136.1 GCA_959599635.1 uncultured Collinsella sp.
GGCCACTTAATGTGGCCTCCGTCGTGAGCAGGACTGTAGAGCAGGAAACCTAAGCCGGTGTCCCCGCTCTCCCGGGGCCGGCGGAATCTAATTGTTCAGCATACGGTCGAAGCTTCCCGAGTCGCCATCCCGATAGTCGGCGGTCATCAGAATCTCCTGCGGAATGCGCCCGCCTTCACGTAGCACATTGCGGAACTGCACGCGCGTGACCATGGGCAGATCCTTGATCGTCGCCGCCAAGTTCTGCGGCACGCCCTGGTTGGCAGCCGCGCGCTCGCACTCGCCGCCGGCCTTCACGCGACGCTTATGCTCGGCGAGCATGGCGCGGTACATACCGGCATGCAGGCGAATCTCAACCACATTGGCATTGCGAGCCTGCTCGACGATGCGCGCGCCCTCGCGGTCGATATCGCCCACGTAGTAGACGTAGTTAAAGCGATAGCCGATCTCGGCCAGATAATCGTCCAGGGCATGCGAGACGCTCGCCTTGCATCCGCCGCCAAAAATCACGCCGCCCACCTTGATGCCAAAGAGCTTGGCGTGCTTGCGGCCACGCAGCAGCCTGACGATCTCGTCGTAGGTGTCCAGGTTCTCGACCATAATGAACGGCTTATCGGCGCCCAGCGTAAAGAAACCCGTAAAGTGCACGGGGCGGTTGGGGGCGACCTTGATCGCCTGCATGCTGATGCCCTTTTCGGTCATGCGCCTTATCAGGCGCTCACCGTGCTTGCCGTCAAAAGCCTTCTCGTCGTTAAAAATCTGGTAGGCACGCTGGCGGCGCGAGGCAACCGGCGTATCGGCACCTCGGTTTTGCTCGATCCAAGCCTGGATGATTGCGATTTCCTCGGCAATCTTGCGGTTGGACATCTCGTTGTGCTGAGTGCGCTGCGGCGCCTTTTTGCCGTCCTTGCCCTCGACCTTAACAATTTGAGTCTGCTGCTCCTTGATCTTAGAGAGCGCCGTAGGCGTAGGGACAACTTTGAGCAGCTGCCTGCCCAAAACGCGGGCAAGGGCAAACGCCGATACCTCGCCGTGGACGGCCGACTCGGGCTGCTGGGTAGCACTATCAGCCGCGGCAGGCTCAGCCTGTGCATGAGGCTTACGCTTGGAATCTGCCCGGGTATTACGTTCCTGCTTGGGCGCAGACGAGCGCTTTTGCGGACGATCGGACTTGGCCTCCTTCGCCGGCTGGCGCTTGACCTGATCCACCGGAGTCTCGGCCTTCTCATCTCCGTTTTGTGTCGCTGTCTTCTCGGCCGCGGCCTCGGCATTTGAGCCACGACCGCCGCGGTGACGACGACGGCGGGGCTTGCCTGAGGCGCTCTCCCCCGCCTGCTTATCAGCGGTCTGTTGAGCTTTGACCTCAGTGTCAGCCGCAGGCTGCGACTCGGAAGGTTGCTGCTCGCGAGCCGCCGGCTCAACGGTTTTCTCGGTTTGTTCGGCCTTCTCGGCCTGAGCGGTCGAAGCCGGCTCGCCCTTCTCCTGACGCCTTACGGGATACGCGCGCCTCGCAAAACCACGCCCGGGACGGCATGAACCCGGAGCCTTCTTGGCAGACTCCTCAACATCGTCTGCAGCCTCGGAAGGCTCTTCAACCTCATGCGCGACATCCTGCTGCGCAGCCTTAAAGTGGGCACCACGGCGACGCTGGGGCTCCTGGGCCTCCACGGGCTTTTGCTCCTTCGCGGGCCTCTGCGACTCGGCAGCAACCTCGGTCTCAACAGCCTCGGCATCCGTCTCGCCCTTTCGAGCAACGGCGCGACGGAAGCGCTCCTGCTGGGCGCGGCGCTGTGCATCGCGCTTGCCGCCCCCGCCAAAACCGCCGCGTCCTGCCTTGGCCGTAAAGGCACGCACGACGTTCTCATCGAGCAACTCATCGGTATCGACATGCTCACGCGGAGCAACTTCTTCCACAGCAGGCACGTCAGCGAAATCCTCGACGACAAAATCTTCGACGGACTCGGCAGGCTGCTCCTGGGCATCGCGGATCTCGGCATTGATGGTATAGAACGCCGGGCGCCCGTTAATGCCGCTGCCCTCGATCTTGGTAACGATCTTTGCCGCGATGAGTTCGTCGCGCATCACCTTGGTGTCGCATTCCTTATCGACGGAACGGAAAATCTGCGCCAGCGCGCTCGACTTGATCTTGAGCGCCTTGCGGCAGAGCAGGTCGTAGGCAACCAGCTTGGCGCGCTCGGCAGAAAGCGACGTCTGGCTGCTCAGGCGCTCAGCCAAAGCATCGACATTGTTTTGATTATCGGAATATACCGTCTTGGCCACGGGGCCCCTTTCATATGTACACATATACGTTTATATGGTACAACGCACGAGCCCATTCACGCAAAACATCTGCGAGAACGCCCTTGCACCACCTGTTCTCACAAGAAAAAAGACCGGGCCCGCGTTCTGCGGACCCGGTCTTTCCGAGTCATAGAGATGGAGGATTCAATCCGTCCGACCGACTAGGCCTTGGCGGCCTCGGCGTCGGCGGGAGCCTCGGCAGCAGCGGCGCGACCGTACTCGGCCTTGCCCATCTCGGACCACTCGGGCTCCTCGTCGGGCATGGAGCCGGCCTCCTTGCCGAAGAACTCCTTGAGGCAGTTGACGGCGACAATGAGGCCCAGGACCATCAGCAGGACGGCGAAGACGAGCTGCAGGCCCTTGGTAGCGGCGACGGAGACGGCGGCCGTGGTAGCGGTAGCCGGAATGGTGCCGAAGAAGCCGTAGGCCTGGACGGCGGTCATGCAGCCCATGGCGCTCTGGACCAGCGAGGTGAAGGTGCAGCAGAGCAGGAAGGCGACGGGCACGTAGAGCATCCAACCCTTGCGGCCAGTGCACTTGCAGAACACGGCGAGGGTGATCATGGTCATACCGCCGAGCAGCTGGTTGGAAGCACCAAAGAGCGGCCAAATGTTGGCATAGCCACCAAAGGCGAGGGCAAGGCCAGGAAGCAGGGTAACGACCGTGGCGAACCAGGGGTTGCCGAGGACTTTCATGTAGCCGGCCTTGGACTCGATGGCCAGGGCGTCGTTGGTCTGGGCAAAGAACTCGGAGAACGAGGTGCGGGCGATGCGGGCGACGGCGTCGAGCGAGGTCAGGGCCAGAGCGGAGACGTTCATGGTCATGAAGACGGTTGCGAGCGTGCCGTCAACGCCGAATGCCTGCATACCGCGAGAGATGCCAGCGGCGAAGATCTGGAACGGGGTGGAGGCGACACCAGCGTTGAGGGCGCCGGTACCGGCGGTGTTCATATCGGAGAACATGATGCCGGCGACGATGATGGCAAGGATGCCGACGAAGGACTCGACGATCATGGCGCCGTAACCGACCTTGACGGCGTCCTGCTCCTTCTCGACCTGCTTGGAGGAGGTACCGGAAGAAACGAGGCTGTGGAAACCGGAGAGAGCACCGCAAGCGACGGAGACGAACAGGACCGGGAACATCATGCCGGAGGCATTGCTAAAGCCGGTGAAGACCGGAGCGGTGATGGTGGCCTGGCCGTTAACGCCCAGGACGACAATGCCGAGGACGGCGCAGACGATCATGACGATCATCATGATGGAAGTGAGGTAGTCGCGAGGGGTCT
This sequence comes from uncultured Collinsella sp., assembly GCA_959599635.1. Lineage (GTDB taxonomy): Bacteria > Actinomycetota > Coriobacteriia > Coriobacteriales > Coriobacteriaceae > Collinsella. Next base: position 3,587 of record CAUGJN010000136.1, read on the forward strand.
TGAGCATCTGGATGGGCATGGCGCCAGCAAAGACCAGATAGACCATGACGACGGCGAACCACTGGAACTTGTCCAGGTAGACCGGGAACTGCATGCCGACGGCGAACATGAGGACCATGAGCACCACGCCGGTGACGAACTCGGCGGCACCGGTGAGGTTGAACTTCTTCTGGGCCCAACCAAAGGCCATGGCGACGAAGGTGAACAGGATGGAGATGGTGCCAGCGCAGCCAGCGGCATAGGACTTGGTGAAGTCGATAGCACCGGTAGCAGCACCAGAAGCGTCAACGGCCGGGGTGAACATGAACGTCTTGCAGACCATGTCGGTGAAGGCGGCGATGACGATGATGCAGAACAGCCAGCAGAACAGCAGGAACAGGCGACGGCCGGTCTTGCCGATGTACTTCTCGATGAGCTGAGCGAGCGACTTGCCGTTGTTCTTCATCGAAGCGTACAGGGCACCAAAGTCGTGGACGGCGCCAAAGAAGATGCCGCCGACGAGGACCCAGAGCACGACGGGCAGCCAGCCAAAGGCCATGGCGACGATCGTACCCGTGACAGGGCCGGCACCGCAGATTGAGCTGAACTGGTGCGAGAACGCGGTAAAGGCGGAGACGGGCGAGAAGCTCTTGCCGTCCTTCATGCGCTTAGCCGGCGTGAGGGCCTCTTTGTCAACGCCCCACTTGTTGGCCAGCCAGCGGCCGTAGCCCAGATAGCCGCAGGCGAGCACCGCCGCAGCCACAACCATGAGCAAAACTCCGTTCATTACATTTCCTCCTCTAAAAAGAACTTCCCAGACATAAAAAATGAGGGCCGTCGGTTGCGCTCGACGGCCCTCATCTTCATCAGCCGCCCGTTATCGTACGGGCTAGCTGTATGTGCTAACCCGCATCAGATAATTACTACGCTGATAATGTTTAGCTGATGCGTGAACATGTCTAAGAAATCCTCTTCAATCATGATGCGAACGATCCGTGCGGTTCACATCCCCCAGTGGTTGAAAAGGAGTATGAAACTTTAGTTACCTAAAGTCAACGCAAATTTGTAATGGATTTTCAACTTTTTTGAATTTCTCGTTATAAAACGCCACTGACCTCGG
>CAUGJN010000137.1 GCA_959599635.1 uncultured Collinsella sp.
GGTTTTACGGTGCGTCTAGCAGCTAAACCCATAAACCTTATAGGTTGTTCGTTTTGCTGTTGGCAAGCATAGTAGACACCAAAGCCTAGTAACGCAATAGGAAATAGAAGATTATTACGAGTCGATTAACCATCTTGACGGGAATAGGTATTTTCAAAACCAATTTTTCGGCTAGAATTTCTACGAATTAAAAGACCGAAAGGCAGCTATATATATGTTGGTTTCCACAAAGGGCAGATATGCCCTGCGCGTTATGGTCGACTTGGCCGAGCACCAGGCGACAGGCCGTATCCCGCTTAAAGAGATTGCGGCGCGTCAGGGTATTTCGGAGAAGTACCTCGAGAATATTCTGGCGACGCTCGTGCGCGCCAACATGCTCTCGGGCATGCGCGGCAAGGGCGGCGGCTATGTGCTCACGCGCCCGCCCGAGCAGTACACGGTGGGCGAGATCTTGCGCCTGACCGAGGGCAGTCTGGCGCCGGTCGCCTGCCTGGATGGCGACTGCAAGGGTTGCTCGCGAGCTGATGAGTGCCCCACGCTCGACGTGTGGAAGAACCTGGACAAGCTCATCAACGACTACCTCGACGGCGTGACGCTCGATGCGCTCGTCGCCCCCAACGAGGGCTACGACTACGTCATCTAACCCACGCCTGCCATGTGGGGACAGGGTGGAAATGGCAGATTCTCTCGCCCTTTGAGACTTGGCAAATAAGAAGGCCGCCCATTTTTTTGCGATGGGCGGCCTTCGTTTTGGGCTGTTGAGACGGGCGCGGCCGGAATGGTCGTTTTAGCCCTCGGCGATGCTGTCGAGGATGCTGCGCATGATGGACACCAGGATGCTGCCCATAAAGGCCGATCCAAAGCTGGCGATGGAGATACCCGCGCCCAGCAGATTGACCGACAGGTAGCTGGCCAGCTCGAGCATAAAGCTGTTGACCACAAGCTGAAAAATACCCAGCGTAATGATCGTGAGCGGCAGCGAGATGACCGTCAGGAACGGCTTGACGAGCGAATCGACGATGTTCAGGAACAGTCCCACGAAGGCGAAACAGACCCAGGCCTCGGCAAAACCGAAGGGCTGGATGCCGGGAACGAGGAACGTGGCGATCGCGATGGCGATCGAGGTAAAGAGCCAGTTAAGCATAAAGCGCATGGTGTGAATCCTTTCTTGCGCAGGGTGCGTCGGTGTCGCGTGAAGCGGTTTGCTGCGGCAGCTTGGACGGCCGCTCGGGTGTGCCGCCTTGTTCGGCCGCCCATTGTCTCAGATATTCGTGGAGCTTACGTGCGCATTCGGTTTCAAAACGGCGTTCGTCCTAGAAAACGCGCCGCTGGCAGAGAGTTTTGTCGCTTTAGTTTGGTGGTGTGCTAAACTGCTACGGGCAAAAGCCACAGGCGTTGCCCTATTGCATAGAACGGGCGAACGATGCCCGATGTCAGTATCAACTTCGATGCCTTTTGGCGGGTTTGGCGGTGATCGATGAATATCGAGAACATGTTTGACAAGCCTGATGTCAAGCAGCTGGTCCACGCATTTAGTCTTTTGGATGACGAGAAGGATATCCAGGCGTTTTTGACCGATATCTGCACGCCGCGCGAGATCTGCGATCTTTCGCAACGTCTGCAGGTTGCGCGTTATCTGGATGAGGGCGAGCCTTATGTTGAGGTTCAGGCCCGCACCGGCGCTTCGTCCACCACGGTGAGCCGCGTGTCCAAGGCGCTTAATGGCGAGTACGGTGGCTATCGCAAGATCCTCATCAAACTGGAGGATGGCGAGTAGGCCAGCGGCGACAAACGAATTGCGCAGAACCGTCCCTTCGGGGGCGGTTTTTTGATTTCAAGACTTTAGTCTGCTGGCCGCGCAGCGGCCAGCTTTAAACCACCCGCTACGCGGGTGGAGACAAACGGCTTTACAAAGCCACCCCTCCGACCGATATTGACGATTGTTCAGGCCGTCAAGAATTCGAGTCGAAGGGGTGGTCGCCATGGCCCAGAAGGCCTACAGCCTTTCCCACACGAAGTGGATGTGCAAGTACCACATCGTGTTCACGCCGAAGTATAGGCGCAAAGTGATCTACAACCAAATCAGGAGCGACATAGGGGAGATCCTCAGGAAGCTGTGCGAGTACAAGGGGATCGAGATAATCGAGGGGCACCTGATGCCCGACCACGTGCACGTGCTGCTGGCGATCCCGCCGAAGTACAGCGTCGCGAGCGTCATGGGCTACCTGAAGGGGAAGAGCTCGCTGATGATATTCGACAGGCACGCCAACCTCAAGTACAAGTTCGGCAACAGGAAGTTCTGGGCGGAGGGCTACTACGTGTCCACCGGCGGCCTGAACGAGGCGACGATCGCCAAGTACATCAGGGAGCAGGAGTCCCACGACATCGCGCTGGATAAGCTGAGCGTGAAGGAGTACGAGGACCCCTTCAAGAGGAGGTGATCCTGCCGGTTCGACCGGCGCGCCACGGGTCAAGATGCACTAGGCCTGGACAAAGTCCGGGCCCGCGCCTTTAGACGCGAGCCCGGGGCCCGTGGGTTATACCCTAAGAGCAAACCACCCTTTTTAAGGGTGGTTCTGATCCCTCGGGGACGGAGGAAATCTGTTGGCGTGGGGCAAATCTGTCCGCGTGGGCGGGTAGGATGGATGCATTGATTATTGCGAACGGTTTGAGTGGAGGACCATGCCTGTTCGAATCTATACCACTAATGCCGGCACGGATTTGAGCGATGCCGAGGCGGCGCTGCTGGCCGACCTGGTTGCCCGCCACGGGCGCGCCGTTCTGTTGGCGCCCTCGTTTGCCGAGCTCGACCTGTGCCGTCACGATGCTGCGGTTGCTGGCGCCTCGCTGGGCGTTGACTACAAAACCCCCGCGTCGTGGCTTCGTTCGCTGTGGGAGCTTATGGGCGATGGCCGCGGCTTCGTCGACAACATGCAACGCCAAATGCTGTTCTCGGACATGATCGCCCGTCGCGACGATACCGACCTGCAGCCGCTTTCGCGCAGTCGGGGCACGGTGCGCATGCTCGCGCGCATGGCCCGCGATGTGCTGCCGGGCGTAGCGGGAACGGGTGCCGAGCGCTGCTGCGGCGACGTTTGCCAGCCCGATCCCAAGAGCGACGCCGAGGCTCGCGTGTTCGAGCTGTTGAGCGCCTATGCGAGCGGCTTGGACCGTCGAGGCATGGTCGAGCCCTGCGAGGCGGCTGACCTTATGGGCGAGGTGCTGGCCGACAACCTTCCGGCGTGCACCCGCGCCGTCTGCGTGCGCGGTGTCACGTCGTTTACACACGGCCTGCTCGAGTTGCTGTCGGCCGTGGCGAACAATGGGGGAGAGGTCGTTGTGCTGCTTGCCCGCGAGCAGGCGGCAATGCGCGAGGAGCTTGCCGCGGCATTTGATGCCCGCGGCGTGCTGTTTGAGGCCGCGCCGCTGGGGGAGGGTGCCGCCGCGTCTGATGCCGCTTGCGGGACCGCCGCTCAGCCTACCTTTGTAGAGGTTGCCGGCCCTCACGCCCGCGCCCACGCCTATGTGGATGCAATCGATGAGCTGGTAAAAACGTGTGAGGACGCCGAGGTCGACGGCAGCGTCGCGGCGTCCGCGGACCCCGCCCGCGTGCTCGTGGTGTCTGCCCGGGCGCCCCAGCTGTTTGGTGAGCTCGCTGCCCGTTTGGCGGCGCGTCATATTGCGGCCGAGACAACCGAGTTCACGGCATTTTCCCAATCCATCGCGGGCAGGCAGTTCACGGCGCTCGTCAATCTGATTGAGCGCATGAAGGCCGCCGATGAGGGCATGGCGTCAAAGACCGAGTGGTGGCCCGCGCCGGAGCTTACCGACTGGATTTACAGTCCGCTTTCGGGTGCCGATGCCGCCAGCGCGTGCACCTTCGACAAGAACATGCGCCTGTCGCGCGGCAAGACCACCTCGGCCGTCAAGAGCCTGCTGCAGAGCGTGCAGGGCCAGGTTAGGGGCACGCGCAAGGCTGCCAGTGGTGAGAACTGGTTTAAGAACGTGCCGTGCGTGGCCTCGGACGTGTTCCAGGCGCTGTGGCGCGACAAACCCGTGACGGCGCTCAAGGCAATGCTCGCCGTCGCCGAGGCGTTGCCCGATTGCGCCCTTGGAGGCCTTGACGGCCAGGCCCGTCGCCAGGCAGAGACGGCTCTGCTGCGCCATGCCATCGAAATCCTTATGAACGATGCCCGCGCGCTCGACGTGTCGCAGGCCGCGACCGTGCCCGTGCTCGACGGCGTCCGTACCAAGGTGGACAAGCGCAGCACCGCATACGATTACGAGACCTACGAGGTCGACCGCGCGCCGCGCGCCCAGGTGCGCTTTGCGTCGCTTGCCGATGCGGCAGCCCTGCGCCCCGACAGCTACGATGCCGTGCTGTTTGCCGACGTCGACCTGGACAGTTATCCGCTCTCACATGAGGAGGGCCCGCTAGCTACGCTGACGGCCGAGCTGGGGCGCAGCGGCGTGACGCTTGAGCCCGCGGCCCTGCTGCGCGTGCGCTTTGGCCGCGCGATGCAGGCGGCACGCGGCCCCGTTGTGCTCGCCCGCGTGACCCACGATCGCCAGGCGCGCGAGTGCTATCCGGCTGCCGTGTGGACCGAGTTGCGGGCGCATGCCG
>CAUGJN010000138.1 GCA_959599635.1 uncultured Collinsella sp.
ACAAAAAACGTACCCGAACCCTTTCTCGTAAAGAATCGGGTTCGAGTACGAACTGAATGCTGGATCAATAAAAAACCACCAGAAAGGTGCCCGTCCCATTTGTGGTGGTTTTGGCCTAGAACTAGAGCGTGTGGCCGTAGGCGTTGGCGGCCTTGATGGCGGCGGCGAACTTCTCGTCGGTGAAGGGCTCCGGATTGCCTTGCTTCCACTCGTTGGTGGCGTGCGCGTACTCGCACAGGGCCGGGATATCGGACTCGGAAAGCCCGACCTGCTCAAGCGTCACGGGCAGCCCCATCTCCTTGTTAAAGGCTGCGTAGCGCTCAAGGTTCTCGGTATCGCCCGTGTAGGCAAACAGCACCAGCACGCCCAGACTCACGACCTCGCCATGCAGGTAGGTGCCCTCACGCGGAATGCTGCAGGTGGCGTTGTAGAACGCGTGCGCCACACTTGAGTTGTAGTAGTAATCGTTCTGGTTGGTCAGGTTTGAGACATAGCCCGTGTTGACCACGATATCGAGCGCGATCTGCTTGACGGCCTCGCTCGACAGGTTCTGGCGCACGTCCTCAAGACCCTGGACGCCATAGGTAAATAGCGGCTCGGAGCAGGTGTGGGCGAGTGCCAGGCCAAGACCGGCGGTGTGCTCCAGGTTGCCGGCGCTCGTGGCGTACTCGACCTCGGGCTGCTTAGACAGGGCATCGCCCACGCCGGCCCAGAAGTATTCTGCCGGTGCCTCGGCGATGATCTTGGGGTTGATGAAGATGTGAGCGGGGCGGTTGGGGTACGAATAGCCCTCGAGCGAGCCGTCGTCGTTGTAGACAACGGCAATGGCGGTCGCGGCGGAGCAGTTGGAACAAATCGTCGGGACGGTGAAGACGATCTTCTTGAGCTCGATGGCCGCCGTCTTCACGGTATCGAGCGCCTTGCCGCCGCCACAGGCAATGAGCACGTCGGCTTCCTGGCAGGCAGGGGAGTTCACGACCTTGGCGATATTGGCACGCGTACTGTTGGTACCGTAGACGCGCGTCTCCAGAATCTCGACGTCGGTGCCCTCCAGCGCCGCTTCGATACCGGGAAGCGCCGCTGCCAGTGCTCGTTTGCCACCGATAATCGCGACCTTTGTCGCGCCGTACTCCGCCAGTGCGGCGGGCAGCTCGTCAAAGCAATCCTCGCCAACGGTGTAGTCGCTCATTCCAATCGTGCGCATAGCAACCTTCTTTCGTTCGATAGAGTGCTTTCAGGTATTTTGCTCCTAGAGCAGGGCTGTAATAGCGAGAAATTTCGAACGTATAAAACCAGTGTTGAGGGTTTTTCGCCGGCGAGGAACGTGCTAGCATACTCCGCATAAGCGTTGATGGGGATGAGTAGTCGGCCATCCGCATGCTACAGAGAGCGGGGAGCGCTGAGAACCCGTGCATGCGACCGATGAAAATCACCCCGGAGCTGCGGTCCCAACGGACGTGCCGCACAGGCACGTCTTAGTAGATATCGCCGAGATGGTCGTCGATACAGGCCAGCCGAGTAACGGATGCGAGCGCGCTAGAAGCGGGCGAGGGCATCTAAGCTGGGTGGTTAAGCGAAGAGCTTTTGCGGGCGCACAGCCCGTTTTGTGGCGCTTCGTCCCAGCTTGCAGGGACGGGCGCTTTTTTTGGTGCCCAGAGGGCGTGCGCGCCCACGACATGAAAGGGGTACCGTGGCAAACGAGTACAAGCAGACGATGAATCTGCCCAAGACCGGTTTTCCCATGCGTGCCGGTCTTTCCAAGTCCGAGCCCAAGCGACTCAAGGACTGGCAGGACAACAAGGTCTACGAGCAGGTTCTGAAGAAGAACGAGGGTCACAAGAAGTTCGTGCTGCACGACGGTCCTCCGTACGCCAACGGCCCGATCCACATCGGCCACGCCATGAACAAGATCTCCAAGGACATGATCAACCGCTACTGGATGATGCAGGGCTATGAGGTTCCCTATGTCCCCGGTTGGGACTGCCATGGTCAGCCGATCGAGCACAAGGTCGAGGAGAAGCTCGGCACCGAGAAGTTCAACCAGACCCCCACGGCCAAGATTCGTGAGCTCTGCAACGAGTTCGCTGTCGAGAACATCGAGCTGCAGAAGGCCGGTTTCCGTCGTCTGGGCGTGCTCGGCGACTGGGATAACCCCTATCTGACGCTCTATCACCAGCATGACGCTGCCGACATCGAGGTCTTTAAGGCCATGTTCGACAAGGGCATGATCTATCGCGGTCACAAGCCCGTCCACTGGTGCAAGCACTGCCACACCGCACTCGCCGAGGCAGAGATCGAGTACTCCGACGAGACGAGCCCGTCCATCTTCGTTCGTTTTGAGATGACTTCCAAGCCCGCCGGCCTCGAGAACTTCGATGGCCCGGTCGACTTTATCATCTGGACGACCACGCCGTGGACCATCCCCTCCGACCAGGCCGTTTCCCTCAAGCCCGGCGCCGCCTATGTCGCCGTTGAGCACGATGGCCGTGCCGAGGTCATGCTCGAGGACCTGGCTCCCAAGTGCTGCGAGGAGTTTGGCTGGGAGTACACCCCGGTCATGGTCGACGGCGAGCCCTATGTGGTTCCCGCCGAGACGTTCCACCACATCCACTACAAGCAGCCGATCTTTGACGGTGTTGAGGGCGTGGCGCTCCTGGCCGACTACGTCGGTGTCGATGACGGTACCGGTATCGTCCACAACTCGCCCGGCCACGGCGTCGACGACTACTTCGCCTGCCTCAAGGAAGGCATCACCGACATCTGCATGCCGGTCGATGACGACGGCAAGTTCTACACCGGCGAGGAGTTTGGCACCGGTGGTCCCTTCAGCGGTATGGATACCGATGAGGCCAACCCGCATATCATCGAGTTCCTGCGCGAGCGCGGCACCCTGGTCCTCGAGAAGAAGATCACGCACAGCTATCCGCACTGCTGGCGCTGCAAGCACCCGGTGCTCTTCCGTGCTACTGACCAGTGGTTTGTCTCGATGGACAAGACCGGTTTGCGCGAGCAGGCTGGCAAAGAGGTCCGCGAGAACGTCAAGTGGTATCCGGCCCACGCGGCCAACCGCATCGGTGCCATGGTCGAGCAGCGTCCCGACTGGTGCATCAGCCGTCAGCGCAACTGGGGCGTGCCTATCCCCAGCTACACCTGCGCCGACTGCGGCGAGAAGGTCATGAACGATGCCACGCTCGACGCCGTCATCAAGCTCTTCCATGAGAGGGGCTCCGACGCCTGGTTCACCGACGCTCCCGAGAGCTACCTGGGCGAGGCCTGCGTCTGCCCCAAGTGCGGCGGCCATCACCTCAAGGCCGATAAGGACATCCTCGACGTGTGGTGGGACTCCGGCGTGTCTTGGAAGGCCGTATGCGAGTATCGCCCCGAGCTTGAGTACCCGGCTGACGTGTATCTCGAGGGCTCCGACCAGCACCGCGGTTGGTTCCAGAGCTCGCTGCTGACCTCGGTGGGTGCCAACGGTCACGCTCCGTACAAGGCAGTCGTCTCGCAGGGCTTCACGCTCGACGGCCAGGGCCGCAAGATGTCCAAGTCGCTCGGCAACGTCATCGACCCCAACAAGGTCTGTGACGAGATGGGCGCCGACATCATCCGTCTGTGGGTCGCCTCGGTCGATACCAGCTCCGACGTGTCCATCGACCACGAGATCCTTGCTCGTACGTCCGATGCCTACCGTCGTTTCCGCAACACGCTGCGCTTCCTGCTCTCCGAGCTCGAGGGTCAGTTTGAGCCCGAGACCGACGGCGTCGCCTTTGCCGACCTGCTGCCGCTCGACAAGCTCATGGTTGCCCGCCTGACCCAGGTCCAGGCCGAGGTCGACGATGCCTACGCCAGCTACGAGTTCCCGCGCGCCTACCGTGCGCTTTACGACTTTGTGGTTACCGAGCTCTCCAACGTGTATCTCGACGCCCTGAAGGACCGTCTGTACTGCGAGAAGCCCGGCTCTCTCGAGCGCCGCAGCGCCCAAACCGTGCTGGCCGAGCTCTTCTCGATGCTCATGCGCGACCTGCAGCCGATCCTGTCCTACACGGTCGACGAGGCCATGGCCTATGCGCCCGCCGGCTGCGTCGATCACCAGAAGTACGCCGCGCTGCTCGATTGGTATAAGTCGCCTATCACGGTCGACGAGGCCAATGAGTTTGAGGGCGTGCTCGAGGCTTCGCTCGAGCTCCGTAGCGCCGTGACCAAGGCCCTTGAGGATGCCCGCTCCGCCGGCACCTTCACTAAGAGCCAACAGGTCCGCGTCAAGGCGGTCGTTCCCGCCGAGATGTACGCGCTGCTGACCGGTGATAAGGCCGTCGACCTGGCCGAGTTCTACATCGTTTCCGCTGTTGAGCTCACCCAGGGCGAGGAGCTCTCCGTTGCCATCGACGCTGCCGAGGGCGAGTGCTGCGACCGTTGCTGGAACTACCGCACCACCGTCGGCGAGTACAACGGCCACGCTCACATCTGCGAGAGGTGTGCGAACGCCCTTTAAGGCACGGTAACTCGGCATTTTAGTTATAGGGAGAATCTGGGCGCCTTCGGCCCATTTGCTCTGTTGAATAATAGCGGCATTCTGTTTTCAGAATGCCGCGTTCGTTTTTAGCTGGTTATTTCGCTTGTGTTG
>CAUGJN010000139.1 GCA_959599635.1 uncultured Collinsella sp.
TCCTTCATGTTGGCCACAAAGTAGGTCGCATCGCCGCGCTTGGCGGCCAGGCGCACCATCTCTTTGCCCAAGTCGAACCCGTAAGCATCCGCGCCCGGCACCGCGCCCATGGCGTTGGTGTAGTAGCCCTCGCCGCAGCAAATATCGAGCAAGGTCATGGGGCTGCCCGTAGACGTTGCACGCCCAGACACCTGCTCGCGCACCAGTTCGACCATCGCATCGCGCAACGGCGCATAGTAACCGCGGTTTAGAAAGTCACGACGGCTGCGCGCCTGCGACTTGGGATCACCCATGGAGTCGCCGCTCTTAGACGAGCGCAGCAGATATAGATAGCCCTCGCGCGCACGGTCAAATCGGTGTCCGCCCGCGCATGCGGCACCGCGCTCGTCGTCCACCAACGGCTCATGGCAAACGGGACACAACAACATGGCAACTCCTTAGCGCGGACAACACAACGCCCACCATTGTCGCACGCCTTCCCCATCTAGTCATAGAAGAGACAAGGAGTGTCCCCAGCTGCCGGCAGAAAAGGCACGTCCCTAAGTGCCAACTAGTCGATTAGGAGTATCATCGTCTGCGCAAATAAGCACGAATGAGCATGTTAGAGATTGAGAGCGTATGGCCGACACCGCATCTAAGCACATTGACATGACTACCGGCTCGCTGTGGCGCAATATTCCCCTGTTCGCCTTCCCCGTCGCCGCCACGAGCATCTTGGAACAGCTGTCGAACCTCATCGCCACGGTCATCATCGGTAACTTCTCGGGCGACCAGGGAACCCTCGCCATGGCGGCGGTCGGCTCCAATGTTCCGCTTACCAGTCTTATGCTCAACCTGTTTATTGGCATGTCGCTTGGCTCCAACGTGGTCATTGCCAACGCCATCGGCCGCAACGACCAGAACATGGTCAAGCGCGCCGTCCATACCTCGATTCTTATGGCACTCGTGGGCTTTGTCGTCATCGCGCTGGGCGAGATCTTTGCCGAGCCCATGCTCGCCGCGCTCAACGTCCCCGCCGAAACCATGCCGCTCGCATCGCTCTACCTGCGCGTCTTTTTGCTCAGTATGCCCTCGATCTTGCTCTACAACTTTGAGGCCGCGATCTTCCGCTCCGTCGGCATCACCCGCATGCCGCTGCAGGCGCTTGCCGTGTCCACCGTCCTCAACATTGGCCTGGACCTCATCTTTGTCCCCGTACTCCACTGGGGCGTCGCGGGCGTCGCCATCGCCACCGCCATCGCCTACACCGTCAGCGCCGCTACGCTCTTTATCCGCCTGCTCAAGACCGACTCTGTCGTCCGCGTCACCCCACGCGACTTAGGCTTAGACCCCGTCGCCCTCAAGCGCATCGTCAAGATCGGCCTGCCCGCCGGCATCCAAAGCGCCGTCTTCGCCGTCGCCAACATCATCATCCAGTCCGCCATCAACAGCCTGGGCACCGAGGTCATGGCGGCATCCAGCGCTGCCATGAGCCTGGAGTACGTGTGCTACAACCTGCTCAACAGCTTTAGCCAGGCTTGCACCACCTTTGTGGGACAAAACCACGGTGCCCGCCAGATCGACCGCTGCACCAAAACGCTCAAGGTCTGCCTGGTCGAAGGCGGCATCGTTGCACTCACCACGATTATCGTCATCGTCGGTCTGGGGCGCGAGATCCTGGCGTTGTTCAACAGCGACCCCAACATCGTCTCGATCGGCTATATCCGCGTGTGTTCGATCTTCCCGGCGTACGCCTTTAGCATGTTCTACGAAAACATGTCCGGTTATCTGCGCGGCTTTGGCATCTCGCTCATGCCCGCCCTCATCACCATGATTTGCGTCTGCGGCATCCGCTTCTATTGGGTGTTCTGCGTGTTCCCGCACTTCCGCACCTTTGCGAACATCATGATGGTCTACCCCATCAGCCTGGGCACCACAGCGTTCTTTATGGTCGTGGCGGTATTGCTCTGCCATCCGGCACGCACCTATCGTCTGGCGCAAGCCAAGACTGGGGCGCGCTAGACACATCCAACAAGGTGGCGCATCGGCAACTAGCTCACGATATGTGAGCTCATGTAGTCGATAAAGCGCCTCGTGGCGATCGGCATGGTATCCCAGCTGCGCCAGGCTGCCACGACGTCGCGTGAGGGAGCGTGCACGATGGGACGCACGCAAATATCAGCCTGCATGCCCTCGACCGTACGCCGGTAGAGCATGCTCACGCCGAGGCCCTCCTCCACCATCGCCATAATGGTGTAGTCGTCGGTAACCTCACTCGTCACATGCGGCGACAGCCCGTGCGCGGCAAAGGCATCGAGCACCAGACTCTGTTCGCCCTCATCCAGCAGCACAAACGGCTCGGACGCCAGGTCGGCGAGCGTCACCTTTTCTTTTGCCGTCAGCGGATGCGCGGTCGGCAGCAGCGCCACCAACTCGTCGTGATAGACCACGCGCTTCTCGAGCCCAGCGGTAAATCCGCGCGCCGTAAAGCAAAAGTCAACCACGCCATCGTGCACCCACTGGGCGTTGCGCGTGTAATCGCCCTGCTTGAGGGTAAAGTGCACGCCCGGGTGCAGGGCCCCAAAGTCGCGGATCACGCGCGGCAACACGGTACGGCTCACGTTGGTAAACGTCGCAATACGAATATCGGTCGAGGAGAGTCCCAGCAACTCCTGGCGCTTGCCCTCGAGCTCGGCCTCGGCAGTTACGATCTGGCGCAGATACGGCAGATACTGTTTACCGTCGCGCGTAAGCGAGACACCCTGTTTGCCGCGCTCGATAAGCGTGGTACCCAGCTCACGCTCGAGCGCCTTGACGGCCTGGCTCACCGCGCTTTGCGTATAGCCCAGCTCATCGGCTGCACCCTTCAGGCTGCCGCGATCGACCACCATACAAACAATCTGATACCGCGATGCCATCGTGCCTCCACGTCGATGTAGCCGTAAAACGTTTTGCCAGCGCTTTTTCTAGTAGCATTAGTATTTCTTAATCATACTGAAGATACATTCGCTTTACTACATCCATATCTGGGAGCAGAATCCTTTTTGCGAAACCGTTCTGTAACAAAAGGAGTCCCATGGATCGCAAAAAAGCAATCGCGCTCTCGTTTTCCGTTCCCGTCGCATGGGGCTTTTCGTATCCCCTCATGAAGATCGGCATGGACAGCATGAACGCCACGAGCATCGTCGCGCTGCGCTGCATCATCGCCTTTGCGGCCTGCCTGCTGCTCTTCCACAAGCACGCGGTGCGCATCAACCGTGACCTGATGGTCCGCGCCGCCATCATCGGCGCCATCATGGCAACCGAAATCACCTGCATGTGTCTGGGCTCCAGCCTCACCTCCGCCTCCACCGCCGGCTTTTTGCAGAGCCTGACGGTCGTGATCGTGCCGTTTGCCAACGCGGCCCTGCTGCGTCGCGCCCCCGAGCGCAAGGTGCTCATCGGCACCGCCATCGTCACCTGCGGCATGTTGCTGCTCTCGGGCGCCGACTTTACCAGCCTGAATCCCGGCGCGATCATCATGCTGCTCTCGGCCTTTATCTATGCCAGCCATATCATTGTGGCGAAGCGCTTTGTCGAAGATGTCGACCCGCTGGCCCTGGGTGTTTGGCAGCTGGGCTTCGGTGGCCTGTTCTCGGGCATCGCCGCATGCACCTTTGGCGGTTTCACGCTCCCCAGCACGCCCAACGAGATCGTCGTTGTCGTTGCGCTCGCACTCATCTGCTCTGCCTACGGCTTTATCACCCAGACGCTCGTCCAGCCCCACGTACCTGCCGAGACCACCGGCTTCGCCTTCTCGCTCGAGCCGGTCTGCTCTGCCGTCTTCTCGTTCTTCCTGGTCGGCGAGGTCCTGAGCCCCATCGCCTTCTTTGGCGCCGCCCTTATCCTCACTGGCGTTATGGTGGCAACCGTCGAGCTTCCGCGCCTTCGCGCACATGGACAGGCTCGCATGGCAGGAGCGCCCGAGCACGTCTCGTAGGCCCCACTCCTTGTGCAGCCGCGGCATACAGGTAACCGGTGCGCCTTTACAATAGATGCCGACATAACATCTGGTATAAAGGAGCTCCATGGACACCGCAACGCGCGACCGCAACATAGCAACTTGGTTGGGCGATGCGCCGCAGCCGGTACGTGACACGACGAACCAGCTGCTCAAGCGCATCGCCCTTCTGCGTGCCGAGCAGACCATTTACCCGGCACAAGACGATATCCTCAATGCCCTCGCCTACACGCCGGCCGACCAGGTCAAGGTTGTCATCTTGGGTCAAGACCCCTATCACGGACCCAATCAGGCCATGGGGCTGTCGTTTTCGGTCCCCGCGACGCAAACCAAGTTGCCGCCGAGCCTGCGCAACATCTATAAGGAGCTCAAGGCCGATCTGGACTGCCCCATCCCCGCCACGGGAGACCTAACCCCATGGGCACAACAGGGCGTCCTACTCCTTAACACGACGCTCACCGTGCGCGAGCATGCCGCGAACTCGCACGCCAAGCTGGGCTGGAGCACGCTTACCGACTACGTCATCGAGCGCTGCTGCCAGCTACCCCAGCCGGTAGTCTTTTTGGCATGGGGCCGCTTTGCCCAGCAGATGGTCGAGGGCAAGCTCGCCGCGACCGGCGCGGGCAAGGCAA
>CAUGJN010000140.1 GCA_959599635.1 uncultured Collinsella sp.
GGTCCAGCGTAGCCTGCTCGCGAATGCTCACGATGGAATACATCATCATGGCGCCCGCCGACGGCGCGCGACTCGCCGCATGCAAGATCGCCGCCCGCTGCTCGTCGGTCACCGCCACGGGATGGCCGTCGTCATCGCGCGCAAAAGCGCGCGTGGACGAGCGGTGCTCCAAAATGTCCAGCACCGCGTTGCCCGTGGTCTCGACCGGATAACCGCCAGCATCCACGCCCGCAGCTCCGCCGCCGCCCACGTCCGCCTTGCAAACCTGCTCGCTCATAGCCTCATCCCTGCCATTTCTTTAAGAAGCCTTTACGTTTCCGTGTAATTCCCGTCCATTATCGCGCAGGTCGACACTACATTGCGCCACACCGCCACACATGCGCGTTAATATGGCTGGTTGTTGTGCGCAGCCACTAATTGCAGCGCATATCTTGGTAACAATCGGGTAAACCCCCGCTTTCGTAGGTTTTAAGTTTGTGAGGAGTCTCAGCATGTTCGCTGCCGCCATCTCGCTCGTCGGTCTTGCGGCGACCGTCTACCTTGTCTTGCGCGAGGCCAAGGCCATTCGCGCTCAGTCGGGCACCGTCACCAAGGGCGCCTTCGCCTGGAGCGTCGCCTTTGGCCTGTTCCAGCTCTTTTTGACTATTTGGGGCGCCGTGGGCCTCGTCGCCCAAAACGAGCCGCTCGCCTTTGTGATGCTCGTCCTGACCAATGCCATTCTCACCGGATGCGCCTGGGCCAGCATCGCCCGCGACCGCATCGCCCCGCGCGTCTTTGCGTTCGCCTCTGCCGACGCCCCCGCCCCCACCGGCAAGCTCGCCCGCCTGCGCAGCGCCTTTGTGGGCAAACCGCTCGTCGCCGCCGTCTTGTGCCTGCTGCTCGCCGGCGTCTTTGCGCTGCTGGGCATGGAGGTCTCGTCCAACCACGACTTTACCTGGGTCTACCCCCTGTGCATCCTGCTCGAGTGGGCCATCATCACCACGCTCATGGTCGGCCTGTTCTTCCTATTCCAGCGCCACGGCGCAGCTCCCGCGGTCCTGGCCTTTGCCCTCTTTATCCTGGGCATTGCCGAGTTCTTCGTCATCACGTTTAAATCCATGCCCATCCAGCCGGGCGACCTTTCGGCCATCTCCACCGCCGCCGCGGTCGCCGGCAACGGCTACACCTTCTCCATCTCGCTGTTCTGCGTGCTGTCCATGGGCTTTACCGCCATCGCCATGCTGCTGTGCGAGTACGCCGGCCTGGTCGCGCCGCATCGCCAGAAGGGCGCCGCCAACGCCAAGCGCATGCTGCTCACCAACCTGCTCGTGGCAGTGCTGTGCCTGGGCGGCGTGACCGCGCATGTCACGCTCATCGACTACTACAACACTCTCGGCATCACCGTCTACACCTGGCGTCCGCTCGAGAGCTACTGGCGCGAGGGCTACCTGCCTGCCTTTATTAGTGCGGCGCAGTCCATCAAGCCGCCCAAACCCGCCGACTACTCCGTCGACGATGCCAAGGCCACGCTCAAAAAGTACGCCAAGGCCTACGACAAGTCCGACGCGGCCAAGAGCGACGAGCGCGCCGCTGCAAAGGAGCAATTCGACAGCGAGAAGCCCACGGTCATCGCCATCATGAACGAGACCTTCTCGGATCTGTCGATCTACCAGAACATGCGCGCCGGCTACGAGGGCCCGCAGTACTTTAAGAGCCTGTCCAACTGCCTCAGCCGCGGCAAGCTCTATGTGAGCGCCTACGGCGGCGGTACCGCCAATACCGAGTTTGAGTTTATGACCGGCAACTCCATGGCCAACCTGGGCTCGGGCGTGTACCCCTACACCATCTACAACATGGAAACGACCGGGAACCTGGCAGAGCAGTTCAAATCGCTCGGCTATTCCACCACGGCCATGCACCCCAACCACGCGACCAACTGGAACCGCGAGAACGTCTACAAGGACTTTGGCTTTGACCAGTTCCTGTCCATCAACGATTTCCAGGGAGCCGACACCCTACGCGGCATGGTGACCGACCAGGCTACCTACGACAAGATTCTTGAGCTGCTCGACCAGAACGCCGACCCGCAGTTCATCTTCGACGTGACCATGCAGAACCACTCGGGCTACGACACGAGCCTGCTGCCGGCCGACAAGCAGATGCATCTCAACATCGACACGACCGACCTGGACACCAAGACCGTCGAGGACGGCACGCTCTCCGATGTCGACGAGTATGTCTCGTGCATCGAGCAGTCCGACCAGGCGCTGCGCTACTTCCTCAACGCCTTGAGCAAGCTCGACCGTAAGGTGGTCGTGGTGTTCTGGGGCGACCACCAGCCGTTCTTCCCGTCCAAGTTCAACGATAAGTGGTTTACCGGCGAGGACGACGCCACCCACCAGGAGCGCTTGTGGCAGACCGACTACATCATCTGGGCCAACTACGACGTTGCCGGCTGCGACCAGAAGAGCGAGGTCGACGACCTGTCCACCAACTACCTGTCCACTCAGCTCATGCAGCTGATCGGCGCACCGCTGACCGACTACCAGAAGGCGCATATGACGCTGCGCGAGTCGCTGCCCGCCATCAACTCCGTCGGCTACGAGGACGCCAGCCTGCGCTGGGCGCTCTCCTCCAACGTCACCGGTGACGACGCCGCTGCCGCAGCCGCCACCAAGGCGCGCGAGGATTACGCCAAGATGCAGTACTACGAGATGTTCCGCGACGGCAAGAACGTCTATACGGAGCACTTCCAGACCGAGGCCAACGAGACCGACCCCAACCTGGCGCCGGGCACGACCAAGATCAAGTAGCGGCGCGTCTTAACTGGTTCGTCTGCCCGGCGGCGCGGAATGTAAGATTCCCTGCTCGGACAGTCCTGCTCGCACGGAGAGCACATTAAGTGCTCTCCGGCTCGTGCGGAACTCGCGATGAACCTTACATTCCGCGTCGCCGGGCAGACGCCTCGGTGTTGAAACGCGGCTTGTCATGGGGGCACCCGCAACATATATAAATTGAAGGCCACGTCATGTGGCCTTTTTTGCATCCGGAAACCGTGTCCCACTCTGAATACATCCAGCGAACGCTTGCCACGGTTGCGCCCACGAGTGTCAAGAAAAAAGCCTCGAGAATTTCGAGGCTTTCACGTTTGTATTATCTCGAGCGCGAGGAGACACGCCTACTCGCCCAGCACGGCCTTTTTGGCGGCTGCAGCCATGTTGTCCAGATCTTCCTTGGTGGGGTGATCCTTTGCGGCGACCCAGTTATCGAGCAGCATCTTAAAGCGGACATTGTCGGGATCTTGCTCGAGCATCGCCTCGTAGCGCTGCTTAACCGCGGGGCCCATCTTGCCCTGGCACATCGCCCAGCCCGCAAGCTCGGCATCCTCGGCCAAATTGGACGATACGCGATCGATAATCTGCTGAAAATAGCTCTGGTCGGCACCGAAGCCGCAGGTGCCAAACAAGAAGATGCGCTTGCCGTGCAGGGCGGAAAGCAGCGCCGCCACCGAGGGCGTGCAGGCACCCTTGTCGCACCAAAAACCAACAAGCACCGTATCGGCAGCACAGGCACCCTCTGCCTCGTGCGCGACCTGCTCCGGATCTGCATCATCGCTCAGCGCGGCGGCATGGATAAACTCGACGCCTGCAGCCTGCAGGGCGCGCTTGATCGCCCCCGAAACCATCCTGGTATTACCGCTCTTGCTGTTAACCACCATAGAGCATGTCATAGTCACGTTGCCTCGTTTCCCCCGAAACTCGAGCCATTAATGCAATTTGTTAGAAGCATATCTTAGTACTATCGACGCAGATGTAAACCATCTGCCGCTAATCGGCAGCCCCTACTGGGCTCTACTGGGCAAACTGGCTACGGTAGAGCTCGGCATAGAAACCGCCCGATGCCAGCAGCTCGTCGTGTGTGCCCCGCTCGATAATCTGGCCGTCGCGCATGACCAGAATGCAATCGGCGTTGCGAATCGTCGACAGGCGGTGTGCCACGACAAAGCTCGTGCGGCCAGCCATGAGCTCGTCGAATGCCGCCTGCACCTGCAGCTCGGTACGCGTATCGATGCTCGACGTTGCCTCGTCCAGCAGCAAAATCGCCGGGTCGGTGAGCATGACGCGTGCGATGCACAGCAGCTGTTTTTGACCTTGGCTAAACGTGCCGCCGTCCTCGCCGATCACCGTATCGTAGCCGCCTGGCAGCTGCACGATAAACTTATGCGCATGAGCGCGCTTGGCGGCCTCGACAATCTGCTCGCGCGTGGCATCGGGGCAACCGTAGGCAATGTTTTCGGCCACTGTGCCCTCGAACAGCCAGGTGTCCTGCAGCACCATGCCAAAGGCGCGGCGCAGGCTCGCGCGCGTGTAGTCACGCGAGGAGCGACCATCGACCGCGATGCGCCCAGCATCGATATCGTAAAAGCGCAGCAGCAG
>CAUGJN010000141.1 GCA_959599635.1 uncultured Collinsella sp.
CGCGAATCTCACTCGAGGTGAGGCCCTGCTCGCCGGTGGTGCCAAAGCCAACGCTTGCATCCTGCGCAATCTCGCGGGCGCCCACGTTGGATGTCATGATGATCACGGTGTTGCGGAAGTCGACCGTCTTGCCCTGGCTATCGGTCAGACGACCCTCTTCCAGCACCTGCAGCAGGATGTTGAAGATATCGGGGTGCGCCTTCTCGATCTCGTCGAACAGCACGACCGAGTACGGGTGGCGACGAACGGCCTTGGTGAGCTGGCCGCCCTCGTCGTGACCGACGTAACCCGGAGGGCTACCGATGAGCTTGGAGACCTCGAACTCGCTACCGAACTCGGACATGTCGAAGCTGATGAGTGCGTCCTTGCTGCCAAAGAGGTACTCGGCGAGCGTCTTGGCGAGCTCGGTCTTGCCCGTGCCGGTGGGACCCAGGAAGATAAAGCTGCCGCCGGGGCGACGCGGATCCTTGAGCGGCGAGCGGCTGCGGCGCACGGCCTTTGCAACTGCCTCGACAGCCTCATCCTGACCGATGATACGTGTCTTGAGCACGCTTTCGGCCTGCAGCAGGCGACGGCTCTCGCTCTCGGTAAGCGAGGACACCGGCACGCCCGAGGTCACGGACACGATATCGGCGATCTGGGAGACATCGATGGTGAGCGGGCTGGCGTCGAGCTCGGCCGTCCAGGCAGCCTTGGCCTCGGCGAGTTCAATCTCGGCAGCCTTCTGCTGCTCGGTGATCTCGGCAGCCTTGTTCATGTCGTCGCTCTCGGTGGCCTCCTGCGCGGCGGCCTTGAACTCCTCGATGCGATGCTCAGCCTCGCGCACCGGCTCGGGTGCGCGATTCGCGGCGATGCGAGCGCGGGCACCGGCCTCGTCAATGAGGTCGATGGCCTTATCGGGCAGGAAGCGATCCTGGATGTAGCGGTTGGAAAGGTTCGCGGCGGCCTCGATAGCACCCTGCGTATAGCGCACATGGTGGTGCTCCTCGTAGCGCGGCTTGAGCGCGGTCAGGATCTTGACCGTGTCCTCGACGCTCGGCTCCTCGACACCGATAGTCTGGAAGCGACGCTCGAAGGCCGGGTCCTTGGTGAGGTACTTGCGGAATTCCTCGGCCGTGGTGGCGCCGATAATCTGGAAGGCACCGCGCGCGAGCACAGGCTTGAGCATGGAGCTCGCGTCGATGGAGCCCTCGGCAGAACCGGCACCGATGATGGTGTGCATCTCGTCGATAAACAGGATGACGTCGTCGGCTTCGGTTGCCTCCTGGATTACGTTCTTGAGGCGCTCCTCGAACTCACCGCGATACTTGGCGCCCGCCACGAGGCCCGGCAAGTCGAGCGTCCAGATGTTCTGGTTCATAAGGTTCTCGGGCACGTTGCCGGCTGCAATCTGCTGGGCCAGACCCTCGACTATGGCCGTCTTGCCCACGCCGGGGTCGCCCAGAATGAGCGGGTTGTTCTTGGTGCGGCGCGAAAGAATTTCCATCATACGCTGGACTTCCTTTTCACGGCCGATCACCGGATCGAGTTCGCCGTCGCGCGCCTTCTGCGTAAGGTTGGTCGCGAACTGCTTAAGCGTATCGGTGCCGCTCCCCTTTTGCTGGGAGGCATCCGAGCCGCTAAAGAACGGCAGGCCCGTACCGGGACGCCCGGCACCGGCGCCGGCGAGCGGGCGCTTCTTATCCTGGTCCTTGGCAGTGAGTTTCTCGATAGCCTTTTTGATGGAGGCGGACGACACGCCCAGGCGCATGAGGATGTCCATGGCCATGCCGTTGCCCTCTTCGACGATGCCGATGAGCAGGTGCTCGGTCGACACATACGTCTGGTTGTTCTCACGCGCCACGCGGAATGAACGCTCCATCACGCTAATGACGAGCGGCGTAAAGGCGAGCTTGGCCGCCTCGGTCTCCTCACTGGGCTCGGGAACCGTGGTCTGGACCTCTTTGAGGGTATCCATGATGTCATCGTAGGAGATGTCGAGCGAACGCAGCGCCTCGGCGGCAATGCCCTCGTCCTCCTTGGCAAGCGCGAGCAGCAGGTGCTCGGTGCCCACCTTATTTGAATGAAGATCGAGCGCCTCTTGCTTGGCCATGGACATGACCTTACGCGCGCGATCGGTAAAACGGTCTAACATGCTAGTTCCTCTTAGACGAGCTAGTTTTTTCAAACGCAAAGCGCCGCCCCGTGGCAGCGCTTTGGTCTCTTTACCCATATGGAGTATATGTTAACCGTTGGGACCTTTCCCACCCGTAGCCGCGCGACAACGTCTACAAAAAAGGAATTGCCAGGTGCGTCTGCATCGGCCCAACGAGCGTGGATTTTCGGACACCCATTCCACGAGCGTGGATAATCTCCCGTTTTGAGCCCGTAAACAGGCCAAAAACGGGAGATTATCCACGTTCATGTTTTGCGGATCAGTTTCATTTGCACCAATTAGCTGGTGTGGCGCCAGCGAGAGTCGGTGAGGGTTCTCGCCACGCCCAGGCCAACGGGCAGAAACGCCACAATGAGCACTGCACGCACAAACCAGCCGAGCATATTGACCGTGTCGAAGGTGCACATGTAATACATCGAGCGATACAGATACAAGCCCGGCACCATAATGACAATCGATGGCACCGTGAGGGCGATACGTGGGTAGGTGAGCTTGATTTCGGCTAAGCTCGCGAGCAGGCCCGATACCAGCGCACCGATAAACGCTGCTGCCTCGGGAGGCATACCTAAGCTCACGCCCAGGAAGGGAAACAGCGCCGGCGCATCGACAAGGGTCAGACGCAAGGTATTGGACACGGCGCCGATCAGACCGGCCGCCGCGGCCATCTTTACCGGGCTGTTGAACATAACCGAGAAGCCAAATACACCGACGAAGCTCATCACCACACGCAAGAGTGTAAGAGCCAACGGTGAGAGCCCGAGCGGGGCAAAATCATCCGGTGCCAGCCCCACACACTCGGCAACCATCCAGCCCACAAGGGTCGCCATCACAATAATCGACACGGCATACGAAAGACGCTCAATGCCGCTTCGCATATCGAGCTTAGCGATGTCGAGGCCTGCCGTAATGAGGGGAAAGCCGGGAATCACAAAGAGCATGGCGCCGATATAGCCTTCTTGGTGCGACATTGCCCC
This sequence comes from uncultured Collinsella sp., assembly GCA_959599635.1. Classification (GTDB taxonomy): domain Bacteria; phylum Actinomycetota; class Coriobacteriia; order Coriobacteriales; family Coriobacteriaceae; genus Collinsella. The sequence continues at coordinate 3,130 of CAUGJN010000141.1, forward strand.
CGGTACGACCTGGCCAAGGCCGAGCAATGCCAGCAGATACGAAACGCAAGCGAGCGCAACGCCCGTCGTCAGCGCGCTAAACTGGCCAAGACCCTGCTTGAGAATATGGGAGCGAGCGAAGTTGCCGACACCAGCGCCTACGAATGCACAGGCCATCTCGATAGGACCGCCGCCGAGCAAAAAGACGAAGGCGCCGCAAGCACAGGCTGCCGCAAGGCCCTGTTGCCAGGGAGAGTAATCGGGCTTTGAGCTCTCAACGGTCCTGAGCATCTCGTGATACTCGTGTACCGTGAAGCGACGACCATAGGTCTCGATTTCCTTGAGGAAACTCTCCATCATCCAAATGCGATGGGTATTGACTCCCGTTGTGGGCAGGCTGACAACCTCGTTAAAGCAGTGGCCATCTTCGATGCAAGTGCACTCAAACGACAGAAGACTCAGGTCGACGTGAATCGTGACGCCGAGTACGGCAGCAACACGATTCATGGTATCGCGCACGCGCCAGGCACCTGTTCCGCTTGCCAGCATAAGCATGCCGGTGCGGCAGATGATGGATGATTTATCGGTGAGCGGCGCATCGACGGCAAGCTCATCGCCTGCCGTCACGATCTGGTGCCAATCAGTTTTCATATGGAGCGCGCCGGCACGAACGCCGTGGTGCATAGGGACTCTCGAGAATAGCGAATCGGGGCGCGAAGGCTGTGGGGGTTCCGTCGATTCGACCTCGTCCTCGTCGGGCTCTTCATCAACAAGGTCGAAAGCATCGAGCGACGCCGGCTCGCGACGATCGATCAATTCCTCGTCCTCATCATCAAAGTAGTTGAACTGATCGAGCATGTCCTCTTCGATTGCACGCTCGCTCGCGTCGTCCATATAGACGCTCCCTTCCTACCGACTAACCCCCATCCTAGGCAGCAACGGCTAAAGGAAACATAAAAGAGACGACTGTCATGCATGGAAGGCGCAAACCCCCAATGCGTCGGTAGATCCCCAACGACTAGGACCGTCCCCAAGTGCCGGCAGAAAAGGAACGTCCCTAAGTGCCAACCAGGGCAACACCGCAGATAGAGGACGGACAGCGAAAGCCCGCCAGAGCGAGCAAGGTGCCTTCAAGCAAAATGGCGCCGCAGGTTGAGCATAAGTCAGCGAGCGGGCCGCATTTGAGACAAGGTGACGTGAAACGAAAGGGCGCTGACCTTCTGGTCGCGCCCTTGAAGTTGAACGTCAGATTGTCCAAATTCGGCCCGCGCAGCGTCGA
>CAUGJN010000142.1 GCA_959599635.1 uncultured Collinsella sp.
GCGTCATCCACACCGACTTTGAGCGCGGCTTTATTAAGGCCGAGGTCATTGGCTACGACGATTACATCGAGCTCGGTGGCGAGCAGGGCGCCAAGGCCGCCGGCAAGCTGCGTATCGAGGGCAAAGAGTATGTCATGGCCGATGGCGACGTCGTGCACTTCCGCTTTAACGTGTAAGGACGACGCATATGTTTAAATATGGCAAAAAAGCTGGCTACATGGGTATTGCGTTGCTCGTACTTGCGGTGATTCCGCTGGTGGTTGCAGCGTGTGTTATCCCCAACATTGGTCCCGAGGTGGCAACGAAGTTTAACGCGGCCGGTGAGGTGACGCGCTGGGGCAAGAGCTACGAGCTGCTGGCACTGCCGGTGCTCAACCTGCTGCTGAGCGTGGCGACGTACTTTACGGCAGGACGTCAGGCTAAAAACAATGATGACTCCGCCGCCATGGCGCGCATCGTGTGCGAGCGCTACCTGCGAAACGGCTGCATCACGGGTGTGTTCCTCAACGTAATCAACGTCTACTTTATGTACTCGGCTATTACCGGAACAGGCTTTGGCTTTGGTTTCTAGCTTGTCCTTTTAGGCAACGAGCCTGCACGCATATTCAATGGCTGCTGCGAGGCCGCCGCTCGATCGTGGTTTAAAGACCATATCGGCGGCGGCCTCGTTTTCGTATCCGGAGCCGCGGAGGGCGAGTGCGATACCGGCTTCTAAAAGGAGCGGCAGGCCGCGTTGGCTGGTTGCGATTACGGCAGCCTGATTGAGCGAGCAGCTGTGCGCTTGGCATTGGATGGCAAGTTCGCCTTGCGCCGGGCAAGGGACCAGAACGGCGGCGACGCGACTTGATAGTAATGCAAATGCTGTGCGCTCATCGGGCGAAAGGCATTCGGCTTCAACGACGACGAGCTTGGGCGGTGCGCTGTTTGTGCGAAGCGTGGCTCGGTACATGCGGACCGAAGAACCCGACATAGAAAACTCCTGTGTATTCGGCAAAACGTAAACTATAGTTTACGTTTTTGTTCAGCTCCATTTCAAACTCGGCTGCATGGACGAACGTGCGAAACAGATTCTTGGCAGGCGGGTCGAAGAGACACGCAGGGACCTTGGTATCTCCAAGGTTGATTTTTGTGTGGCGACAGGAATCAGCCGACCCTACCTCGACCGAATCGAAGATGGGACGGCAAATTTCACGCTCAAGGTTCTATTTAAGATCGCGCCCGCACTCGGCATGACGGTGTCAGAGCTTCTCGAGGGGATCGAATAGGGGATACCCGTCGACAACTGAATTACGCCATCGGGATGCGGTCGTGGTTGACTTGGCTGTAGAACAGGCGCTGGATCTCGGCGGCATCGCGTGACTGGCCGAGTGCCCACATGGTTTTGGCCACGAGTGTCTCGGTGGTCATATCATCGCCGCGCAAAATACCCGGATGGTCGGCGTAAGCACGGCCGACCTCATAAACACCCAGATCGAGGCCCTCTTCGGGGACCTGTGTGGTCATAACGACGGTGCGGCCCGAATCGACCCAGCGGAAAATTGCCTCTTGGAACGATTCGCCCGATTCACCAAACTCGGGGATACCGCCAATGCCAAAGGTCTCCAGAATCACGGCGTCGTAGCTATCGGCAAGGGCGTCGAGGATGCCCGGGTTTACGCCGGGCGTAAGCTTGAGTACAAATACGCGCGGGTCGATACTGTCGTAGAAGCGCACCGGGTTTTCGCCCTGATGCGTGCCGTGAAGCCCGTTGCGCACGATGCGGTCGTTGCGGATATAGGCGATGGGCGGATAGTTGACGCTAATGAACGCGTTAAAGCTCATAGTGCGCTGTTTGCGGGCGCGCGTGCCGGCAATGGCGACGCCGCCAAACACGATCGAGACGTCGTGCGAATGCTCGTCGAGCGCATAGAGCAGGCTCTGGTACAGGTTGAGCTTGGCATCGGTAAAGGGATTGCCCATGGGCTTTTGCGAGCCGGTGAGTACGATGGGCTTGGGGCTGTCCTGAATCAGATAGGAAAGCGCCGCCGCTGTGTAGCTCATGGTGTCCGTGCCGTGCAGGATCACAAAGCCGTCGTGGTCGGCATAGCCTTCGACGATGACGTCGCGGATACGCATCCAGTCACTGGGGCGCATATTGGTGCTGTCGATGTTCATGGGCTGCACCACGTCGAGCTCGCAGAGGCCCGAGATCTCGGGGACGCTCTGGGCGAGCTCCTCACCGGTCAGGGCGGGGGAGAGGCCGTTGCCGTCCTCGGTCGATGCGATGGTGCCGCCCGTGGCGATGAGAAGGATGCGCTTCATGCTGGTATTCCTATCGTATTTGCCGCCGCAAAGGCGGAGTCGTTCGGCAGTATTGTGGCACAGGGCGTCCAATGTTCAAACGTATTACATCATCTGTAACGTTTGGTAACACTTCAATCGCCGTCAAATAGGGCCCCGGTCGTGCGTTTGCCGTGCGCTGATGGCTGCGAGGGACGAGAAACCCCATATAACGTGTACACTATGTAAGCTGTTTTCGTTTATTCGCGCGGGTGGGCACAGGCTCCCCGCCAACAAGAGGGGGAAACCATGGATCAAAAGGCTTCCGCAAAGGTCCTCGTACTCGACTTTGGTGCGCAGTACGGTCAGCTCATTGCCCGTCGCGTCCGCGACCTCAACGTGTATTCCGAGATCGTTCCCTGCGACATCTCGGCCGATGAGATTCGCGAAATGAACGCCTCTGCGCTCATCCTCTCTGGCGGCCCGGCTTCTGTGTATGCCGAGGACGCTCCGTCCATCGATCCCGCCATCTTTGACCTGGGCCTTCCCGTTCTGGGCTTTTGCTACGGCCATCAGATCACGGCCGTGACGCTCGGCGGCAAGGTCGGTCACTCCGAGGTGGGCGAATACGGCCGCGCCACCATCACGCGTACGGCCGGCGCCAAGCTCTTTAACTCCACGCCTATGGAGCAGACCGTGTGGATGAGCCACCGCGACGCCGTGTCCGAGGTGCCCGAGGGCTTTACCGTTACCGCCAGCACCGACGTGTGCCCGGTTGCCGCCATGGAGTGCGTCGAGCGCAAGATCTTCACCACGCAGTTCCACCCCGAGGTCAAGCACTCCGAGTACGGTCAGCAGCTGCTGAGCAACTTCCTGTTTGAGATTTGCGGCCTGGAGCCCAACTGGAGCATGGACAACCTGGTCGAGACCATGACAGCCGAGTTCCGCGAGAAGGTCGGCGACGACCGCGTGATTCTGGCCCTGTCCGGCGGCGTCGACTCCTCCGTCGTGGCTGCGCTGGGCGCTCGCGCCGTGGGCAAGCAGATGACCTGCGTGTTCATCAACCACGGCCTGCTGCGCAAGGGCGAGCCCGAGCAGGTGGAGGAGGTCTTCACCAAGCAGTTTGACGTCGACTTTATCCACGTCCACGCCGAGGACCGTTATGCCGAGCTTCTGGCCGGCGTGACCGAGCCCGAGGAGAAGCGCCGCATCATCGGTACGCAGTTCTGGAAAGAGTTCTTCGCCGTGGCGCAGCAGCTCGAGACCGATGGCAAGCCGGTCAAGTACTTGGCTCAGGGCACCATCTACCCCGACATCATTGAGTCCGGCGCTCGCAAGACGGGCGGCAAGACGGCTACCATCAAGAGCCATCACAATCTGATCCCGTTCCCCGAGGGCGTGCACTTCGACCTTATTGAGCCGCTCGACCACTTCTTTAAGGACGAGGTCCGCGCGCTTGGTCTGGCGCTCGGTCTGCCGGGTCATATCGTGTTCCGCCAGCCTTTCCCGGGCCCGGGTCTGGCCATCCGCATCATCGGTGCGGTCGACAAGGAGAAGCTCGAGATCCTCAAGAATGCCGACGCCATCGTGCGCGAGGAGCTCGACGCCTATAACCAGCGTCTGTTTGAGCAGACCGGCGAGCGCAACTCCGAGCATAGCTGCTGGCAGTATTTCGCCGTCCTGCCCGACATTAAGTCCGTCGGCGTTATGGGCGACGAGCGCACCTACCAGCGCCCAATTATCCTGCGTGCCGTCGAGTCCAGCGATGCCATGACCGCCGACTGGGCCAAGCTGCCCTACGACGTCCTGGCCCGCATCTCCGGCCGCATCGTGGCCGAGGTTCCCGGCGCCAACCGCGTGTGCTACGACATCACGTCCAAGCCGCCCGCGACGATTGAGTGGGAATAGAACATACGTTCGATAAAATAATATAGTATCAGATAGCGGGCACGGTTTCAATTGAATCCGTGCCCGCTGCTGTATGCGTGTCCTTGCACGCCCAATATGCGCCGTAAAAGCCGTCTTCTTCGACGTCAAAGTGAATGCGCTTCGTTTTCGCCTCTCAAAATCTTATTTTCACGATTTGCATTTTCATCCCGTTGTCACCGACCCTTGCGAGAAACCGGA
>CAUGJN010000143.1 GCA_959599635.1 uncultured Collinsella sp.
TCGCGCGAGGAGGCAGAGGCCGTGTGCTCCATGCTGCGCAGCTACTGCGAGAGCCGGCACGAGCCCGACCGCTTTCTCATCCACCATGGCAATCTTTCGGCATCGCTGCGCGAGACGGCCGAGGAACTCATGCGCGATGAGGAGCAGGCGCAGACAACCGTCACCACCTCCACGCTGGAACTCGGCATCGATATCGGCCGTCTGGAACGTGCGTTTCAGATCGATGCGCCGTTTACCGTCAGCTCCTTTTTGCAGCGTATGGGGCGCACGGGCCGCCGCGATCTTCCGCCCGAGATGTGGTTTGTCATGCGCGAGGAGGAGCCCGAGCCGCGCACGATGATGCCCGAAACGATACCTTGGAAGCTCCTGCAGGGCATCGCGCTCGTACAACTCTATCGCGAAGAAAAGTGGGTCGAGCCACCCGAGCTCGATCGACTCCCCTACAGTTTGCTCTATCACCAGACCATGTCGACGCTCGCCAGCACCGGCGAGCTCACACCGGCCGAGCTTGCTCAGCGCGTGCTCACGCTGAGCTATTTCCACCGCGTCTCGGCCGATGACTATCGCGCACTGCTGCGCCACCTCATCAAGATCGACCACATCCAGGTCACCGAGGGCGGTGGGCTCATCGTGGGCCTCGCGGGCGAGCGCATCATCAACAACTTTAAGTTCTACGCTGTGTTCCAGGAAAACGAAGAGTTTACCGTTCGCAGCGAATCGGCCGAGCTGGGCACGATCGTCAATCCCCCACCGCCCGGTGAGCGCATCGCTATCGCCGGACACTGCTGGATTGTCGAGGAAGTGGACTGGAAGCGTCATACCGTCTTTGCCACGCAGGTCAAGGGCCGTGTGCCGGCCTACTTTGGCGACTGCCCCGGCGACATCAATACACACGTACTCGAGCGCATGCGCAAGGCGCTCAACGAGCACGCGGCATATCCGTACCTCATGGGCAACGCACGGGCACGCCTTGCACAGGCTCGTCATACCGCCGAGATTTCGGGGGCGGGAACTAAACCGCTCATTAACCTGGGCGGCGACACCTGGGTGCTCTTCCCCTGGTTGGGAAGCTACGCCTTTTTGGCGCTCGAGCGCATGCTCAAGATTAAATGTGCCGCGGAGCTGGGCCTTCGCGGACTCGACCCTTCACGACCGTACTTTATGCAGTTTAAGATGAAGGCCGACGAGAAGACGTTCTTTGAGGTGCTCGCAGCCGAGGTCGAAAAGGACTTCGACCCCATCGAGCTCGTCTATCCCGGCGAGGTGCCTTACTTTGACCGCTACGACGAGTTTGTTCCCGAAGAGCTCGTGCGCAAGGGCTTTGCCGAAGGCGTGCTCGACATAGAGGGCATGAAGCAGCGTGTCCGCAGCTGGCGCGACCACGCCTAGGACCAGTCTTTTTTTGGGACGGGGAGACTTACTTGTCGTGAAGGACGGTGCCGAGGAAGTCGGTGTCGAAGGACACGGCTTCGGCAAAGGCATAGTCACCGTCGCTAGCGATGAGCAGGTAGTTCTCCTCGCCGCCGAACTCTGCATCGCCGCATGGGACCACCCAGGCGTGGGCGAATACCTCGAGTGCCGTGGCAGCGCAGTCGCGAAGGAACGTCACATCGCTCCCCTCGTTTGCGCTCACGATATTAGCCACGTAGATACCCCCGGGGTTCAGGCTGCCCCGCGCCAGACGCAGCGCCTCAACGGTCGCCAGCTCGCGCACGGGCTCGGCACCACCAAAGCAATCGCTCACGATCACGTCGTAGCGACGATGCCCCACGCTCGTCACACCCAGATACGAGCGAGCCTCAGCGGTAATCACCCGCAAGCGGTCGCCCACCGCGCGCTCCAGCTCGTCCAGGTAGAACCAGCGGCGCGCTAGGCGCGTAATCTCTCCGTCATACTCGATAACGTCCATGCGCAAGCTCTCGTGCGACATCAGCGCAAACTTGGGATAGGCAAACCCGCCGCCGCCCAGCATAAGCACACGGTCGATACCGTGACCATAAGCGTCACGCATTGCATCCTCGGCCTCAAACGCATCGTCAAACGCACGATAGTACGCAAAGACGGGCTCCGCCCAACGCTCGCCAACGTAGCTTGCGCTTTGGTAGACGCCGCCTTGCACCAACACGCGAATCTCATCGCCGCCCTCATCGTGCACGCGTTTCACACGCGCCAACCCATTGCGGGTTCGCGCAACCTGCAGACAGGCAGCACGAACAGCGACAGCGGCCGCACCAAGCGCTGCGGCTCCCAGGGCAACGCCGGCAACGACGCCGGCAGAAACACTCGGCTTGTTCATTTAGAGCTCCTTTTGCAGATAGAGTCCGTGGTCATAAAAACCCAAATGGCGATAGTACTCGCGCGTACCGATCGCGCTAATCACGTTGATACGCGCATAGCCCGCATCCCGGGCAATATGGCACGCACGCTCCACCAGCGACCGTCCCAATCCATGGTGCTGCGCCGCCTGGCCTTGATCCCCCACGCGCGCTGCCATGCCATACACGTGCACCTCGCGAATCATCGCCTCCTCCGGCCCCGTTGGCAGCTCGTCCGCGTGCGTGGCAACAAACGAACGGTCGGGCAGCGACAGGCGCAAAAAGCCGGCGATCTTGCCTTCGGGAGTCACCCACTGCAAAAAGCGCTCGTGCGTCACCGGCGTCTCGTACGTCACTTCCTCGTCAAGGGTCAACTCATCCAGGTCGGCACCCGCCGTGCTGATCTCGCGATAGCGAATCTCACGCACCGTCGCACCGTCGCCCCGAGCAGCCAGGCGGTTCTCAACGAGCTGACGCAGGTTAGGTTTCTTGTTGCCCACCATAATGTCGTCAGAACTAAAGTCGCGGATCATGCGACTGATGCGGCAGAACGCCGGCGTCACCACGATGTCATCGGCCAACACATCGAGCAGCTCTTCCTCGGAATAGGGGCGCCACTCGCCGCGCTCATAGCAGCCCACCAGACGCGAGCCCTCGATGAGCGCACACGGGTAGATCTTGACTTCGTCGGGCATAAAGGCCCCCTCGGCCATAAAGCGCTCGTAGTCGCGTTTGTCCCCCTCGGGCGTGGCACCCAGCAAGTTGAGCATAAAATGCGCGTGGATCTTAAAGCCAAACAGGCGCGCAAGCGAAAACGCCCGCTCGATCTGTGCCACTGAAATGCGACGCTCGTTGATATCGAGCAGGTGCTGGTCGAGGCTCTGGATACCCATCTGAATCTTGGTGCAGCCCAGGCGGCGAATGAGCGCGAGGGTCTGCGGTGTTACGGCATCGGGGCGCGTCTCGATAACGAGCCCCACCACGCGATGCTTCGCCGTCTCGTTGATGCGCTGCTGACGCTCGAGCTCCTCCATCGTTGCCGTTTGCCACTCGGCAACCTCGCCCCACGGCGTACCGGGGCCGTACAGACGACGCACCGCGCGGTTATAGCCACCCGCGGCAGCATCCACACGCCCCTGCTCGTCGGCAACACCGCTCGCAAGCTCGGCCTCGTCGGTCGCAATACCGGCAGCCCGATAGCGCTCGCGGCGCTCCGCCACCACCGGCGGCAGCGCATCGGCGGGAGCGTCATCGAGCAGGCGCCCCGCCTCGGCACGGCTGATGCCCGGACGCGCCAACATGGGGTTTGCCGCCACGCCGGCGACGGCATCGTCATTGAGCGCACGGAAAAGCTCCGACATAAACCACGTTTGATACCCTTGCGGATAGTCGCTCCAGGTACCGCCGAGCACAATGAGCTCGATCTTATCGGTCGCATGCCCCATTTGCGAAAGCGCCGTCAAACGGGCACTCACCTGCAGATACGGGTCGAAGCAGTTTTGCTCCGCACGGGCGCACGCCGGCTCGGCATGCAGATAGCTTTTAGGCATGCGCAGATCGTTGGGGCAAAACAGGCAATCGCCCGAGCACGGCCACGGCTTGGTGATGACGGTAATGGTCGCCACGCCCGAAGCCGTGCGACGAGGCTTCATGCGAAGCACCTGCAGCAGCTGACGCTCCAGCTCGGAATCGACATTCCATGCCGCCCAACGCGCCGGTTCCTCACGCTTCACCCGCTGGTAAAACGGCAGCAGGCGACGCTTGGCCAAATCGCGCTTATCGGCGCCCTCGCGGCGCGCCTCAGCATGTATCAGTTTGACGAGCGCTTTGTCGTCCACGGTCTCACCGCGACGCAGAGCGTCGAGTATGTTCAAGATAATCTGTTCCATGTCCCCATTGTAAAGGCAAAGGCGCCGAAGCCGACCGCGGCCCCGACGCCTTCATCAAACAGCGCATCTAAGCATCTAAGTTTGCGGACTTAGCCCGCCGTCGTCACTCCGGATCAAACGACATGTCGCCCGAACCGAC
>CAUGJN010000144.1 GCA_959599635.1 uncultured Collinsella sp.
GGGCGACGGGAATCGAACCCGCCAGGGTGCGGAGCTGAGAAAATGCGTGAGCATTTTCCAGCGCAGCACGCAAGGGCCGAAGGCCCGCAGCGAAACAAGGATTTGCGAAGCAAATCCTTGGACTTCCCGTCGCCCGCTCCAAGCTATATAATCGCAGGTCAATATGCTAATTTGGCTTGCGTTTATTTTAATACCGTCCGACCTCGCGGGGCAAATGAACCAGGAGCGTTTGCCCCAAATCGTACGAAAGAAGTGGTTGCTATGGCACAGAGCAAGGCAGAATATCCCACCCCCGATTGCCTGGCACCTGCCGCGATCGAGGCCAAGACCGAGGCCGCCGGCGTTACCAAGGCCAACCTGCCGGTCTCGAAGACCTTTTTGCTCGCCATGTTCGCCGGCGCGTTCATCGCCTTCGGTGGCCTGTTCTTCACGGTCTTTCTGAGCGATGCGACCCTCGGTTGGGGCGTTCAGCGCTTAGTGGGTGGTCTTTGTTTTTGCCTGGGGCTGGTGCTCGTGCTCATTTGCGGCGCGGAGCTGTTTACCGGTAACTCGCTGATGGTCTGCGCGCTTAAGAGCAAAAAGATCGCGCTCGTCAAGATGCTCAAGGCCTGGGCCATTGTGTGGATCGGCAACTTTGTCGGCGCCCTGTTCGCTGTCTTTTTGATTTACATGGCAGCCATTTACAAGCTCAACGGCGAGGCGGTCGCCAACACCATGGTGAGCGTCGCCGCCGGTAAGGTCACGATCGGCGCCGTCACCATCTTCTTCCGTGGCATTCTGTGCAACATCTTTGTGTGCCTGGCCGTATGGATCGGTACCGCCGGCAAGACCGTGGTCGACAAGGTTGTGGGCATTCTGCTGCCCATTGCCGCCTTTGTGGCCTGCGGTTTTGAGCACTGCGTCGCCAACATGTACTTTTTGCCCATGGGCATCTTGATGCACTCTTGCGGCTATGGAGCCGATGTCGCCGGCGCAGATGCTCTTAACGCGGCGGGCCTGGCGCTCAACCTTTCGGTCGCCACACTCGGCAATATTGTGGGCGGCGCCCTGATCGTGGCGCTGGGCTACTGGTTTATCTACGCCAACAGGGAAGCCTAAGGCCCCAAGTCATAACCGACCAAAGAGGGACGGGTTTATTTTGGCGGGTTTTGGACGAGGCGCTGCGCCGCCTTGCCGTGAGCTGCCATAATGGACCTGTCCCTTTTGCGTGCGCGTCGTCATTGTTTGGCAAATGACGACTATGGGGGACCTGCTATTTATTGAATATGTCGAAAGGCTTTCCATGAGCGACTGCGAATTCATGCCCGTCGAGGTGCGCGACCGCCTGCGCTCCATTCCCGCTGTCCACGAGCTGCTGTCCGAGTGGCCGGTCATGAAGGCCGCCGGCGATGCGGGCGACACGATCGTGCGCGAGGCGATTGATGTTGAGCTCGATGCCGAGCGCGCGGCGATTCGCTCCGGCGCCCCCACAAGGAACAAGCGCGAGCTCGCTCTGGCCATCGAGCGGCGGTGCCACCGCCTGTCGCTGCCGACCCTGCGTCCCGCCGTCAACGCGACGGGCGTTGTGATCCACACCAATCTGGGTCGCGCTCCGCTCGCTCCCGCAGCGGTGCAGGCGGTGACCGACGTCGCCCGCAGTTACAGCACACTCGAGTATGACGTCACGACCTGTGCTCGCGGGGGCCGCAAGGAGCATGCCGCGCGTCTGCTGCGCACACTCACGGGGGCGCAGGACGCTTTGGTTGTCAACAATAACGCCGCGGCGGTGCTGCTGGTGCTTGCCGCGCACGCGGCTGGCAAAGAGGTCATCGTGAGCCGCGGCGAGCTTGTCGAGGTGGGCGGCAGCTTCCGCATCCCCGACATCATGGCAGCCTCGGGTGCCAAGCTTGTCGAGGTGGGCTCCACCAACCGCACGCATCTGGATGATTATCGAAGCGCCATTACGCCCAACACGGCGATGATCCTGAAAGTTCATCCTTCAAACTACCGTATCGAGGGCTTCCACGAGGAGGTTTCGGCGGCGGAGCTTTCTGCGCTGGCGCATGAACACGGCCTTTTGCTTTACGAGGACCAAGGCTCGGGCGCTTTGCTGGCAGATGGGGTGCTCGCCGATGCGGGGGAGAGGCCCACGTCCGCCTCGCTTTGCGCCGGCGTCGACGTTGTCTCGTGCTCGGGGGACAAACTGCTCGGTGCTTCGCAGGCGGGCATTATCCTCGGCAGCGCCCAGGCGATCGCCGCCTGCGCCTCTCATCCGCTTATGCGCGCGCTTCGCCCCGGCAAGCTCACGCTCGCGGCGCTCGAGGCCACCCTGCGCTTGTATGTGGCCGGCTCCGATACGGCGCATCGGGAGATCCCGGTGCTCAACATGCTTTCCGGTGCGCTGGCTCCGCTCGAGCGTCAGGCCAAGCGCCTACACGACCGCATGCTGCGCAAGCTCCGCGAGTCTCAGTGCGAGGACGCGGTGGAGCTGCGGGTTGTCGAAGGCGCCTCTGCTCCGGGAGGCGGTTCGCTGCCGACCGTCGAGCTCCCAACTTTTTGCGTTGCCGTCTGCCCCGTCGATGGGCGCCTATCTGCCGATGGTCTGAAGCGCGCCATGGTTCAGGAACCCGACACGCCGGTTGTCACGCGCGTGCGGCACGAACAGGTGCTGTTTGACGTCCGCACGCTTTTGCACGATACCGATCTTGATCTGTGCGCGTCTGCGCTGGCCGATGCCGTGCGGGCGGGTCTGCGTCGATGACCGCGTGCGAGCTTGTCGAATGTCCCGTTGTCGTTGGAACGGCAGGGCACGTCGACCACGGAAAGTCGGCGCTCATCGAAGCACTGACCGGCAAAAACCCCGATCGCCTGGAGGTCGAACGGCGCCGAGGCATGACCACGGAGCTCGGTTTTGGCGAGCTGGTGCTGCCGAGCGGCAAGCTTGTCGGCTTGGTCGACGTGCCCGGGCATGCGCACTATCTGCGCTCGATGGTGCAGGGCGCCACCGGCGTGGATGTTGCGTTGCTGGTGGTTTCTGCCGTTGAGGGCGTGATGCCGCAGACCCGCGAGCACGTTCGCGTGCTGGAGCTTTTGGGCGTGACGCACATGGTCGTCGCGCTCACGATGCGCGATCTGGCCGATGACGAGATTGCCGCACTGGCAGGGCTCGATGTCGAGGCATTTCTTGAGGGGACCGTGTTTGCGGGGGTATCGGTCGTGCCGGTGTCCTCCAAGACGGGTGAGGGCCTGGGCGATCTGCTCGCGGTGCTCGATGACGCGGTTTGCTCGTGCCTGTCGGAGCGCCTAGAGGCGACCGCGGGCTCGGGCGATACGCCCCGTCTCCCTATCGACCGCTGCTTTAGTATCCGCGGCACCGGAACCGTCGTGACGGGCACGTTGCACGATGGGCCTGTATCGGTTGGCGACGAGCTTGTCGCACTGCCGTCGCGAACGCACTGTCGCGTGCGTGGCATGCAAGTTCACGGGGATACCCAGCGCGCGGTTCCGGGTCAGCGTGTCGCCCTGAACCTGGTGGGTGATGGCGTGGCGCACCTCAAGCGCGGCGAGATGCTCGGCGTCGAGGGTTGCGTGGGGCAGACGCTGCGCTTTTTGATGCGGCTGACATATGTGGGGCACGACGGCGCGCGATCCGGCGTTCTTGCCTCGGGCACGCGCGTGCACGTGATGGCGGGCACGGCCGGGGTGATCGGCCGCATTATGCTTTTGGATGACGAGCCGCCCCTCGCAGTCGGTGAGACGCGCGTGGTGCAGATGCGCCTGGAGCGGCCGCTGCCGTTGCGTGCCGGTGACCATGCGGTCATCCTGTCGTATTCTCCGTTTTCGCTGCTCGGCGGCGGACGCGTCTTGCTTTCGCGCTGTCGCCGCGCGAGGGCCCTGTCGGCGGGGGAGCGCGCGCTGCACGCGGCGCTCGAGACCGGGGATGTCGCGGACGGCGTGCGCGCGTGGCTGGCGCTGCAGGCGCTGCCCGTTGGCGCTGCCGGAGTTGCTGCAGCGTTCGATCTTACCACCAGCGAGGCCGAGGTCGTTTTGCGCGAGCTTGTTGCCCAGGCTGCCGTACGCGAGCTTGCTGTGGGCGATGCGGCGCTCTACGCAGATGCCTCGGCTCTCGATGCTGCAATGGATGTGCTGGCTGCTGCATTGATCTCGATGCACGCGGCGGCCCCCAAGGAGATCGGCTTTACGCCCGGGGCGGTCGCGCACGTGGCCTGGCCGGTCGCCGACGACGATGTCACGATGGCGCTTATTGCCGAAGGCTGCGCGCGTGGTGTCTGCGCCGTCGACGGTGCCGAGGTGTTCGACCCGCACTCTGCCGCTGCGGCGATGCGCGT
>CAUGJN010000145.1 GCA_959599635.1 uncultured Collinsella sp.
GCTCGCAAGCTTGATCCCAACAAGCTATCCGCTGTTTCCCAGATGCTGAGCAAGGCTTGCGTCGTGCGGAAGGAATGCGAGCCCTTCATCTAGTGCATACGAAATTGGTGCATTGGGGACAGGTTAATCTGCACCAACCTGGTGCAAACAAACCTGTTCCCAACGCACCAGAGTGAGGAGTGCCCCTGGGTGCCGGCGGGAAAGGAACGCCCCTAAGTGCCGCCTAAATACCGTTTATCGAAGAAAAAATACCGCTCACCGGTCATAATGATTGTTCTGGCTTTGGGCTTGTCTACAATAACTCCCGTAAAAAGAAATGTGGAAGGTTACCGAGTCCCTCGGACGTGGGCCTAACCAAAGTCTTTGAACGGATGTGTCTCTATGGACGCATTCGCTTGATTTTGGTTGGGCTATATTTATGAAGGGACATGCCACCATGGGTTTCTTTTCTCGCCTGATGGGCGGTTCGGATGAGCAGAAGACTGCAACTTCCGAGTTCGAAATCCTCGCTCCTGTTTCCGGCGAGCTTGTTCATCTAGAAAATACCAATGACCCCGCTTTTAGCAGCCGTGCCGTGGGCGATGGCGTTGCCGTGGTTCCCCAAGAGGGAACGGTGTGCGCTCCTGTTTCCGGCACCGTCGCCGCGCTGTTTCCGACTGAGCACGCGCTGGGCATCATGTCCGACGACAGCTCTGCTCAGGTGATGCTGCATATCGGAATCGATACTGTTAAGCTTGAGGGCAAGGGCTTCCATGCGCTCGTTGCCCAGGGCGATCATGTCGACGCGGGCCAGCCCCTCGTCGAGGTCGATTTCGACGCGGTCCGCGCCGCCGGCTTCGATCCCACGGTCTTCGTTATCGTGTGCGAGCGCTCGGAGAACTCGACTCTTCGTGAGCATGCTTCCGGCCCTGTTGCTGTTAAAGAGCCTGTCGTCTGGCTTTCCGAGTAAATTCTTGTGGTGGGTACCGTGGTTATCAAGCGAGTTTTCAACAATAACGTCGCAATGGTCACTTCGGACGATGGCTCCGAGCTCATCGTCATCGGTCGAGGCCTCTGCTTTGGCCGTCATGCCGGCGATGCCATCGACGAGGCGTCAGTCGAAAAGACCTACGCGTTGCAGGAGGGAACTTCTCAGGATTCGCGTACGATTGACCGCTTGGCTCATCTTTTGGAGTCCATCCCCACCGTCAACCTCGTGATTTCCGAGGAAATCGTTCAGATGCTTCGTCGAGAGCTCAATGTCGACATCAACGATAAGATTCTCATTGCTCTCGCAGACCATATCAGCCTTGCCTTGGAGCGCGAGCGCAAGGGCGTTCCCTGCGAGAACCCGCTGCTGCTCGAGATCCAGCAGTTCTATCGCAAGGAGTATGCGCTTGCGGGCCGTGCGCTGCAGATTATCAAGGAGTATATGGGCATCCAGATGAGCGAAGAAGAGCAGGGTTTTATTACGCTGCATATCGTCAACGCCACTATGCCGCAGCGCTCTGACCGTCTGATTGTTTCGGTCCAGCTTGTTCGCGACGTGCTCGCGATTGTTTCCGAGCACTATGCCACGACCCTTGACGTCACCTCGTTGCCGTACGAGCGTTTCGTTCGCCATCTGCAGTTTTTTGCGCAGCGAGCGCTCGATCCCGCGGCGGGGCAGGTCAATGGCGACGCGCTGTTCCGTATCGATGAAACGGCGTATCCGAGGGCGTTCTCGTGTGCGGAGTCAATTGCCGACCACTTAGCGTCTACCTATAACGTTGTCGTTACCGATGCCGAGAAGAGTTATCTCGCATATCACATTGTTAACCTGCTTGGAGAACCTGGTCTCTAGGCATAACGTGCCCACACATCGATTGATATAAGGCAAGGCTCACGGTCTTGCCCAGGGCACATCTGTCTTAATTTGCGGAAAAGGAAGGGGAGTACCGCTATGACCGCAAAAAAGAAGTTCAATTTCAAAGCGCCGTTGGAGGTGTTCGCGAAGTCAATCGTTCAGCCGATGATGTATCTCTCGGTTGCCGGCATTCTGCTCATCGTGGGCATTATTCTGACCAACAAGACCATCTGCGCCGTGATTCCTGTGCTGGGCTCCGGTCCGTTCCAGCTTGTGGGCGCCGTTGTCTATCAGTCGCTGATGTTTATCATCAACAACCTCTCGATTCTGTTCTGCGTGGGCATCGCCGGCGCCATGGCAAAGAAGAACAAGGGCCATGCTTCGCTGATCGCCCTGATGTCGTTCTTCCTGTTCCTGCAGGCTAACAACATCGTGCTCAACGCCACCGGCGCTCTTGCCGAAGCGAGCGGCATGCTCGGCCTTACCGGAACCGGCCAGAGCACCGTTATGGGCATTCAGGTGCTCGATACCGGCGTGTTTGGCGGCATCATTCTTGGTTGCATCACCGGTGCTGTGTTCAACAAGTACTCGAACAAGCAGTTCCCCATTGCCCTTTCGATGTTTTCGGGCGTTCGCTTCCCGTTCCTGATCATGATCATCATCTCCTGGATCATGGGCGCTGGCTTCTGCATCGTTTGGCCTCCGGTTCAGGGTGCCATCTCCTCCGTTGCCGGCATCATTAAGGAGTCGGGCAACATCGGTCTGTTTATCTACGGCATGCTCAACAAGCTGCTCGTTCCCACCGGTCTGCACCACCTCATCTACACCCCGTTCCAGTTCTCCGATGTGGGCGGCACCCTGACGCTGGGCGATCAGGTTATCGCCGGTGCCTATCCCATCCGTGTCGCCGAGATGGCAATGACGGGCCAGCCCTTCTCCGATAGCACCTACTTCAACAGCTACACCTTCAACAACCTGTGGCCCTACATCGGTATCGGTCTCGCCTTTATCGTCACCGCTTACAAGGGGAACAAGGATAAGACCAAGGCCGTTATCATCCCGCTGATCATCACCGCCGTGCTCTCCTGTGTCACCGAGCCCATGGACTTCCTCTTTGTCTTTGCCGCTCCCGTGCTCTTTGTCGTTCACTCGGTTCTTTCCGGCATCTTCCTGGTCCTGCTCAAGGTCCTCTCCGTGCCCGCTTCGACTGCAGGCGGCATCATCAACATCGTGGTTTCCAACCTGGTCCTGGGTGTCGACAAGACCAACTGGCCGGTTATGCTGGTGCTTGGAGTCGTCAACGCCGCTCTGTACTTCTTCCTCTTCACCTTCCTCATCAAGAAGCTCAACCTCCACACGCCTGGTCGCGAGGAGGAGTCCGAGCTCGCGGAGTCCGTTGCCGAGGGCGAGGCCGCCGCGTCTGTCGCGGTGAAGCAGGGCGCTGTTGCCGCAGCTCCCGCAGAGGGCGTCGATGCAGGTATTGCCGACCTGGTCGCAGGTCTTGGTGGCAAGGACAACATCGAGGAGCTCGAGAACTGCTTTACGCGTCTCCGCGTGAACGTTAAGAACCCGGACCTCATCAATGAGGACCTCATCAACCACGTGCCCAACAGCGGCATCAACCGCAACGGCAATAATATCCAGATCATCTTTGGCATGAAGGTCGCCGAGATGCGCGACAAGGTCGAAAACGCAATTGAGAAGGAGCAGTAAACAATGATCATTACTCTGTGTGGTGGCGGATCCACCTTTACCCCCGGCATCGTCAAGTCCATCGCTCTGCGCAAGGACGAGCTCGACGTTGACGAGATTCGTCTGTACGACATCAACGAGGAGCGCCAGCGCAAGATCGGCGTGCTCGTGGACTGGATTTTGCACGAGGACCTTGGCCTGGACATCAAGCTCACGGTGACCACCGACAAAAAGACGGCTTTTACCGACGCGAGCTTCGTGTTTGCCCAGATGCGCGTGGGCGGCTACGCCATGCGCGAGCAGGACGAGAAGATTCCGCTGCGTCACGGCTGCGTGGGTCAGGAGACCTGCGGCTGCGGCGGCCTTGCCTACGGCATGCGCACCATCTTCCCCATGGTCGAGCTGATCGATGACGTTGAGAAGTACGCCAAGAAGGACTACTGGATTCTCAACTACTCCAACCCCGCCGCCATCGTGTCCGAGGGCTGCCGCGTGCTGCGTCCCAACGCTCGCATCATCAACATCTGCGACATGCCGATCGCGATCATCGACGTGGTTTGCGCCGCGCTCGATATCGACAAGAAGGATGTCGAGTACGATTACTTTGGCCTCAACCACTTTGGTTGGTTCACCTCGATTCGCCACAAGGGCGAGGAGGTGCTCCCGCAGCTGCGCGAGTACATCAAGGAGCATGAGATTCTGCTGCCCGACTCCTACCTCAAGGGCATGGGCTCGCTCATGGCAAAGAAGCCCGAGGAGGCCACTGACGAGCACCCCGAGCAGAACCGCCACACCAAGGGCAGCTGGTA
>CAUGJN010000146.1 GCA_959599635.1 uncultured Collinsella sp.
GCACGCCGGAGCGCATCGACACCGGTGAGTAGGGCATGGCCGACCGCAACTATCTGAGTATCGGCCACGTCGTCAACCTTCTTCGAGGCGCATACCCCGATCTTTCGAACTCAAAAATTAGATTTCTAGAAGATGAGGGGCTCATTACCCCTCATCGTACGCCTAAGGGATACCGTCAGTACTCTAAGGAGGACGTTGATCGCCTGGAGGTCATTCTGCACTTGCAGAAGACCCGCTACATGCCGCTCAACGTGATTAAGCAGCGCTTGGAAAACGCCACGGACCTGTCAACGCTCGCCTACGAGGTGGGCTTGCTGTCCGATGTTCCGCTTAAGACGGAGCCCAAGGAGACCAAACAAAAGCTGCATCCCATAGAGACCATTCCCGATATGCTGGGCGTCGAGATTTCGTTTATCCGCTCGCTCGCCGAGAACGACCTCATTCGCATCATCAAGAGTCCGCAGAATCGCGAGCTTGTCGATGGTCGCGATTTTCCGATCATCCGCTACTGCTCCGAGCTGTCACGCTTCCATATCGAGCCGCGCAACCTGCGTCAGTACGTATCGTCGGCAAACCGCGAGTCTTCGATGTTTGAGCAGGTTCTCGTGAGCATGCTCGGTATGGATACTTCCGATGACGAGCGCGACGCCAAGCTCGAGCGTGCGTTTAAGAAGCTTCACGACCTGACCGAGGGCGTGCACACTGCGCTACTCAAGAACCGCGTTTTTGAGTCGCTCAACGCCGTGGTCGAGGACGCCGACATCGATGCACTCGATGAGGAAATCGCTCGCTCCGAGTCCACCAAGGCCAAAAACGAAGAAACTGCCGCGCCTGCTTCGCACGAGGATTCTCTCGTAAAGCCGCTCAAGGTCGTCGCCCCTTCGCACTCCGGCACCGTCACCGCGGGCAAATAACCGCTGCTGATATTTCGGCAACTCATTGAAAGGTCATGCAATGTACGACTTCGAATCTCAAATCGTCGACATCCCCGATTATCCCGAGCCCGGAGTCGTCTTTAAAGACATCACGCCGCTCTTTGGCAATCCCGAGGCGCTCAAAGCCATGACCGATGCCCTCGCCGAGCACTTTGCCGGCATGGGGATCACCAAGGTCGTGGGTCCCGAGGCTCGCGGCTTTATGGTTGGCGTACCGGTGGCTGTAGCCCTTGGCGCCGGCTTTGTTCCCGCACGTAAACCGGGCAAGCTGCCGCGCGAGACCGTAAGCCAGAGCTACGAGCTCGAGTACGGCACCGATTCAATTGAGATCCATGCCGACGCTATCAGCTCTAAAGATACCGTGTTGATTCTGGACGACTTGGTCGCGACGGGCGGAACCGTCGAGGCAACAGGTAAACTGGTGCGAGATATGGGCGCAAAGCTTATCGGTTACGGTTGTATACTTGAGCTTGCGTTTCTCAACCCGCGCGAGAAGCTCACGCCGTCTGATGACGATGTGGAGCTCTTTAGCCTGGTGACGGTAGGCTAGCCGTTACCCTTAGTTACTGGAAAGGAAGCTACATGCGCACAGCAAACACGCACAAAAACATGGCACGCTGCGCTGCTACGGCAACCCTCGCTTGTGTTTTGGGCTTGGGCCTCGCGGCTCCTGCCTACGCCGATACCGCATCCGACCTTGCCGCTGCTCGTACGAAACTCGAGCAGATCGGCACCCAAACCCAGCAGATTTACGATGAGCTTGCCACGCAGACGCAGGCGCTCGATCAGACTGCCGGCGAGATCACGCAAAAGCAGCAGGAGATCGCCGATGGTCAGGCCAAGCTCTCGACCTATGTCGCCGGCGAGTACAAAACCGGCGGTCTGAGCCTGCTTCAGGTTTTGACGGGTGTCGATGATCTGAGCGATATGCTCAACCGTCTGTTCTACTACGGCAAAGTTTCCGATAAGCAAGCTCAGACCATTCAAGAGGTCAAGGAGCTTAAGCAGCAGCTCACCGATAAGCAGGCCGAGCAGGAGAAGAACGTCGCCACCGCGCAAAAGAAGGTCGACGAGCTTAATGCCCAGCAGGCTGAAGCCCAGAACGTCGTAAACTCCCTGGATTCGCAGCTGCAGGCCGAGCTCGCTGCCGAGGCCGAGGCCAACGCTGCGCTGCAGGCTGGCATTAATGCTAGCACCGCCGAAAAGGCCACGGTGAGCAACGACACCGCCGGTACGACCGAGAACACCAACAATGGCGGCCAGACCAACAATAACAACAACCAGGGCGGCAACACGCCGGCTCCCGCACCGCAGCCTGCCCCCACGCCCGCTCCGGCTCCCACGCCTTCAGCACCGAGTCAGTCTGTTGATGGTGGCTCCGTTGTTTCGCGCGCCTACAGCAAGCTCGGCTATGCGTATTCTTGGGGCGGCATTGGACCGAACAGCTTTGACTGCTCCGGTTTTGTAAGCTATTGCCTCACGGGACGCTACTGCCGTCTGGGCACCACGGTCGACTTCATGGGTTGGACCCGTGTGTCCGATCCGCAACCCGGCGATGTTGTGGTTAACTCCTACCATACCGGCATTTATATCGGTAATGGTCAGATGATCCATGCTTCCGACTACAAAACGGGCGTCATCATCAGCTCCGTTGCCGCCGGCATGAACAACAATTATATTTTCGTTCGCTACTAAGTGGTTTAGCTCAGCAAGCAAAGATGGACCTCGTATCCTTGGGGAGCGAGGTCCATTGTTTTATCTCGAGCGCCCGTTTTGCATGTAAGCAACAATCTAGTTTTGAATACTAGATATGCGCAGCATCTGTCCAAAAGATAGCTATAATTGTTGAGGAACAACTAGAAAGGACCCTCAATGAGCTGGGCACTTATCTCAGATTCGAGCTGCAATCTTCGCGATTGGCAACCGACTGCACCCCGTACCACCTTTGCATTCGCTCCTCTCAAAATTCGAGTAGGGGAGCGCGAATTTGTCGACGACCTTTTGCTCGATGTTCACGAGCTTAATGTTGCCATTCAGTCGGAAGCCAGCGCATCATCGAGCGCCTGCCCAAGCGTGGGGGAGTGGGCTGAGCTCTTTAAGCTCGCCGACAAGACGATCTGCATGCCAATCTCGGAGGGTGTCTCTGGAAGCTATAACGCTGCCGCTACGGCACGCGATATGGTACTTGCCGAGGAGCCCAATCGTCAGATTCACCTGGTCAATTCGCGGGCAGCAGGCGGCAAGATGGATCTGATCTTCTTGCTGTTTGATCGTTATCTTGCAAGTAACCCGGACGTTTCCTTTGAGGACGCCTGCGCTTACTTCGACAGTCTCGAGCAAAACAGCAAGATTCTCTTTAGCCTGTGTAATTACGAGAACCTTGCAAAGGCAGGACGCATTCCTAAGGCAGCCGGCGTCATTGCCAACAAGCTCAATATTCGCATTTTGGGCACGGCGAGCGAGGCCGGTAAAATCGAGCTCGTCGGGCACACGCGTGGCGAAAAGAAGATGCTCAACAAGATCATCGACACCATGGAAGCCGAAGGTTTTACGGGCGGCGAGGTCGTTATCGACCATGTCGAGAATGAGGCAGGCGCCCAAGCACTTGCCAGCCGAATTGTGGAGCGCTGGCCAGGCTCCAAGACTATCATCATGCCCTGTAACGGGCTAGATTCATACTATGCCGAAATGCATGGGCTCATTATCGGCTACGGCATGGGCGTGGCTTCGGGCCAATAACGTCCAACCAAGCAAAAATACGGGCGGGACAAAGTGGCAGATAGCCCTTTGTTCCGCCCGTTTTATACGTCGGCTAGCTATTAAACCCATTAAACTTTAGATAGCTCATCAGGTACGCTTTCGAAACGAAGGATGAAACCGCACTGCGCACAAGCAGCGACTCACGCGTTACCTGATGCGCCGTATCGGGAACCGGCGTCTGCTCGACGGAAAACGCCGAACGAATCGATGCCTCGAGCTGATCGACCACATAATCGAAGGCCGTCGGGGCATCGTAGCTCAAACGCTGAATGTTAAAGAGTGCCTGCACCGCAGCAATAGGTAAGACCTGCTTAAAGAGGCAGATAGCGATCAGGCGGGCAATCTGCTCGCGGCCATATTGCTTTTTGACCGGAGCAGGCACCAAGCCGACCTTCACGTAGTTATTGATCATCGATGGCGTAATGACAGGGTGCTCAACGCAAATGGACAGCGGCTCCATCCACAGCGCAACATACTCAATAACCTGGTCGCGGTAGAGCGTCACATTGGGCAACTGGTCATAGCGCGGCAGACTCAACGTATTGAGTTTGCGCACGATTTCGGACTGAATAAATGCATCGGGCAGCACAGTGGGCTGAATATC
>CAUGJN010000147.1 GCA_959599635.1 uncultured Collinsella sp.
GCCGAGCGCGCCCGCTCGGGCGGCTACTCCACCGAGGAGCTCGTGAGCCGTGGCGAGTATTTCACCGCTCGCCTGATGGCCGAGTACCTGGGCCTGCCGTTCCTGGACGCCGCGACGGTTGTGGCGTTCCATCACGACGGTACGCTCAGCATGAACCGTACCTCCGAGCTGGTGCAGGAGTACGGCCAGCAGGGCGGCTTTGTTATGCCCGGTTTCTACGGCGCGACGCGTGAGGGTCAGATCAAGCTGCTCGATCGTGGCGGCGGCGATATCTCGGGCTCGATCCTGGCCAAGTGCCTGGGCGCCGACCTGTATGAGAACTGGACTGACGTCTCGGGTTTCTATTCTGCCGATCCGCGTATTGTTCCCGAGGCCCAGCCCATTGCGCGCGTTACCTACGAGGAGCTACGCGAGCTTTCGTACATGGGCGCAAGCGTCCTGCACGAGGAGGCCGTGTTCCCCGTGCGCGAGGCGGGTATTCCGCTGGTCATCAAGAACACCAATGCGCCGCAGGACCCCGGCACCATCATTAGCGAGACGGCCGACGAGGGTGAGGCGGAGCCTATCATTACCGGCGTGACCGGCAAGCGCGGCTTTGTCGCCATCAACGTGGCCCGCGACCGCACCAAGCCCCGTGTCGGCTTTATGCGCCGTGCACTTTCGGTGTTCGAACGCTATGACGTTTCCGTCGAGCATATGCCCACCGGCGTCGACCGCTTTGGCGCCGTGGTGCAGGAGCGGGATGTGCACGATTCGCTGTACTCACTCGTGGGTGACATCCAGCAGGAGGTCGAGCCGCTCGAGATCGAGGTTGTCGAGGGCTTGGCGCTCATCGCGACCGTCGGTCGTAACCTGCGCGGCCGCGCAGGTATCTCGGGCCACCTGTTTGGCATGCTCGGCCAGGCCGGCGTGAGCGTGCGCATGATTTCGCAGAGCTGTGACGAGATCAACATCATTATCGGCGTAGAGGAGAAGGACTTCGATCTGGCGATTCGGACCATTTACCGCGCCTTCTCCGACGAGAACGGCATTGTGAAGGTCTCCGACCTGGAGGCTCCCGTGCCGGTCGATCCCGCCCCGGCCGCGCTCCACAAGTAGCTGCTATCCCAGTAGATTTTTGGGACTTGCCTCAAAAACTACGGCGGGGCGTTTCGTTTCGGTTTCGTTTCGACGGGGCGGGTTTCGTGCCCGCCCTGTTCTTGTATACACTGGCAACAATAATCGGCCTGCTCGGCGTGCGGGCAAAAGCCACAGCCTTTAAAGGGGGAAGCATGAAACAGTACACGGTTGCTATTTTGGGCGCGACGGGAGCCGTGGGCACCCAGATGCTCGAGTGCCTCAACGAGCAGGAGTTTCCGGTCGGCAAGCTCAAGCTGCTAGCGAGCGCGCGCTCTGCGGGCAAGACCGTCGAGTTCCGCGGCGAGCAGGTTGTGATTGAGGAGGCTTGCCCCGAGGCCTTTGAGGGCTGCGACATCGTGCTCGGCGCCGCCGGCGACGATATTGCGAAGGAGCTGCTGCCCGAGGCCGTCAAGCGCGGTGCCGTCGTGGTCGACAACAGCCATGCCTTCCGTATGGATCCCGAGGTACCGCTGGTCGTGCCCGAGATCAATGCCGACGATATCAAGTGGCATCACGGCCTTATCGCCAACCCCAACTGCGCGACCATCATCGGCCTGGTTCCCACGTGGCCGCTGCATCAGCTTGCTGGCGTGAAGCGCATGATCGTCTCGACGTATCAGGCGGCTTCGGGTGCCGGCGCTCCCGGTATGGCCGAGCTTGAGGCACAGCTTGCTGCCCTGGGCCGCGGCGAGGAGATTCCCGAGCCGCGCGCCTTTGCCGCTCAGCTGGCGAGCAATCTGATTCCGCAGATTGGCGGTGTCAAGGAGGAAGGCTTTACCTCCGAGGAGATGAAGCTGCAAAACGAGGGCCGCAAGATTATGCATCTGCCCGAGCTGCGCGTGAACTGCACCTGCGTGCGCGTGCCCGTGCTGCGTTCGCACTCCGAGAGCATTACGCTCGAGTTTGAGCGCGATATTACGGTCGAGGAGGCCCGTGCTGCGCTGGCGGCCGCTCCGGGCGTGAAGCTGGTTGACGACATGAGCGCCGAGGATGCACACGACCGCTTCCCCATGCCGATGGATACGTCCGACCAGGATCTGATCTGGGTCGGCCGCGTGCGTCGCGACATCTCGAACCCCGAGGCCGTGCGCGGTATCACCTTCTGGTGCTGCGGCGACCAAATCCGTAAGGGCGCGGCAACCAACGCCGTCCAGATCGCTAAGCTGCTCTGCGAGTAGCGGTTGACCTGTCCGGCGGGGGCCGGGCTTGGTTTTCAGAACGTCCTCGACCATGTGTGGCGCCTTGTCCTGCTCCTTCGGAGCCGCGGACAAGGCGCCACACTGGTCTGCGGAGTGTTCTGAAAACCAAGCCCGGCCCCCGCCTGCGGTGACGTTGCTGCGAGCTGCCCACGATGGGGCCGTTGTTGGTTGGGGCCGCTGGGCTGATGTGGGGGCACGTGGTTGTTGCGGGCCCTGGTCCCGGCGGCGGCCTCGGCGCTTTGCGCCTGCTGCCTTGGGGGGGGCTGCGGAGCGCGGCCGGCAGCTGCGGCGCGTTGCGCCTGCTGCCTGCGGGGACTTTGGGGTCGTGCGGCAGCTGGGGCGCTGTCGCGCCTGCTGCCTTGGGTGACTTTGGGGTCGATTGGGGTTGTCTGCACAATTCGCGGTATTATGTTGCGGAGTTTTGAAAGGAGCCGCTGGTGGTCACGACGACATTTGCTTCGCCTTTGGGCGAAATCTTGCTTGCCGCTGATGGCCGCGGTCTGACGGGGCTTTGGTTTGAGGGGCAGGAGCACTTTGGTTCCACGCTTCTCCGGGAAGACTCCGAACATGTTGAAGGCGCCGACGCGGTTTCCGGTACCGGTGGCATGTCGTCGGTGAGTCCGGCAAATGGTGTGGCCTCTTCGGTGCTTGAGCGTTCATGGGCTTGGCTGAATGCTTATTTTGCAGGGCAGGAACCTCGGTTTACGCCGCCGTTGCATATGATTGGCACGGCGTTCCAGCGTGAGGTTTGGTTTGAGCTGCTTTCTATTCCGCGTGGCGAGGTCGCTACGTATGGTGAGATCGCCCAGCGTGTTGCGGCTCGACATCGTGTGCCGGGAAATGAAGCGCCCGCTGTGTCTCCCCGTGCGGTGGGGGCTGCGGTCGCTCGCAACCCTATTTCGATTATCGTGCCGTGCCATCGCGTGGTGGCGGCCGACGGGTCGCTCAACGGATATGCCGGCGGCCTTGACCGCAAGGAATGGCTGCTTCGGCTTGAGGGCGCATACGAGGAATAACGCTCGAACAATTTGCATAACTAGGATGCCGCGAAAGGACGAGTCGCTGTCCCTTCGCGGCTAACATGCGTCCAAGCGCTCGGTGTCTGCGCCTTAAGTTTGGCTAAGCCATATCCTGCGTATTTGAAAACGCGCAGGTTGAGCGGCTAAGGCTGCGCTAAGGCGGTTGACGGTGCGCTATTATCGGCAGTATTGAAACCTGTATTTCCATGCGCCAAAGGAGCAACAATGAAGCTGATGCTTGCCGAGGACGAACCTGGCCTCTCCCGCGCTCTCACCGCGATTCTTCAACATAGCGACTACGAGGTCGACGCCGCACTCGACGGTCTGGCGGCGCTCGAGTATCTGCTCGCCAACGACTATGACGCCGCAATCCTAGACATCATGATGCCCGGCATGGACGGCATCGAGGTACTCAAGCGCACACGCGCCGCCGGTAAGCGACTGCCCATCATCATGCTCACGGCAAAAAGCGAGGTGTCCGATAAGGTCGAGGGCCTGGACGCCGGCGCCAACGATTACCTGACCAAGCCGTTTGCCGCCAAGGAGCTACTTGCTCGCATTCGTGCCATGACGCGTGCCGCGACGGCAATTGACGCCACGACGCTCAGTGTGGGCAACGTGCGCCTTGACACGGCGGCTTGCACGCTCGTGGGCCCCTTGGGTGAGGAGCACCTAGCCAATCGCGAGTTTCAGCTTATGGAACTCTTTATGCGCAACGCCGGCACGCGCATGCCTACCGAGCGCCTGATGCTCGAGGTTTGGGGCGAGGACGCGCCCGAAGGTGCCAATGTGGTGTGGGTCTATATCTCGTACCTGCGCAAAAAGCTGACGGCGCTGGGTGCCAACGTGGCCATCCGCGCGTCGCGCAACCAGGGATATTCGCTTGAGGT
>CAUGJN010000148.1 GCA_959599635.1 uncultured Collinsella sp.
CGCAGCGGCGGATTGACCTTGAGCGAGGTGTTGTAGGTCTCGTCCAGGTCGTTCTCGGTCAGGAACATGTGGTGCGGGGTGGCCTCGCAGGTCACCTGGACACCGGCAGCCTTACCGGCACGCACGAGCTCCAGGCCATGAGCGGTGGAGATGTGCTGGATGTGCAGCTTGGCACCGGTCAGCTTGGCAATCTCGATGTCGCGGGCAATCTGAAGCTCCTCGCCGGCGGCCGGCCAACCCTCGAGGGCCAGACGGGTCGAGACCTTGCCCTCGTTGATCTGGCCGTGGCCGACCAGATCCTCGTCCTGGCAGTGGCTCATAAAGACCTTGCCGAACATCTTGCCGTAGTCCATGCAGCGACGGAGCATGCCCGCGCCCTGCACGCCGCGACCATCGTCGGTGAAGGCGACGGCGCCGTGGGCGACCATATCGCCCATCTCGGACATGGCCTCGCCCTTAAGACCGCGGGTCATGGCGCCCGACGGATAGACGCGGCAGTGGCCGACCTCGGCAGCGCGGGACTTGACGAACTCCACGACGGTGCCGTTATCGGTGACGGGATCGGTGTTGGGCATGGCGCACACGCCGGTGAAGCCGCCCTTGGCAGCAGCGCGGGTGCCGCTCTCGATGTCCTCTTTGACCTCGTAGCCAGGCTCGCGCAGATGCACGTGCATATCCACCAGGCCGGGGACGAGATACTTGCCGGAAAGGTCGCGGACCTCGGCTCCCTCGGCGGCGAGGTTCTCGCCGACCTCGGCGATCTTGTCACCGTCGATCAGGACGTCGACGACACCGTCAAGCTCGACGGACGGATCGACGACGTGGGCATTCTTAAGAAGCAAGGCCATTATCGGCACCTCCAAGCAGCAGATACAGGATAGCCATACGCACGCAGATACCGGCGTAGACCTGCTCCAGGATGACGGAGCGTTGCGGGTGGTCGGCCATATAGGAGTCGAACTCAACGCCGCGGTTGATGGGGCCCGGGTGGCAGATAATCGCATCGGGCTTCATGAGCTTCTCGCGGTCCTTGGTCAGACCGAAGAGCTTGTGGTACTCACGAATCGTGGGGAACGGTGCGCCCTCGAGGCGCTCCTGCTGCACGCGCAACATGTAGACGACGTCCAGCTCGGGCAGGACGGAATCGAGGTCGCTCGTCACGTGGTCGCAACCCAGAACCTCGGGCGCCGGCGGCAGCAGCGTGCCGGGGGCGACAGCGTAGGTCTCGCAGCCCATGATCTTAAGGGCGGGGATCAGCGAGCCGCACACGCGGGAGTGCGCGATATCGCCGACGACGGCGACCTTCAGACCGTGGAAGTCACCCTTGTGCTCCCAGATGGTGTACAGGTCGAGCAGGGCCTGCGTGGGGTGGTTGTGCTTGCCGTCGCCGGCGCAGATGACGCTCGCGGGCGAGTTCTGCGTGACGATGTAGGGAGCACCGGCGTGCTTATCGCGAACGACGATGCAATCAATCTTGTAGGCGTTGAGGGTCTCGACGGTGTCGACGAGGCTCTCGCCCTTGACCGTGGAGGTCGAGGAGCCGCCAAAGTTGAGGCTGTCGGCCGAAAGGCGCTTCTCGG
Source organism: uncultured Collinsella sp. (assembly GCA_959599635.1). Lineage (GTDB taxonomy): Bacteria > Actinomycetota > Coriobacteriia > Coriobacteriales > Coriobacteriaceae > Collinsella. The sequence continues at coordinate 1,581 of CAUGJN010000148.1, forward strand.
CGAGCTCGAAGGAGCTGCGGGTGCGCGTCGAGGGCTCGTTGAACATGTTGACGATGGTCTTGCCCTTGAGCGTGGGGACCTTCTTGATCGCACGCTCGTTGACCTCAGAGAACGCCTTGGCGGTCTCGAGGATGAGCTTGATGTCCTCTTCGGAGTACTCGGTAATGTCGATCAGGTGCTTATGGTTGAACGCCACGGTACTACTCACCTCCCAGCGGCGCGGAGCCCACGTGGGAACCCGGCGCGACGTCGTTAATCTCGACGGCGGTGTGGCCGTCGACTTCCTTCATATATAGGTGCACGTTCTCCTCATGCGACGAGGGAACGTTCTTGCCGACAAAGTCCGGCGAGATGGGGAGCTCACGGTGACCGCGGTCAACGAGAACTGCCAGCTCGATGCGGCTCGGACGGCCCAAGTCCATGACGGCATCCAGAGCGGCGCGGATAGTACGGCCCGTATACAGGATGTCGTCCACCAGCACGACGCGCTTGCCGTCGACGCTGAAGGGAATGTTGGTAGCGTGGATCGCGGGAGCGAAATTGGTCGCATAGTCATCGCGGTAGAAGCTGATGTCGAGGCTACCGAGCGGAACGTCGACGCCCTCGATCTCCTTGATCTCCTCGGCGAGCTTCTTTGCCAGAAGGTCGCCGCGCGTGACGATGCCGACCAGAGCGAGGTCTTCACAGCCCTCGTTGCGCTCGAGAATCTCGTGCGCGATGCGGGTCATCGCTCGATTGACGGCGGTCTCGTCCATGATGACCGCCTTGGGGGAAGTCGTGCCCATCGATCTCCTTCCTCACATGTCTTGACTGCTGACACAGTCAAAAAAATAGATGCCCGACCGCTTAAAGCGGACCAGACACCCACAGGAAAGGCTGCTCTTTGGCACCTATGTAATTCCATGTGGGTATCTCGTACCCCTTTAATGGTCAAGGGATAGTGTAGCCAACCTCGAGCTTAATTGCGAGCATAAATACCGAGCAATCCGTAAACGGGCGCAGGCGCTCCATAAACCTATATATATTTGTGGGACGAGCTTGAAAACACACGCACGAGCTGGCATAATCCCCTCTGCTGCACGCAAATCGGATCTACGTCCAGGGCCGTAGCGTGGGCACTATCGCCAAAAGAGGAATATCTCTGTGTAGATTGCGCACAGGGAGCGACTTCTGTGCTATAGTTCAGGCTTGTTTGTTAACGCGACATGTTCGTTTGTCGCCCAAGGAGGGTCAGTTATGTCCAAAGTTTGCGAAGTTTGCGGTAAGCACCCCGTTGCCGGTCGCTCCATCAGCCACTCTCACCGCGTCACCAACCGTAAGTTCCGCCCCAACATCCAGCGCGTCTACGTCGTCGTCGATGGTCACCGTCGTAAGATGAACGTTTGCTCCACCTGCCTCAAGTCTGGCAAGGTTGCGCGCTCCTAAATAAGGTCTTACCAACAAGTACCTCGGACTCTCCGGGTCAAAGACCTCGCGTTCACATAGAACTTACCAAAGGCGTCCTCCCCTACGGAGGGCGCCTTTTTGCACTCATTGGGGACAGACTTACATGAGTGTTTGCAGATGTCAAAGGGATCATAGCCCAGCTGATACGCCTTATAGCTTGACCAGCGGTACGCCTCGAGCGAGTCAAGCGCACCCTTCACGGGATTGAGATGAATATAGTCGAGCAGCTGCACTGCCTGCGTGTCCGACTCAACCGCGACCCGCGAATAGCGATTATCAAACAGGTGGCCCGTTCTTCCGGTTTTCCCATTGAAATACTTGGCATAGGCCGTCAGCGCGCACTGCATTGCCTTTGAAAGGTTGTCAAATGGGTCATCAACCATCAAATGGAAGTGGTTGTCCATAAGGCACCAGGCCAACACCGCCACGTCATGGCAAGCAAACCTGTCCGAGATGTCCGATAAGAAACGATATCGGTCAGAGTCATCTTCAAAAATGATCTGTTTGGAGTTGCCACGGTCAAAGACGTGGTAATAGCCGGTGAGCGAAATTTCGCGGGCGCATCGGGGCATGGTCTCTCCTTTCAAAGCCGTACAGGCAACACCTAAAAGGAGAGAAGGAACGCGAAATGCTGAGCCTGTGACCTATTTATATACAATGAACGACAAAAACATGCCCAAAACGACAAAATGACAAATCGATGTCTGTCCCAAATGAGTGAAAGCACACATATAAGTCTGTCCCCAATGAGTGTAATGAACAAACAGTGAACAAACTCCACACCATAGCCATGGGGAAACTAGGAATTCGCCCGGAGAAGACGTTCGGCTTTTAGTTAAATGGTTAAAACGCTTCAGTTTATTGAAGCGTTTTAGTGTGCCTTTTAGAGGAATCTGACCGTTCGCCGAATAATTTCTTGCTATCATGCAAGGCGTAGGGTAAATCTCCGATCGCAAGGAGACACAAATGGTGAAAAAGTCACCGGAAAACACTACTCCCGCAATTGTGGACAACGTAGAGG
>CAUGJN010000149.1 GCA_959599635.1 uncultured Collinsella sp.
GTAAAGCTCGCGCCGTCGAGCGCGTGGATGCGGGCGTCGCCCTCGCCGTATGCCTTGATGACGTCTTTGAATTCGATATAGGCCATCGATTAATTCCCATCTGGTCGGATAACTCTTTAGTATTACCCATTTCGCACCCACCAAAAAGGGACAGGTTTATTTTGGCAGGTTTTATATGGGGAAACGAGGAGCGCCGGGAGGCGTCCAGCGCAACCATTTGACCCAAACCGTGCTCACCGCTATGATGCCGCTGCGGAATGAATGTCTCCGCTGGGTGCGCTAGCTAAGCTGTCGCGTCGCCCTAAACCGCCTTGTTGCTGATGACTTCTGCTGTTACGTGATGTCCCTTGGGTATCACGCCGCGGCAGGAGTCTTTTTTGTTTTGGAGGAGAAGTGTCGGAAAGCAGCGCATCGAGCAGAATTAAACGCCTGGTCAACACCTATAGCGGTCTCGTGCTCATGGGCGCCGTCGGAATCCCTATCGGCGTTATCGTTGGCGCCATCTGTGCCCTTTTTGGTCGTGTGCTCCTGGCAATCGGCGCCTTCCGTGACGAGCACATCGTACTGCTCCTTCCCTTCCTCGCCCTCATGGGCTTGGCCATCGTATTTGCCTACCTCACCTGGGGCAAAGGCACCGATCGGGGCATGAGCTTAGTATTCGACGTAGGTCACGGACGCGAGGACGCCATCTCCCCGCGTCTGGTGCCGCTCATTATGCTGAGCACGTGGGCCACGCATCTCTTTGGCGGCAGCGCGGGACGCGAAGGCGTAGCCGTGCAGATCGGCGCAACCGTCTCGCATTGGATCGGCCGACGTCTACCCTTCCGAGAACCCGGCAACACGTTTTTGCTTATCGGCATGGCCGCCGGCTTTGCCGGACTCTTCCGAACGCCCCTCGCCGCCACGGTCTTTGCGATCGAAGTACTGGTCGCAGGACGCATGGAATACCGCGCGCTGTTTCCCGCGCTTACAGCCTCGCTCGCCGCAAGCATGACCTCCGGCGCTCTGGGGCTCGAGAAGTTTGAGGTCGCCGTTACCGCCTCGTATGCGCTCGACCTCCCCGGTCTTGGACGGCTGGCGTTGTTGGGTATCGCGTTTGGTATGGTAGGTGGAGCTTTTGCCTGGTGCCTTGCCCATGCCAAGACCCTTGCAGCGCGGCTGCTCCCCAGCCCTTACATACGCGTTGCCGTTATGGGCCTTGCGCTGTCGGCGATTCTGTTCGCGCTGTGGCAGGGGCGATACTGCGGCCTTGGCACCAACCTGATATCCGCGGCACTGGGTGACAACGGCGAGGCGTCGATCATGCCTTGGGACTGGGCGCTCAAATTCGTACTCACCATCGCCACGCTTGCCGCAGGATATCAGGGTGGCGAGGTGACGCCGCTGTTCTCCATCGGAGCCAGCCTGGGTGTCGTACTCGCCGGGATTCTCGGCATGCCCGTCGAGCTCTGCGCCGCGCTGGGCTACGCCGCCGTTTTTGGCAGCGCCACCAATACGCTGCTCGCGCCCATCTTTATTGGCTGCGAGGTCTTTGGCTTTAGCAGTCTGCCGACGTTCTTTATTGTCTGCGTCGTGGCCTACCTGTTCAACATGGATAAGTCGATCTATGCGCTGCAGGAGCACAGCCGCACCCGATAAACAGGGCGTTTGCCACCAAAAAACGCGCACGACAGGCCGGGCCCGCCGCGCGCGTCATCCTATACACGATTAGTTATTGTTGTTGGTCATCGAAGCCACTGCTGCCGCAAGATTGGAAATGGGCATTGTCTGCAGCCAGATGCGCCCCGGACCGGTGAGCACAGTGTTGAACACGCCTTCACCGCCAAACATGATGTTTTTGACGCCCTTGACCATCTGCGCGTCGATGCTCACCGTCTCCTCAAAGCCGGCCACGTTGCCGGTATCTACAATCATTTGCTGGCCAGCAGCAAGCTCGTACTCAACTAGGTCGCCGTCGATCTCGGCAAAGGCAATACCCGAGCCCGTGAGCTTTTGCATGATAAAACCCTCGCCGCCAAAGACGCCGGTCTTTGCCTTCTTGTTAAAGTGGATGCTCAGCTCAACACCACTTTCCGCGGCAAGGAACGAACGCTTCTGCAAAATCCAGCTCTTACCAGGGCCAATCTCGATCGGTATAATGCGGCCGGGGAAGCAAGAGCCAAACGCAATCATGCCATCGCCGTGCGCGGTCCAAATGTTTTGGAACAACGCCTCACCCGAAAAAGCCTTAGAGAACATCTTGCCTATACCACCGCCCGAGGTGGACATCTCCATGTTGGGGGTCATCCAGACCATGGCACCGCTTTCGGTGATCATGGATTCGCCGTCGCTAAGGTTGCACGTAACAACCGGGAAAGCCCCTCCGCCGATCTCGTACTGCATGACCGTCTCCTTTCCTTCGGGAGCCGAACAACGATGTCCATATTTTAGCAGTTAGAGGTGCGTTTATTTGGGTCGGTGGCGTTCATGGCGCCGATCACCGCCAGCCTCCGCTGCCGTCTGCACAGATAAAACCTGCCAAAATAAACCTGTCCCTTTTTGGCAGGTCTTAGAGGCGGACGGTGAAGGTGATCTGGTTACCGTGGCCGCAGACAGAAGCGCTCCCGCCATGGGCTTCGGCGATGGCACGCACCACGGATAGGCCCACGCCCGAGCCGCCCGTCTTGGAGCTGCGCGACACGTCCGCACGATAGAAGCGGTCGAACAATCGATCTAGGTCGCCTTCGGGCAGCTCGTCCACGGCGTTCGATACGACAAGCTCGGTGGCGCCCTTACCCTGAACGCGCGAAACGGCACGCAGGCTCAGCTCAATCACGCTGCCCTCGCTCGCATAGCGCGTGGCGTTGTCCAGAAGCAGCTCAACCACCTGCGCCACCGCCGCAGCATCGGCATGGGCCCGCACGCCGCACGCAATCGACGTCGACAGACGCTTGCCGCGCGAAACCGCCACCGATTCAAACGGCGCCGCAGCCTTGTCCACGGCCTCCGAAAGATCGATCGATGTCATGGTAAAGCCCGCCGAGCCCTCGTCCATACGTGCCAAAAACACTAGACGTTCCGTGAGCGCCGTCAGCCGCGCAACCTGCTCGTGAATGCTCTGCGTCCACTCACTTTCGCCGCTCTCGATCTCTTGTACCTCATTGGCGGCGTCAATTACAGCCAGCGGCGTCTTGATCTCGTGGCTCGCATCGGTAATAAAGCGCTTTTGCTTGCTGTAGCTCTCGACCATCGGTCGAATCACCGCGCCCGAGGCACCCGCCACAATTGCCAGCACCGCCAGCCAGCCAATGCAACTGATCGCCACGCTCGCGCTCAAAAACGAATGGAAACTTGCAAGCTCGCGCGAACAGTCCACGAACACATAGGTGGTCTCGCCGTTCTGCATAAAGGCACAATAGCGGTAGTTAGAGACAAATCCCGAAGTAGAGCCCTTGGAGTATAGTTTTTTGGCAATGTGCAGCGCGCGTTTGGGACCAATCGCCGCAATACACGTTGTATCGATGCTAACCGACTGCCCATCGAATAACGTGACCTTAAAATACCGCGTATCAAATGGAGACTCGGCAGTCGTTCCCTCAAAGCGCTTAAAGGACTTAGCCGGCAAATCGAAACCGTCGTCCATATCCCCGGCGGAATCGTCGTCCAACGCTTCGGTCAAATCGATGCCGCCCTTGCCCGCCACGATGTAGTCCAGGCGCGCATCGGCCATTTTACAGACATGCGAATAATTAACGATATTGATGCCGGCAATGATGAGCGTGAGCGCCACAGTCACAGCGCCCATGGCAACAAGGATGAACTTGCGACGCAGGCGGCGGCCCAATGCACTGGCAGCATCGGCGCGCCCTGGATTGCCCGAGTCCGCGCCCATGCCGAGCTTTGCCGCCATGCGCTTCCACCACGCGCGCACGCTCACGCCCGCTCGCCCTCCTCAATCACCTCAAGCGAATATCCCTGGTTGCGCGACGCGCGGATGGCCACGTTGGCACCCA
>CAUGJN010000150.1 GCA_959599635.1 uncultured Collinsella sp.
CTACTATGCTTCCCAACAGCTAAACGAACAACCTATAAGGTTTATGGGTTTAGCTGCTAGACGCACCGTAAAACCACACGGTATCCAGTCATTTGAACACTTTGGAGGTTCATCATGAGCAAGGTTTACACGTCCATCGATCAGCTTATCGGCCACACCCCGCTCCTGGAGCTCACCCACTTTGAGGCCGATGAGGACCTCAAGGCCCGCGTGCTCGTCAAGCTGGAATACTTCAACCCCGCCGGGTCCGTTAAAGACCGCGTCGCCAAGAACATGATTGACGAGGCCGAGAAGGCAGGCAAGCTCGTGCGCGGCGGTGACTACACCATCATCGAGCCCACGAGCGGCAACACCGGCGTCGGCATCGCCTCGGTGGCGGCGGCTCGCGGCTACAAGGTGATCATCACCATGCCCGAGACCATGTCCGTCGAGCGCCGCAAGCTTATGCAGGCATACGGCGCACAGCTCGTGCTCACCGACGGCTCCAAAGGCATGAAGGGTGCTATCGCCAAGGCCGAAGAGCTGCAGAAGGAGACCCCCAACAGCATCATCGCCGGCCAGTTTGTGAACCCCGCCAACCCCGCCATCCACAAGGCCACGACCGGCCCCGAGATCTGGGACGACACCGACGGCAAGGTCGACATCTTCGTCGCCGGCGTTGGCACCGGCGGCACCGTGACCGGCGTGGGCGAGTTCCTCAAGGAGCAGAACCCCCAGATTCAGGTCGTCGCCGTCGAGCCCGCCGCCTCCCCGGTGCTCTCCAAGGGCCAGGCCGGCCCGCACAAGATCCAGGGTATCGGTGCCGGCTTTGTGCCCGACGTCCTCGACACCCAGGTCTACGACGAGATCATCCCCGTCGAGAACGACGACGCCTTTGCCACCGGCCGCGCCGTGGGCCACAAGGAGGGCGTGCTCGTGGGCATTTCGTCCGGCGCCGCCGTGTGGGCCGCACTGCAGCTGGCCAAGCGCCCCGAGAACGAGGGCAAGACCATCGTGGCGCTGCTCGCCGACACCGGCGAGCGCTACCTGTCCACGGCACTCTTCCAGGACTAGAGCTCTCGTTCTTAGAACGAGTCCAAGGCACGCCGGTCTCCCCTCTCTTCTGGCAGCTTGAGCTCATCCCAACAGGGTGTCCCACAGGACGCCCGAACTTGCTACAATGTCTGCGGCGCGGAACCAGCCTCCCGCGCCGCTTTTCTTTTTTGGCCACATGCCACCAAGGAGAACCTCCCCATGCACAATAAGCGCGTGCTCGTCGCCATGAGCGGCGGCGTCGATTCCAGCGTGACCGCGTATCTGCTCAAAAGTCAGGGTTACGAATGTGTCGGTGCCACCATGCGCCTCACCTGCCCCGCGCCCGATCCTACCACGGGCATGAGTAAGGTCGACCGCGACATCGCCGATGCAAAGGCCGTCGCCGAGCGCCTGGGGATACCCCATCACGTGCTCGACTTGCAGCAAACCTTCGACCGCAACGTTGTCGAGCGTTTTATGAACGCCTACCAGGAGGGGCTGACGCCCAATCCGTGCATTATCTGCAACCGCCACATTAAGTTTGGCGCGCTGCTCGATGCAGCGCTGGACATGGGCTGCGACTACATCGCCACGGGCCATTACGCCAAAACAAGCCAGGCGGCAGACGGCACCTGGCAGCTGCATCGCGGCAAGGACCCCAAAAAGGACCAGAGTTACTTTTTGTATTCGCTTACGCAGGAGCGTCTGGCGCGCACGATTTTTCCGCTGGCAGGTCTGGACAAGGAGCGCGACGTGCGCCGGATTGCCGCCGAGCAGGGCTTCATCAACGCCAAGAAGGCCGAAAGCGAGGATATCTGCTTTATTCCAGACGGTAACTACGCGGGCTATATCGAGCGCCGCTGCGGACATCCCGCTGCGCCGGGCGACATTGTGTGGCGCGACGGCAGCGTGGTCGGGCGCCACAACGGCGCGCTGCGCTACACCATCGGCCAGCGCAAAGGCCTGGGCGTCGCGATGGCGCATCCCGTGTATGTGACGGGCGTCGACGCCGCTAACAACACCGTGCATCTGGGCGAGGCCGAGGACCTGACGGCCACGGCGCTCACGGCCAACGACTGGATTTGGAGCGCCCCTGCCGACCACATGGAAGCCGAGCTGGATGCCGGCGGCATCCGCGTGGGCGCCAAGTACCGCTACCGACAGAAAGACCAGGCAGCGATCCTTACGCGCGGCGAAGACGGGCAAATGTTGCTGACCTTTGACGAGCCGCAGCGCGCCATCGCCCCCGGCCAGGCTGTCGTTATATACCGCGGCGACATCGTCCTGGGCGGCGGCACCGTGACCGGCGCACTTAAGTAGCCGCGGGTTTATCGCTGCACGTGTCGAAGTACCTCAACAGCGGCACCAACCTCGATTATGCGACGCTCGAGGCCGCGGCGGATGGCCTCGAGTCGACCCTCCGCCGTGGCCCATTCGCTCTGCGAAAGAATCTCGATCGCCTCATCAACAAATCCGTTGAGCCGCGATGAATCGAACCAATCGAGCGAGTCCGCAAGCGCCAGCTGGACGGAAGGGTCGGGCCCAAACGGCTTAGCAGCAAACCCAAACTCGCCAGCCGCGAGCAAGACAGTTGGCACGTTATACCACAGACAGTTACCGCTATCGAACAGCGGTGCAGGCCTTATCTCCAGGGTATCGACATTGCGGATGATACCGAAGTTTCGCCAATGGCGATCACTGTTGGCCAAAAGGGCATCGCAAACGATCATCTGCGACATAGACCTTCTCACGGCAGCCTCGTCTGCCCCATGCTTACCAAGAAAGCGGCAGTACCGGTCGTACGTCGAGCTTCCTCGCTGGCCACCAAGGGCGTTCTTAACGTAAACAGCCGGAACATATTCCTCGCGGCCGTCAAGAAAGTCGTCGCACAGGCACACGGGGCCATCGAACATGCGCTCAACCGTGTAAGGAACAAACTCGCCCTCCGACAGCAAACGACGATGTAGAGCCGTTGCAACCGCCTCGTTAAAGGGCCGTTGGTCGTCCATGCCGCACCCTTTGACCAGAACGCGAACACCGTTGCGAATCATCCACGATTTAGGAAGCTCGCCCTCGGATGTGTTGTCGGGATTTTTAAGACCGATGCCCTCCAGCCAACCCGAACGCCCCTCGGGCGCCGATCGCTCAAATTCGTTCTCAAAGTAATTGATGCTTTGCCATTTGAGTTCGGCGCAATCGGCCGGCCGCAGCCAATAGCAATCCGAAAGCGAGAGGCCCAGGCACTGAACCGGTGCCTCAACGCCGTTGACAATTCCCAGCTCGCGGTAGCGCGAGATAAGCCCGGGGCGAACATCGGGCACCGACCGATGCCCCCACCACGCGTTGAGCTCCCGCTTATTCGCCGTAGGAGAAGAGCTCGAGCATGTGCCAAACGGCATTCGTTGCGCATCGAGGACCTCGGCGATTTCGAAGGGAAACTCACGCGTCGGATCAAATGAGACATGCGCGACCTCATGGTCGGCCGACATCAGCGTAAACTTGCGCCCCACATCGGCCGCAGGACGGCGTCCACGTTTGCGGACCTTTTGATAAGCGAACGCAGAATCATACTCAATCATCTTCCGTCCGCCCACAATATCGCACGCGAGCGTTCCCGATGCGGCAAGTTGCGATATGCGGGCTTTCGTAACGCCCAACAGGCGGGCGGCATCACCCATAGATAAGTACTCAGATGTATTCATATGCCGCATCACCTCGTTAAGTAATTTACGCGTTTAGTTAATAGATTACATACATCATAATACTAAACGACCTAAGGCGAAAAAAGGCCCGAGAAATCGGGCCTTAGCGATTGGTCAGCCGAGTCGCAAACTACTTCCCTAGCGCTGGACGTAGGCGCGGACGAGCTCGTAGGTGTTGCGCACACCGTCGATGTGGCTGCGCTCGTAGTTGTGGCTCGCGTACACGC
>CAUGJN010000151.1 GCA_959599635.1 uncultured Collinsella sp.
GGCGTTCAGGATAGCGATGATCGCCACGCCTACGTCGCCAAAGACGGCAAGCCACATATTGGCGATACCCAGCGCTGCCAGCACAAGGATCAGCAGCTTAATGCCCAGCGCAAAGATTATGTTCTGCCAAACAATCGACATGGTCTTGCGCGCCACGCGGATCGCGCGGGAAATGTTGGACGGCTTGTCGTCCATCAGCACCACGTCGGCGGCCTCGATCGCGGCGTCGGAGCCCATGGCGCCCATGGCAATGCCCACATCGGCGCGCGTAAGCACAGGCGCGTCGTTGATACCGTCGCCGACAAAGGCGAGCTTGCCCTTGCCACTTTCGGCCGCGAGTAGCGCCTCAACGCGCTCGACCTTGTCGCCCGGCAGGAGCTGCGCGTGGAACTCGTCGAGACCGAGTTGCTTGGCCACAGACGCTGCAACCTCCTCGCGGTCGCCCGTGAGCATGACGGTGCGGTTGATACCGGCGGCATGCAGGTCGCGAATCGTTTGCTCCGCATCGGCCTTAACGGTGTCTGCAATCACGATGTGGCCGGCGTACACGCCGTCAACGAGCACGTGGAGGATCGTGCCGACAACCTCACAGTCCGGTGCTTCAACGCCGGCCGCGGCGAGCATCTTGGCGTTGCCAACGACGACGTGCTTGCCGTCGATGGTTGCCGTCACGCCGTGGCCCGCGTCGTTGGCGGAGTCGCTCACGCGCTTGGAGTCGACCTCGCCCTGGTAGGCGTCGCGCACGGACTGCGCGATGGGGTGATCGGAGAACGACTCAGCAAGGGCTGCGATTTCGAGCAGCGACTGCTCGGTATAGCCAGCCTCGGGGTGCACCGCGACGACTGAGAACGTGCCGTTGGTGAGGGTGCCCGTTTTGTCGAAGACGATGGTGTCCACGTCGGCGAGCGTCTCGAGGTAGTTGGAGCCCTTGATGAGAACGCCCAGCTTGGACGCGCCGCCGATGCCGCCAAAGAAACTCAACGGTACGCTGATCACGAGGGCGCACGGGCAGCTGACGACCAGGAAGGTCAGGCCGCGCAGGATCCAATCGGACCAAGCGCCAGTCACCAGGCCGCCGCCAAGCGCGAGCACCGCGGCAGCGCCAGTGACGGCGGGCGTGTAGACGCGGGCGAAGCGCGTGATGAAGTTCTCGGTGCGCGCCTTCTTTTCGCTGGCATTCTCTACGAGTTCCAGGACGCGCGCGACGGTGGATTCGCCAAACGGCTTGGTGATGCGCACGTGGATGAGGCCCGTCATGTTGATGCAGCCGCTGATGATATCGTCGCCGGACTTGGCGGGGCGGGGGACTGACTCGCCCGTGAGTGCGGCGGTGTCGAGCTGCGTCTCGCCCTCGACGATGATGCCGTCGATAGGCACGCGCTCGCCGGGCTTGACCACGATCACGGTGCCGACGGCGATGTCATCGGGGAAGACCTGCTCGAGCGTGCCGTCGGGCTGCTCGACGTTAGCATAGTCGGGCGCGATGTCCATCATGGCACTGATCGACTTGCGGCTCTTGCCCACGGCGTATGCCTGGAACAGCTCGCCGACCTGGTAGAACAGCATGACGGCAGCGCCTTCGGCCATGTGCGGGTCGGTATCGGGGAAGAGCACCATGGCAAACGCGCCGATGGTCGCGACGGCCATGAGGAAGCTCTCGTCGAAGGCCTTGCCGCGGCGGATATTATTGAATGCCTTTTGCAGTACGTCGTAGCCGGCAATCAAAAACGGCACGAGGAACAGCGCGAAGCTGGCGTAGATGTTGCCGGGCTCCCCAAATGCGATAGTGAGGGCGCCGAGCTCGTCGAGGGCATAAACAACGGCAAAAACGCCCAGTGCTACCAGGATGCGGTTGCGCTTGTGCTCAAGGGACTCTTTCTTCTTGCGCTTCTTCTTTTTCTTTTTGGGATCGGCGGCTGCCATGATTCAAACCTCCCATTTGAGTGTATGAACACTTGCTCATATAATTTCGCGAGCAAAGGCCGCGGCAAGCGCGGCCTTGCAGGTCAACGTATGCGCGGGTTAGAGAATGATTTCGCAGTCTGGCTCGGCGTCGGCGGTGAATTCAACGACGCGGTCCAGGACCTCGTCGTACTTGGCGTCGTCGGCCTCGAGCGTCAGCTTCTGGGTCATAAAGTTGACCGAAACGGACTTGACGCCCTCGAGCTTGGCAAGTTCGTCCTGAAGCTCGCGCGCGCAGTTGGCGCAATCGATCTCGTCGAGCTTGAACTGCTTTTTCATGGTGGGTTCCTTTCCCTGTGTTAGCGGTCTGGGTGCCGGCCGCGCTGATACCGTGGTTGATTGCTATTCGCAGATATGGCTCATGCCCTGGTTAAGCATGGTGTAGACGTGATCGTCGGCGAGCGAGTAGAGAATGTTGCGGCCGTCGCGGCGGAACTTGACCAGGTGCGACTGCTTAAGCGTGCGCAGCTGGTGCGATACTGCCGACTGCGAGGTTGCGGTCGCCTCGGCGATGTCGGCCACGCAGAGCTCGCGGCCCATGAGAGCGTAGAGAATCTTGATGCGCGTGGTGTCGCTGAAGACCTTGAACAGGTCGGCAAGGTCGTAGAGAAGCTCCTCGTCGGGAAGGTCCTCGGGCGAGCAGGTGGTGGGGATCACGGGCTCGGTGGCCTCGATGTCGGGTTTCGTTTCATCAACGCGGATGCTCATTGCAATATCCTTTCATATGAACATGCGCTCATATAACTTACTTCCGATTATATGAGCGCATGTTCATATGTCAATGATGTTCAGGTAATTCGTCGCACAAAATGATGGGGAATAGTGGACGAGATTCCGGACTGAGCGGTTTTGATAGCCGATGCCGGGGTGGGTGCCCCCGCGCCGTGCAAAAATTGGAGTATTCTGCAACTATAGGGGGTCCGTTAATCTATTCCAGGCCAAATAAAGCTGCTCAAGAGTTATCCAAGGGCGGTAAACAGACAAGGTCTTCCTCAAATGTTGCCTAACGTTCCCGTTCGATAGCGTTTTTGTTTCTCATTTGGATTAACTTGTGGGTGCTGGAGGGCCGACCCTGCTGAATACTCGCAATTTTGCACGTCGCTAGGGTACCCACCTTGTTAGCCGGTCTAGCTTCCGGCCCCGAAGATTCTGCCCTCGGGCGCGAGGCTGCTTATTTGGGCAAATGATGGGCTGTCGGATTCGACAGTCTGCATGTCATCGATTGCCGGAACTTCATTTATTGTCGGGTCATCCAGCGTGATACCTTCGAGTGTTGCTTTTTCGAGGTCGATTCGTTGACGATCTTCGGAATCCTGGCGAAGCTGCTTCTGAATTCGTTTTTTCTCTTCTATAAACCTTCTGAGCACAAACTGTCTCAGGTTCTCTTGCATGATTTGAAAGTCTTTTGGCAGACGCGAGGGACGTATGCCCTCTTTCCGTTGGATCGCCTCCATGACCCTAACGAAAGCGCTGGCATGCATAAAGGAATAACGACTGACGGTGATGATTCCGTATCCCATGGACGCAAGCGCATTCTTGCGCTCCTCATCGATGGCGCGGTCTTCTTCCGCGTCATGATAAAACCCGTTGTATTCAATGTCTGTGCGAGATTTCTTTAGATACGCATCCATAAAGAACTTTTTGCGTCTCGTGAGATTCTTTGCGGCAGCGGTGACCTGCACCTCGTAATCGGTCTCAATTCCCTTAATACCAAGCCCTCCTTCGCTTTTAGGCAGCGTTAGCATCATGACAAAGGCCGTTTCCATAGGAGACCGGCATCCGTCGCGCACACATTGGATCGCCTTTCGGGCAAGGGCCAGACCGTCGCATCTGGTAATGGAATTAAAGAACTGTTTTAACCTTTCGGTCGAGGTGAGCGCGAAACGCTCGTTATACGAGGTGGAAGAGCCGGTTCCAAGGGAGTGTTAGCGCCGGAATAATTTAGCCAAATATAGTCGGCCGAGATTGACCAATCCCG
>CAUGJN010000152.1 GCA_959599635.1 uncultured Collinsella sp.
CCGTTTTGAATGGATATGCTAGACGCTCGCATGCGTCCGTGCGTCAGAAACGCTCGAATATTTCGAGGCTATTACCGGCATCGTTTGCCGAAACCGCGGCGTGCCGCGAGGTTCTGCGTCCGTGCCGCACGGTATAATAAATCCGTTCAACAGATCTGCCTGCCGAAGCGGGCATACACAGAGGACTCATCGCTATGAACCGTGAGAGGTATCGCGGCGACCTGCCCCTATCGGGGGTGGGCGCCTATGTCATCGCTTAAGACGACGCATCGCTGGGCGGTCGCTCAGCAAAACCCCGAGCTCGAAAAGGAGCTTTCGGCTGGCCTGGGCATACCCGGGCTGGTGGCGCGCATTATGGTTGCGCACGGCATTACATCCATCGAGGAAGGCCAGCTGTTTTTGACGCCTTCGCTCGACCGCGACTGGGCCGACCCGCTCGTTATTCCGGGCATGGCGGTCGTCGCCGACCGCGTTGAGCGTGCCATTCGCAGCCACGAGCGCATCGCCGTCTTTGGCGATTTTGACGTCGACGGTATTACGTCGACTTGTCTGTTGACCGAGGCGCTACGTTCGTTTGGCGCCAACGTCACGCCGTTTATTCCGCATCGCTTTGACGAGGGCTACGGCCTGTCGCGTGCGGCGCTCGACCGCGTCAACGAGCTCGCCCAACCCAACCTGATCGTGACCGTCGATAACGGTATCGCGGCCAAGGAGGAGGTCTCCTATCTGGAGAGTCTGGGGATCGATTTGGTGGTCACGGACCACCACGAGCCCTCCGATCAGGTGCCGCAGGGCGTGCCCCTGACCGACCCCAAACTCGAGGACGAGGGCCCTTCGCGTGAGCTTGCCGGTGCCGGCGTGGCACTCAAACTGGTGCAGGTTCTGGGCGAGCGTCTGGGCAAGCCGTCGTATTGGCGTTCGCTGATCGAGGTTGCGGCGCTGGGCACCGTGTCCGACATGATGCCGCTGACGCCCGAGAACCGCGCACTGGTTGCCGAGGGCATCCAGCAGATGCGCGTGACGGCCCGTCCCGGCTATATCGCGCTGGCCGCGCTCGCCAAGGCCGACCTCTCTAGCATTACGGCCGATGGCCTGTCGTTTTCGCTCATTCCCCGCTTGAACGCCGCCGGTCGCATGGCCGATCCCAAGCTGGCGCTCGACCTGTTGCTTGCCCGCGATCCCATCGAAGCAAGCGCACTGGCGGCCGAGCTCGAGGAGATCAACCGTCAGCGCCGCGAGATCGAGGCCGAGCTTACGCGCGATGCCATGGCGAAGGTCGAGGAGACTTATGACGGCGGGCGCGCAATCGTCGTGGGCGGCGAGGGCTGGCACGAGGGCGTCAAGGGCATCGTGGCGAGCCGCTTGACCAATCGCTATCACGTGCCGGCGCTGCTCTTCTCGATCGAGGACGGCGTTGCACGCGGATCGGGTCGCTCGGTGGGCAAGGTCAACCTGTTTGATGCCGTCGAGCGTTGCTCCGACCTGCTGATTCGCCGCGGCGGGCATGCCGGTGCGGTGGGTGTGACCATCGAGGCATCCAAGCTCGATGAGTTCCGCCGTCGCCTTTCGGCCGTGCTATCGGAGCTTCCCGCCGATGACTTTGAGGACACTGACGAGGTTGCCGCCACCGTTGACCTCTCCGAGCTAAATATCGAGACTATCGAGCAGATTTCCCGTCTTGAGCCGTTTGGCCAGGGCAATAAGGTGCCGCTTCTGGCTGCCGAGGGCGTGACGATGTGCGATCGCGCCGTGGTGGGCAAAACCGGCGAGCACATGCGCTTTGTGGCGACCGATGGCGCCGCGAGTGTGCCGGCCATTATGTTCCGCGTGCCGCAAATCGATAAGCTCATCAACTGCGATAGCGCTGTCGACTTGGTGTTCGAGGCCGTTGCCGAGCATTGGCAGGGGCGTGTGAAGCCCAAGCTCATGATCAAGGATGTTCTGGTCCGCGATACCACGCTGCCCAGCGTCGACGATCCGGCATGCGAGCTTCGTCGTGGCGTGCAGCCGGCGGATTTCGGCCTGCGCCTGGAGTCGCGTAAGCGCGAGACGCTCGCCCAGCTTTCCTATACCGAGCTCACGCGCTCGCTTATCCATAGCTTTATCGGATCGTACCAGCCGCACCGAGCACAGGTTGAGGCACTCGATGCCTTGGCCGACCACCAGAGCGTCTTGGCCGTTATGGGAACGGGCCGCGGCAAGTCTCTCATCTTCCATGTACATGCTGCGCGCGAGGCTATCCTTCGCGGGCGTGCGAGCATCTTTGTCTATCCGCTGCGCGCGCTCGTTGCCGACCAGGCCTATCACCTCTCGTCGACGATGGCTGCGCTCGGCATTGGCGTCGGCGTGCTGACCGGCGAGACCGTGGAGGCGGCGCGCGATGACGTGTTCGCCGGCTTGGCTTCGGGCCGCACCGGCATCGTGCTCACGACGCCCGAATTCCTGTCCATTCACCGCGACCGCTTTGCGCGTTCGGGGCGCATCGGCTTTGTCGTTATCGATGAGGCGCACCACGCCGGCCTTGCCAAGGGCGGCGACCGCAGCGCCTATCTCGACATGCCCGATATCCTCAAGGCCCTGGGCGATCCGGTCGTTATGGCGGCGACGGCCACCGCGACGGCTCCGGTCGTGGCGGAGCTTGCCCGCGTGCTGCCGATTACCCGTACGGTGGTCGACGAGACCGTGCGCGAGAACTTGCAGCTCGAGGACGACCGCGATCTTGCGAGCCGCGAAAACCGCCTGGTGTCCATCGTCGCGACGGGGGAGAAGACCGTCATCTACGTCAACTCGCGTGATCAGTCCGTGGCGCTTGCCAAGACACTACGCAAACGCGTTCCCGACTGTGCGACCCATATCGCGTTCTATAACGCTGGGCTTGCGCGTTCCGATCGCCGCCGTGTTGAGGAAGCCTTTAGAGACGGAAGTCTCAGCTGCATCGTCTCGACCTCTGCCTTTGGCGAGGGCGTCAACCTGCCCGATATCCGCCATGTCGTGCTCTACCACATGCCGTTTGGCGCGATTGAGTTTAACCAGATGAGCGGCCGCGCCGGTCGCGATGGCCAGCCCGCTGTGATCCATCTGCTCTATTCGTCGCGCGACGCCCGCATTAACGAGCGCCTGCTCGACTGCTATGCGCCCGAGCGCGACGAGCTCGTCACGCTCTATCGTGCGCTGCAGACCATGTGGCGCTCCAACCGCGGCAAGACCGGGGACGATTCCTTTAGCGCGAGCGATATCGACATCGCGCAGATGTGCCTTGCCATCGATGCTCGCACGCCGGTCGACGAGCGCTCGGTGGAAAGTGGCCTGGGAATCTTCGAAGAGCTTGGCTTCTGTCGCGTTTCGGGGTTTGACGACACCCGTCGCATCGCGATGGCCGAAAACCCCGGCCGTGTGCAATTGAGCAGGTCAATTCGCTATTTGGAGGGCTTGCGTTCGCGCATGGAGTTCTCGGCTTTCCGGAGTTGGGCGCTCGATTCGTGCGCTTCTGATATGCTAGCCAAAGTTAACCGCCCGATCGTACCGCGGGCCTAGGGGAAGGGGACCTCGATGGATGCCGCAGCCCGTACCGCCCATGATTCCACCCTCCAGCCGTTCTCGGAGATGGAGCACTATAAGCATGCCGATGAGCTGCCGCCCGAGATTATGGCGGACAGCTACGACAAGCTGGAGCGCCTGTGCCTCAAATATATGAATGAGGACGACTTTTCTAAGGTGGAGCAGGCCTATTGCTTTGCTGCCGAGAAGCACTGCAACCAAAAGCGCCGCTCGGGTGAGATGTACATCAACCATCCCGTCGAGGTGGCCATCATTTTGGCCGATCTCAAGATGGACTGCGATGTGGTGTGCGCCGCGCTGCTGCACGATACCGTCGAGGA
>CAUGJN010000153.1 GCA_959599635.1 uncultured Collinsella sp.
TCGTAGACGCGCTCGCCGCGACCCTTGAGCGCCAGAATCTCCAAGCAGTTGTGGTGATCCAGATGCACGTGCATGGTCGATACGATCTCGTCGGTGTAGTCGTGCTGCACTTCGTCCAGACGGCGCGTCAGGTCGCCGGTATGGTGGTCGTAGATCATGGTGAGCGACCCGATAACATGCTCATCGGGCGTGCGCATCTGCTCCTTGGCGATCGAGGCGCGAATCAGGTCGCGCACGGCCTCGGAGCGGTTGGCCACGTCGCCGCGGCGCGCGATCTGCTCGTCAAAACGGCGCAGCAGGTCGTCGGGTGCGGTAACCGAAAAACGGACCAGCTCGGAGCCGGAGCCACTACAGTGGCAGCCCGCGTCACCGTCCGCCCCGTGCGGATGCTCGTGCTCGTATCCGCAGTCGTGCTCGTGCTCGGCCACGTTACACCAGCTTCACGGAGCCGACGGAGTTGTGGTCGGCCTCGATGGCCTCTTCGTAGCCCTCGAGTGCGTCGTGCGCCTCGTGCAGCGCGGCCATGGCGGCCTCGAGCTTGGCGCCGATGCGCTCCATGTCAAAATTCTCGGTCGCATGTAGCAACTGATGGCTCCATTCGTGAGCGAGCTCGATGGTGTCGTCGACCTGCTTGACGCTCATGGCAAGCTGGCTCATGTTCATTCCAACATCATGCATGGGAAATCTCCTTTTGTATGGGGCAGTTCAGTGGTTCAGATTTTACTACGCCCGCTCTGCGCGCAGCTGCATAAGAAAACGGGTACGAGTCTGTGCGACCCGCACCCGTTCACTGGGGGCTGTTTGTGACTACCATACTATCCGTGGTCGCACGCGGTGCACCCAAAAGTCCGGCGAGCGGTGCAAAAGCGCTCATGGACGGCAGGCAGACGGCAACATGTAACAAGCGTATTACAGGTGCTTCTCCAGCAGCGCCTGCAGCCTCGCCTTGGGTAGAGCGCCAACCGAGCGGTCAATCTCCTCGCCGTTCTTAAAGACAATCAGCGTGGGGATGCTCATGACGCCAAACTTCATGGCCAGGTCCTGGTTGTCGTCGACGTTGCATTTGGCGACGGCAAGCTTGCCGGCCAGCTCATCGGCAACCTCGTCCACGATGGGCGAGAGCGAGCGGCAGGGCCCGCACCACGGTGCCCAAAAATCAACCAGTACGGGCATGCTGTCGTTAACGACGGAATCGAAATTCTCGGGGGTAATCTGCTTAATGTCAGCCATGGTGACCTCCATAATGCGACGCGGCTCGGCCGCGTAAAACTCAGTACGACCGTGCTTATACCCAGCCGCCCGCAAAGCAACCACTCGCGGGCAGCTCTTTTATATAATGGTTGGCACGCAAACGATTGGAGAGCGCATGTCCACGTCACAAAGCCAGAAAAAAGAAGCCATCGCCCAGGCGGCCGAGCAGGAGCTCACATCGCTTGCGGTCCGTGGCGTGCGCATCGTGGGCAACGCGTGCTCGCCGATCGTGCTGGTCAAAGGCGATTTGGACGAGGCCGAGCGTTCGGGTGGCGAGCTTGCCGCCGGCCCGGATGGCGCGGCGTTGCGCAAAGCGCTTGGGGCCATCGGCTACGCGCCCGAGGATTTTTGCGTGCTGGCAAGCGTCGCCGGCGCAGGCGACGGAGCGGTCGCGGTGGGCGAGACTCTGCCGTGCGAGCTGTTCCGCGAGGCGCTTGAGGCTCTGGATCCCGAGGCGGTGCTGCTGCTCGATAACAGCGCGGCCGATGTCATGCGCGAAACCTACGCCGATATGCTCGTGGCGATCGATGACTTCGACACCGCCATGCTCAAGCCCGGCCTGGTCGCTCATGTGCAGGGCCGCCGCGTGCTCGCGCTCGACGGCTTTGAGGCGGCACTCACCGACAAGGCCGCTAAGCAGCGCATGTGGGCCTACATCAAGCAGCTGACCCCGGCAGCCGCGCCGCTGTAGCGAGCCCGCGTCGACAAACGACCCCGAGCGGGCGAGCCGTACCCGCGAAACGCAAATCCGTCGCGCCCGCGCCCTTACATCACAGCGCGCAGCTCAAACCGATCGCCGTTAATGCGGAACTGGCAGTTGCCGTTCATGCGCTCCACGGCGAGCTTAATGCTCTTGGTGCCAAAGCCGTGACCGGCGTGCTGAGCCACGGGCATGCCGTCGACCATGTGCGGCGCCCGTCCAAATGTGTTGGAAACCGAAAGCAGCAGCTGCCCGTCCTCAAACCGCAGATCAAGATCGACAAAGCGCTTGCCCTCGGGGGCGGTGCTCGCCGCGGCAATGGCGTTTTCCAGGGCATTCGAAAGCACGCTGAACAGGTCGACATCGGCCACATGCACGCTCTGGGGCACGGCGGCGCGCAAGTCGGCGGAAATGCCGCGCTTGCTGATGTCCGAGCCAAACGACGAAAGCGCGATGTTGACGGTCTCGTTGGCGCTGTAGCGGCGCACGGCGGTGCGGTCGTTGGCCTCGCATAGCGTATCGATGCGATCGAGTGCCTCGTCGGTGCGGCCTTCTTCGATCAAGACGGCCAGACCGCGCAAGAAGTGCCGCATGTCGTGGCGCAGAATCGACAGCTCGCGTCCGGACTGGCGCCATGCATCGAGTTCCTTCATGGCCGAGCTATCGCGTGTCTCGAGCATCCAGCGTTCACGCTCGGCAGCCTCTTTTTCTTCGTATTCACGCAGGTAGACGGCGAGGAACATAAGGTAGAACGCGCAGAGCGCAAAGGCCAAAAACTCAACCGTTACCACCGAGCCCGAGTGGAACAGCGTGGTGTAGACGTTGGTGGCATAGTCAAAGACGTAATAGACGAGCGGCAGGATGAGCAGAATCTCGAGCTCCGTAGGGCTTTTGACCGCCAGACGGGGTCCAATGTCACGGGCCCAATGCAGCAGGATCGCAAAGACGGCGACCGTGGTGATAATGCGCGCCACGTAGTACGCGATTTGCGAGTCAGTGGCGGCGAGCGCGGCGATGCCCATCCAGTTGCTGAACTGACAGCTCAGATAGGCGCTGGTGACGCCCAATGCCGCGAGCAGCGGGCTCAGGCGGTAGCGCGCACACAGGTAGACGGTAAGAGGCAGGTGCACGACGAGCGGATAGACCTGACGGGCAAAAAGCTCTCCGCCAACGACATTGGCGATCGAAAAGGCAGCGCCGGTTGCGGCTCCGGCCCCCACCAACTCGAGTGCATGGCGTCGATTGATTTCGATACCGCATAGCGCCGCCGAGGCAAAGACGCCAAAGAGTAGCGTTGTGGCGTGGTGGATTGCCCAAAGGACCATTTCGACCGAGGAGATCATCAGCGCCTCCCGCCCTCAAAGCGCACCGCAAAGTAGGCGTCTTGGAACCCCTGCTTGCTGCTGCGCGACAGCGGAATGCACGCGCCGGAGCGCATGACGATGTCCGTGCGATCGAAGTGGTCGATGTTGCGCAAGTTGACCTGGTAGCTACGGTGGCATTTAAAGAAGGTGGCATTTTGCACCAAACGGTCCTCGACGCTGCGGAACGACTCGAGTGCCTCGATATCGCGTCCGTCGCGCAGGTGGAAGACCACGTGCTTGTTGCGCGCCTCGGCATATTCGATGTCGGACAGGCGCAGGGCGTGGTAGCCAAAGGACGTTTTGATCACGAACTCGTCGGTTGCCGCCGGGCGCATGCTCGAAAGTTCGTCGAGTAACTGCGCCAGGCGTTCGTAAGTCACGGGCTTGAGCAGATAGTCGAAGGCGCGGACCTCGTAGGACTCCAGTGCAAACTCGGGCGACGAGGTAAGGAACACCAGGCGCACGGCGGTGTCGGCCTGGCGCAATTCGCGTGCGGTGTCCATGCCGTTGACGAGCGGCATGATCATGTCGAGCAG
>CAUGJN010000154.1 GCA_959599635.1 uncultured Collinsella sp.
GTCACGCCGCGATCGGCCGTCGCGTAGTCCACAATGGTCGTCGTGCCGCCGCAGGCAGCCGCGCGCGTGCCGGTCTCAAAGCTATCGGCTGTCCAATCCATGCCGGTCCAGCACTGCATGTGCGTGTGCCCATCGATAAAGCCCGGGAACACCCAGCAGCCCGCAGCATCCTCGACGGTATCGCCCTCGGCCGGCTCAATCGCCGCGGCAATCCGCACGATCTTATCGCCATCCATGGCAAGATCGGCGCGGCGAAGCCCCTG
Source organism: uncultured Collinsella sp. (assembly GCA_959599635.1). Taxonomy (GTDB): domain Bacteria; phylum Actinomycetota; class Coriobacteriia; order Coriobacteriales; family Coriobacteriaceae; genus Collinsella. The sequence goes on from CAUGJN010000154.1 coordinate 264, forward strand.
GGGCGTCACGAGTGCGCCGTTTTTGATGATGATCATAATTGCTCCTTATTGATTGATGCAGTTGGCCACGCGATCAAAATACGAGCAGGCGGCGATATGCTCCGTTATGCGTCGCTGTCCCTTGACGGTATCGACGTCCCACAGCTCGTAGGCACGCGCCTCGACCAGCACCACGTCGGCACGGTCCTTGAGGATCGAACCGCCGCCGTCCTTACCCTCAAGACACATAAGTGCATCGAACAGTTCCGCCGGAAAGAGCACCGGGCTCGAAGGCTCACCGTTGCACGCAAGACGCACCGGATGCTTGCGGCCACGCTCGTCAAATGCACGAACCATAGCCTCAAAAGAATCCGAACTCACGAGCGGCTGGTCGCCCGGCAAAAAGAGGCAACCTTTCCAGTTGCGTTCGACTCCCCACGAAAGGCCCGCACGGACGCTTTCGCTGCGCAGCTCGCCATCGTGCAGCACGCACGGGCAATGCTTGTCATCACAAATCTGAGCGACCTCGGGCCAACGCGTCGAAACCACAACGTCAAAGCCCCGGGGAACCGAATCAATGGTCCGGGCAATCAGCGGCTCGCCATAGATATCGGCGAGCATCTTGTTAGAGCCAAACCGCTTGCCCTCGCCCGAAGCCATAATGACGCAACCAAGTTTCATGGCGATACCTCCCCTGAAACCATCGTACCCATAACTCGCGCCGCGGGACACCTGCATCGAAAGCGCTTATCCTGCACGCCCGCGATGCAAAAAAGGGGGCACCCCGCCGGTTGGCAGAGCGCCCCCTTATGTGGCTTACCTCAACCCGGCTTTAGGCCTGGAACCAACGGGCGGTGTTGCGCTCGTCGAGGACCTTAAGGGTAGCAGCGGGATCGGCAACCTTCTGCAGGAACATCATGGCTGCGATGGCGTACGGCTTGTAGCTGGCCTCCTTGTACATACCCACGCGGTGCATGTCGAAGACGTCGGCGTTGACCTCGCCGTGCTCGCAGGAGACACCGGAGATGTCGGCGGGCAGCGGATGCATAAAGATGGTGTCCTGGCCGTTGGCGGTCTTCTCCATGAGCTCGGTCGTGGAGCACCAGTCCTGATGGGTGGCGTTCTGGGCGAGCAGCTCCTTCTCGAGTGCTGCGATGCCGGCGTCGTCGCCCTCGGCGTACAGGTTGGTACGCTTCTCCATGGCGGCAAACGGAGCCCAGCTCTTGGGGATCACGATGTCGGCGCCCTCGAAGGCCTCGGCCATGGTGTTGACCTGCTTAAAGGTGGTGCCGGACTCGGCGGCATAGCCCTTGGCGCGCTCGACGACCTCGGGCATGAGGTCGTAGCCCTCGGGGTGGGCTAAGGTGACGTCCATGCCAAAACGGGGCAGCAGGCTGATCAGCGACTGCGGGCAGGACAGCGGCTTGCCGTAAGAGGGCGAGTAGGCCCAGGTGACGGCAACCTTTTTGCCCTTGAGGTTCTCAAGACCGCCAAACTCGTTGATGAGGTAGAGCATGTCGGCAGAGGACTGCGTGGGGTGATCGGAGTCGGACTGCAGGGAGATGAGCGTGGGACGGTGATCCAGAACGCCGTCCTCGTAGGCCTGCTGGACAGACTCGGAGACCTCGGCCATGTAGGCGTCGCCCTTGCCGATGTACATGTCGTCGCGGATGCCGATGACGTCGGCCATGAAGGAGATCATGGTAGCGGTCTCGCGGACGGTCTCGCCGTGAGCGATCTGGGACTTCTTCTCGTCCAGGTCCTGCAGCTCAAGACCGAGCAGGTTGGCTGCCTTAGAGAAGGAAAAGCGCGTACGGGTGGAGTTGTCGCGGAACAGAGAGACGGCCAGACCCGAATCGAAGATCTTGGACGAAACGTTGTTCTCGCGCAGCTCGCGCAGGGCGTCGGCGACGATGTAGAGCGCCTTGAGCTCATCGGTGGTCTTATCCCAGGTGTGCAGGAAGTCGCTGCCGTACATGCCCTTAAAATCGAGGCCGTTCAGCTGCTCGACGAGCTCGGTAAACTTAGCGTCCATGGAAATGTCCTTTCTAAAGATGAAACGATCGCAATGAGTAGATGTGCTCCGGCATGCGCGTGTGGCTAGAACATGCAGAGCACCATGACGAGGACCCGCCACCGTTGAGGAAGCATGGGAGATAACGACCGCGGACCCCAAGTCAACAGGGGGTGCCGGGGACACGAGCGGCCCCCGGCTCAACAAGATCGAGGAATGGGACTAGTCGATCTTGTTGTTGGTCAGACCGGCGCGGAACACGGTGGCGTCGCCATCGGCCTTGCTCGGATCGTAGAGGTTCAGGGCAGCCACGTACATGGCAGCAGCGGTGACCAGGTCGTCCTTGTAGGTGACCTCGTTGGGAGCGTGAGCCTGAGACTCGGCACCCGGGCCGAAGCCGACGCAGGGGATGCCATAGCGGCCCTGGATGGAAACGCAGTTCGTGGAGAAGGTCCACTTGTCGCACAGCGGACGACCGGTGCGCTTGTCCATGCTGGGCTCGCAGCCGATGCGCTCGTCACCGAACATGGCCTTGTGGGCGTCGACGAGGGCCTTGACATGCGGAGCGGTCTCCTTGTTGATCCACGTGGGGAAGTAAGCCTCGGTCTCGTAGACCTCGCCGGTCCAGGACGGACGGTCGTACATGTACATAGAGACCTTCACGTCGTCGCCGTACTTCTTGGCGGCCGGCAGGTTACGGATCTCGTCCAGGCAGGACTCCCAGGTCTCACCGGCGGTCATGCGACGGTCGATGGAGATGGCGCAGGAGTCGGCCACGGCGCAACGGCTGGGGCTGGTGTAGAAGATCTGACTGACGGTGCAGGTGCCGCGGCCCAGGAAGCGGGCATCCTCGAAGTGCTCGGGGTTGTACTTGGGGTCGAGCATCTTGACGAGGCCCTTGATGTCGGTCGACTCGTCGCAGCCGTTGTTGTTGAGGGCGCGGACGTCGGCGATGATGTCGGCCATCTTGTAGATGGCGTTATCGCCGCGGTCGGGAGCAGAACCGTGGCAGGAGGTGCCGTGAACGTCGACGCGGATCTCCATGCGGCCGCGATGACCGCGATAGATGCCGCCGTCGGTGGGCTCGGTGGAAATGACGAACTCGGGCTTAATGCCGTCCTTGTTGTAGATGTACTGCCAGCACATGCCGTCGCAGTCCTCTTCCTGGACGGTGCCAACGACCATGATCTTGTAGCCCTCGGGGATGAGGCCCATGTCCTTCATCATCTTGGCAGCGTAGGTAGCGGAAGCCATGCCGCCCTCCTGGTCGGAGCCGCCGCGGCCGTAGATAATCTCGTCGGTCTCGTAGCCCTCATAGGGATCGGCATCCCAGTTCTCGATGTTGCCGATGCCGACGGTGTCGATGTGGGAGTCGATGGCGATGATCTTGTCGCCCTCGCCCATAAAGCCCATAACGTTGCCCAGGCCGTCGACCTTGACCTCGTCATAGCCAAGGCTCTCCATCTCGGCCTTGATGCAGACAACAACCTCACCCTCCTCGCAGGACTCAGAGGGGTGAGAGATCATGGCGCGCAGGAAGCGAGTCATATCAGCACGATGAGACTCAGCAGCAGCCTT
>CAUGJN010000155.1 GCA_959599635.1 uncultured Collinsella sp.
ACGTGACGATCGACGACGCCGTGGTGCAGCAGGCCTTCGACCGCTACATGGAGATGCGCCACGAGCTCGGTCGCGACGCCAAGCCCGTCTGCCTCATGGACATGGGCACCATCGGCGCCAAGTACCTTAAGAAGACCGGCGTCATGACCGATGTCGACGAGTCCGAGGAGATCAACGCCTGCACCGTCAAGGTAAAGGTCGATGTCGACGGCGAGGACCAGGACTGGCTGTTCCTGTTTAAGAACGAGACCCACAACCACCCGACCGAGATCGAGCCCTTCGGCGGTGCCGCTACCTGCGTGGGCGGCGCCATCCGCGACCCGCTCTCGGGCCGCAGCTACGTGTATCAGGCCATGCGTGTCACCGGCGCCGGCGACCCCACCGCCCCCGTGTCCGAGACGCTCGAGGGCAAGCTGCCGCAGCGCAAGCTCGTGACCACCGCTGCCGCCGGCTACTCCAGCTACGGCAACCAGATTGGCCTTGCCACCGGTCAGGTCAACGAGCTCTATCACCCCGGCTACGTGGCCAAGCGTATGGAGGTCGGCGCCGTGGTGGGCGCTACCCCGGCAAACCACGTGCGTCGCGAGTGCCCCGCCCCCACCGACAAGATCATCCTGCTGGGCGGCCGCACCGGCCGTGACGGCATCGGCGGCGCCACCGGCTCCTCCAAGACTCAGAACACCGAGTCCATCGAGACCTCGGGCGCCGAGGTCCAGAAGGGCAACGCCCCGGTCGAGCGCAAGCTGCAGCGTCTGTTCCGCCGCGGCGACGCCTGCCGTCTGATCAAGCGCTGCAACGACTTTGGCGCCGGCGGCGTCTCGGTCGCCGTGGGCGAGCTTGCCGACGGCCTGTATGTCGACCTGGACACCGTGACCAAAAAGTACGACGGCCTGGACGGCACCGAGCTCGCTATCTCCGAGTCCCAGGAGCGCATGGCCTGCGCCGTCGCCGACGGCGACGTCGAGGAGTTCATGGGCTACGCCGCCGAGGAGAACCTGGAGGCGACCGTTATCGCCGAGGTTACCGCCGAGCCGCGCATGCGCATGGCCTGGAACGGTGTCGCCATCGTCGACCTATCCCGCGAGTTCCTCAACTCCAACGGCGCGCCCAAGCACCAGGTCGCCCACGTGTGCGCCCGCAGCGTGTGGCAGCCCAGCTGGGCCGGCACCACACTTGTCGAGCGCATGACCTCGCTTGTCACCGACCTCAACGTTGCCTCCAACAAGGGCCTTTCCGAGCGCTTCGACTCCACCATCGGTGCCGCAACCGTGCTTATGCCTTTTGGCGGCAAGACGCAGCTCACCCCGAGCTCGGCCATGGTCGCCAAGTTCCCCGTGGACGGCGAGACCACCACGGCAAGCGCCATGGCATGGGGCTTCAACCCCTATCTGATGGAGGCCGACCAGTTTGCGGGCGCCTATCTGTCCGTGGTCGAGTCCATCGCCAAACTTGTGGCTGCCGGCTTTGAGCACAAACGCGCCTATCTCTCCTTCCAGGAGTACTTCGAGCGTCTGCGCACCGAGGCCGAGCGCTGGGGCAAGCCCACAGCAGCCGTCCTGGGCGCCCTCATGGCCCAAGTCGACCTGGGTGCCGGCGCCATCGGCGGCAAGGACTCCATGAGCGGCTCGTTTGAGGACGAGGCCGGCGAGCTCAACGTTCCGCCGACTCTGATCAGCTTCGCTGTTGCCGTGGGCCGCGCGGCGCGCGCCGTCTCCCCTGAGTTCAAGGGCCTGACGCACCGCGTCGTCCGCATCGCCCCCGCCACCTACGGCGAGGACTACCGCCCCGACGCCCAGCAGCTGCTCGCCGCGTTTGACGCCGTCGAGGCGCTCACTGCTACCGGCGACGCCCTGGCCGTCTCCACGCCCGGCTACGGCTGTGGCGCCGAGAGCCTCTTTAAGATGTGCGTCGGCAACCAGATCGGCATCGAGCTTGCCGAGGATGTGGACGTGGAGAGCCTCTTCACCCCGCTCTACGGCAGCTTTATCGTCGAGCTCGCCGAGGACGCCGAGCTGCCCGAGGTCGCCGACGGCGTTGTCGTCGAGCCCCTGGGTACCACCGTCGAGGGCTATGTCATCGACACCGGCTCCGAGGTCATCGAGCTCGCCGAGCTCCAGGAGGCCTGGGAGAGCGGCATCGAGGGCGTCTTCGCCTACCGCAGCGCCGGCGAGACCCCCGAGGTCGAGACCATCGACTTCCGCGCCAAGGATATCCACGTGTACGGCGGCGCCAAGATCGCCCGCCCGCGCGTGATCATCCCCGTGTTCCCCGGCAACAACTGCGAGTACGACAGCGCCCGCGCCTTCCGTGCCGCCGGTGCCGAGGCCGACACCTTCGTGATCAACAACCTCACGCCCGAGGCCGTCGCCGAGAGCACCCACGAGCTTGCCCGCCGCATCCGTGCAAGCCAGATCGTCATGATCCCCGGCGGCTTCTCGGGCGGCGACGAGCCCGACGGCTCTGCCAAGTTCATCACGGCGTTCTTCCGTGCTCCCGAGGTCACCGAGGCAGTCCGCGACCTGCTCAAGGCCCGCGACGGCCTGATGCTGGGCATCTGCAACGGCTTCCAGGCTCTGGTCAAGCTCGGCCTGGTGCCCTACGGTGACATCGTCGACGCCACGCCCGATGCGCCCACGCTGACGTTCAACACCATCGGTCGCCATCAGAGCCGCCTGGTGCGCACCCGCATCTCGTCCAACCTGTCCCCATGGCTGTCGCAGTGCAGCCTGGACGACCCCTACACCGTCGCCATCAGCCACGGCGAGGGCCGCTTTGTCGCCAATGACGAAGTACTCGCCCAGCTGATCGCCAACGGCCAGGTCGCCACGCAGTACGTGGGCGAGGACGGCAAGCCCAGCATGGATCTTTCCGTCAACCCCAACGGCTCCGCACTCGCCATTGAGGGCATCACGAGCCCCGACGGCCGCGTCCTAGGCAAGATGGGCCATGCCGAGCGTCGCGGCGACAACCTGTACCGCAACGTGCCCGAGCATGTCCCCGGCGACAAGTTCATGCCGATCTTTGAGAGCGGCGTAGCCTACTTCGCTTAATACGTTCCCATCGGGTACAATCCCCTCGGGTAACAACACCCGCCACCGACGCATCCGGTGGCGGGTTCTTTTTTGCTTCGCGCATGTAGAAAGGACATCATGAAAAGCCGCAAGCCGTATCTCGCCACCCTGCCCGGACTCATCCTGGGCTGTCTCGTTTGCTGCGCGCTCTGGGGCTCTGCCTTCCCCTGCATCAAGATCGGCTACGGCCTCTTTGGCATTCCCGCGCACGACAGCGCCTCGCAGCTGCTCTTCGCGGGTCTGCGCTTCACCCTTGCCGGCATGCTGGTCATTGTTGGCATGAGCGTGGCCCAGCGCCGACCGCTCGTTCCGCAAGCGCGTGATATCAAGCCCATCTGCATCTTGTCGCTCTTCCAGACCATCGGCCAGTACTTCTTTTTCTACCTTGGTCTCTCCCGTGCAAGCGCTATGTCAAGCTCCATCATCGAGGCCAGCGCCAACTTCTTGGCTATCCTCTTTGCCGCCCTGGCGTTTCGCACCGAAAAGCTCGATGCGGCCAAGGTGCTCGGCTGCGTACTGGGCTTTGCCGGCGTCGCGCTCGTCAACCTTTCGGGCGCGGACGGCACCTTTGGCTTTACGCTCGACGGCGAGGGCTTCATCCTGGCCTCCACCGTCGCGGGCGCCTTTTCGACCTGCCTGATCGGCATCTTCTCGCGCGAGCACGACGGCGTCTTGCTTGC
>CAUGJN010000156.1 GCA_959599635.1 uncultured Collinsella sp.
TTTCGACCTGCCTGATCGGCATCTTCTCGCGCGAGCACGACGGCGTCTTGCTTGCCGGGTGGCAGTTCTTGGTCGGCGGCCTGGTCCTCACCGCCATCGGCTTTATGATGGGTGGCGCGCTCTCCCCCACGGCGATTGCCCCCGCCATCGCGCTCATCATCTACATGGCGCTTATCTCCGCGGTCGCCTACTCGCTGTGGTCGCGCCTGCTTGCCGTCAACCCCGTCAGCCGCGTCTCGGTCTTTGGGTTTATGAACCCCGTCTTTGGTGTGCTGCTGAGCGCGCTGCTGCTCGGCGAGGGTGCTGGCACGAGCCCCGTTACCGTCATCGTTGCCCTGCTGTTGGTCTGCAGCGGCATCATCATCGTCAACAAACCCAAAAAAGCTTAACGAACTGCCCTTATTTAGCAGAGGGGATTCATGTACTTTAGCTTAATGGAGTACATCGGTGAGCTGAGGGCCGCCACGCACGCAAGCGTGCACCCCTTTTCCTAGCGTATCTGGACGCCGGCTTTCCTTTTCTCGGCCTTGACGCGGTAGAGCTCCGCATCGGCAGCGCGAAGTAAATCTTGCCAGGTATCAACACTATCGCCGACCCGCGCGTAACCGATGGACATCCGCAATGCATACGGCACCTCGGCACGAGCGAGCTCGTCGTTAATCGCCGAGCACAGGTCTATGATGTCCTGTTCCGCCGTCGCCTTTTGAAGCACCACGAACTCATCGCCACCATAGCGTGCGATAAAACCACCAGACGCCGAGCAGACCTCTTTGAGCGTAGCAGATATGACCTGGAGGGCATGATCGCCCTCAACATGTCCATACCGGTCGTTAATCTGCTTAAAGCCATCGGCGTCCATCATAAGCAGATACACATCTTTGGCCTGATCCACATTTGAGAACAGCGACAGCATATAGGTCTCAAAGCGGTTGCGATTGTTGAGACCGGTCAACGGGTCGGTCGAGATCAGCTGCTCCTGACAAACAATGTAGAGCTGCAACATACTTAACATGATGCCAACACTAAGGCAGGGACCCGAATAAAAGACCTGAAAGACACCGGCCACCAAGGCCGGAATGGCGAAAAATGCCAAGGTTTGATAGATGGCCTTCTTTTGCAGGCTCTCGACCTTGCGAGATTGTATAAACGCATGCAGGGACGTATATATAACGTAGCAGTAGCTGACGATGGGTTGGATCATATAGACAAAACCGCGACGATACATGCCCTGTGCATCGATATAGAACAGGGCATGCGTCCAGCAGCTGGTAAACGCCAGTACGACCACCAGCGCCGCAGGTAGCATTACAAACGCCATCCTATAGCGCGCGGTCAAAAGGCGAGAGCCCTGCACTGTCTCGGAATAGATAAACCAAATAAGGCACGCGGCGGCAAAGAGTGAAAACGAAAGCGCGTTGGAAATCCAGTTGGCAGCAATGCCCAGCGTGCCGCCCACACCGTCCGAAAGCGTCCAGATAATATCGAATAACATGTACGCGGCAGAGGTGTAGCCGAGCGTGCTAAACAATAACTGCTGGGTACTCGAGAACAAGGAGTGGCGACTTCGCGCGGCAAGCCCGATAAGAACAATCATGCAGAGCAGGAATATCTCAATCTTGAGTGCCTTAACCACTAGACGCCATCCCCTCACTATTCAAGTGGCCAGAATCGCCCGAGTCGTATCTGGGCAATAAATACCCCCCTATCCGCAGGGATAAAGGAAATAATAGCAGAGCGCCCGAACATCACTGCAAGACAGCTTCCGCTCGGGCGCTCGAACGGCGCGAATTGCGCGCCGGCATTATTGATGGGTGTCGATTGTTACTCGCCATCGATGTCGATCGCGACGGCTTCCTCGATGGCCTCGACACCGGCGGCGGACAGATCTTCCTTGCCCTGGCAAAATTTCTTGTCGACACAACCAGTCAGAATCGGAGCCATGATTGCCGTGATGATGACGGCGGTGGCGATCTGCGCATACGCGGTGGGCGCAAGCTCGGCGTAGCGCGGCGCGACCTCGGCAAGGGCAACCGGCGTGGTCATAGCCGTGCCGGCGATGGTAGAGCAAGCCACGGCGGCCTTGCCGTTACCGCCGCACAGGCGCTCGAACGCAAAGGTGATGGGACCGACGACAAACAACGTGATGAGACCCAGCAAGATGCCGGAAATGCCGCCGGTAATAAAGCTCGACAGGCTCATAGACGCACCGAGCTGAAATCCGATGACGGCAATCGCGGGATTGGTGCCAGGAACCAGCAGGTTCTTGATGAACGGGAAGAGGTTGCCCAGAACCATGCCAATAACGAGCGGCAAAATGGAGCCGATGATAGTACCGACAGGGATGTTGGCGAGACCCGAAACGCCCAGGATGATCATGGTGACGGCAGGGCCGGCCGTAAAGAACAGGATACCCACGGCGCCCTGCTCGGACTCATCGCCGAACTCGCCCATAATGCCCGTGTAGAGGGCCATGTTGCAGAAGGTGATACCGCCGATGATGGAGACCGAGCTCAGGCCCAAGAAGTTGTCGTTAAAGAAATACGCGACGCCCAGTCCCAGCGCGGCTGCCACCACAAGCTTGGGGATCAGCACGACGATGCCGGTCTTGATGGCGCCCGGCGTGGACTTAAAGCTGATGCCGGCGCCCACAAACAGCAGGATCGCGGCGACGATGGTGTTGGAACCGCCACGGCAGGCAGCGGTAAAGAAGCCACCGATCTCGAAGACCTGCGGGCAGAAGGTATTGAGCAAAAGGCCGACGATCATCGGGTAGATCATGATGTCACCCGGGATGCGCGGTACTTTGAATTTCTTTTGCTCGTTGGCGGTCGCTTCCTGTGCCATGAAACCCCCATTTCCGCTGACGCGGAACAAAAGACCACGTCATACTTTGCTACAGTAAAGTTTGACCATGGTACCAGAAGAAGCAGATCGGCTCGGTGTGAAATTCGATTCGTTGGACAGGGGCGCTAAACGTGCCCCGCTCTTATATGAGGCTCAAACCGATATAGAACACGATGCCCGAGACACAACACCACAACATCGACTTTATCTTGATTGCCACCACCACGACGCCGGCAGCCGCAATCCAGGGAACCAAGCCCTGCCACAGCCCGGCTTCGAAAGCACCGGGGCTTATCAGGTCGTTCGCGACCAGCGCCGCAAAGGCGGCAGGCGGAATATAACCCAAGGCCTCGGTAACGCGGGGTGACAGTGTTCTCCCGCGCAAGGCAAACGCCGGGGCGATGCGGAAAAACGCGACAGCCGCCCATGACGACAGCCACAGAACCAAAAACTCATGAACGGGCATCGCGAGCGCCCCTTCCCTCGACGAGGGCATCGCACGCGAGCGCCGCGGCAACGCCGACGAGCACGCTTGCCGGCACGGCGATATTCGTCCACCCCAAGAACTTGCATATGGCGACGGACACCGCAGCCAAACCGGCAGCTACGACTTTGCCGCGCGACAGTCGCTGCGAAAAGAGCAGGCAGATAAAGAGCGATGTGCAGACAAAACCTGCAAGAGCGGTGGGAACATCGACAACGGCGCCGACGATAGCGCCCGTCGTACACGAAACACCCCATGTTGCAATGAGGATCGCGTTGAGCACAAAGGACTCGCGCGGGCCCCAATCCTTCCCTTCAACCAGCCTGGCAAGCGAGATGCCATATGCCTCCTCGGTAAGCGTCGCGGCAACAGCCAGCGT
>CAUGJN010000157.1 GCA_959599635.1 uncultured Collinsella sp.
AATAGGTAAAATCGAGCGGCGTGGCACCCTCGCCGTTTTTGGGAACGTAGAGAATATGCTTCTTAACCGCCGGGCCGTGAAACACAATGTCGCGCTCTTGAGGTGTGAGCTGGTTAAACGGCACATCGGTACGCACGCCCATCTCGCCGGCCACCTGCTTCATCAGGTCCCACATGAGCGTGCCCCAGGGAAGCACCGCGCCTTCGTTGATGGTCTTTGACTCGTCGGGCACCAGGCTCGCCTCGTCCACCTCGCGCATGACACCGGTGCCGCCGCAGGTGGGACACGCACCGCCGCTGTTAAAGGCAAGGTCCTCGGCACTCGGCGCGTAGAACTCGCGGCCGCATGCGGGGCACGTGAGCGACAGGCCCGCAGCCACGTTAAGGCTCGGCTCCACACGCGCCCCGCAATGTGGGCATACGTGATGGGCACAGCGGCTAAAGAGCAAACGCAGACTGTTGTTGAGCTCGGTCATGGTGCCAAAGGTCGAGCGTACGCCTGGCACACTAGGACGCTGATGCAATGCGAGCGCCGCCGGTACGTGCAGCACCTCGTCCACCTGGGCGTGCTCGGCCTGCGTCAGGCGACGTCGAGTATAGGTGCTGAGCGCCTCCAGGTAACGGCGCGAGCCCTCGGCATAAAGAACCCCCAGCGCCAGCGAACTCTTGCCCGACCCCGACACGCCGGCAATGCCCACGAGCCTTCCCAGCGGAATATCGATATCGATGTTCTTGAGGTTGTGCACGCGCGCGCCACGCACCTCGATAGCCTGCGGGCTCATCTTCTGTTCCGTCACTTTTATCACCCTACTCATGCCATAAAATGCGTTCGCGGATGTACTCGCCCAGCATGGGCACGGCAAACCGGACGAGGCCGTATCCGGCGGCCTCGATGACGCGCTCGCGAATCAGGCTTGCGCGATATTTACTCGCCCAGCTCTGGGTACGGTCGCAGCGCTCGATGATATCCGCCATGCGCGTCGGTTTGCTCTCGTCAACCGCCATGGCCTCGATAAAAAGGCGCTGTGGACTGCGCAGCCCGTAATACAGGGGCGCATCGACCGCTTCGTAGAACTCGGAGACGGCATCCGCATGGCCATCCTCGACATCGCGCCCTTCAATGACCTGCGAGTTGCGCCGGACAGCAGAGCGCCACATGTAATATCCCACCAGCTGAACCATATAGGGATGCCCCATACTCTTGCGCGCCGCAAGGTCCGCCGTCTCCGCGTCAACGTAAAGACCAGCGTCTTTAACCGTCTGGATATATGAATCGCGCACCTTGGGCAAAGATATTGCCCCCAGCGTACGCTGCTGGGCACGCCGCAAAAACGTCACGCTCGGCTCTTCGAGCAGGTCGTCAACCATACTGGGTAAGCCGGCGAACACCAGCGCAAGACCGCGCTGGTCGCTATCGGACAAGCCCGTGGCATCCTGATCTCCGAGCACCTGCTGATAGAGAACGGCAAGAGCCGCCAGCTCCTCGATAGACGCAGATTGCGCCTCGTCAATCGCAAACAGTATGCCCTTTCCCGGCTCGAGCCTCTTGAGGCGCTCGTTGACCAGCCCTCGCAACGTCTCGCCCTTTGCTCGCGCCGCCTCGACCGACATCCGGCCAAACGACGGACCGAATTCCATTGACGTCACAACGGGTTTATTCGAGCGAAGCGCGTCGGCCAAGCGGTCGCATAAGCCAAGCGAAGCGGAATCGGAGACAACCGCCCATCCGCGCTCATTGGCTAAACGCTGCAGCTCCCGCAGGAGAACCGTTTTGCCACAGCCGCGGTTTCCCGTAATGAGCATGAGCCTGCCCGGCGCTCCGGCGCCGTTGTCGAGTCCTTCCTCAAAATCTTCGATGACCGACTCGCGACCGATGAGCATCGGAGGGCGCTTGCCAGCCGTTGGCTTAAAGGGATTTGGATTCATGTCGGCCTCCTCGGATTGGCAAACGCTGGTAATAGTTATACCAACTTGTACCGAGTTATACCAACTGAATGTGACAAAGGGGCTATCCCTATGTCACATGTGGGCGAAAAACTCGGCGTCTGCTGCTCGCCAGGGGCGGAAGGTGGCGGGATCGACCTTTACGTGCGCCGCGGCGGGTACGTCGTACCATTTGACCGTGTAGCCGGCGCCGTGAGAGCAAAAAACCGAGTCGGGTGTGTTGGGCAGATCGGCCTCGGGCTCATAGGCGGCCGCCTCGATGACGCGCTCGGCATCATGACAGGCCGCATAACCGGCGAACTCCAGGTACAGATGCCCGCGACCGCTCGTGTAGGCAGCTACCTCCAGCGCATAATCCTGCACCTCGGATGCCGGCACGCGACCCACAAGCTTCGCCCGGTCGCCCGCCATCGTCGGCGGCTCGTACTCGGCGCCCATGCACGTGGCGTCTGATAGCGCCCTGCCCACACACTCCCCCGGCACCTCGAGTTCAAAGCGATACCACGGCTCCAACAGTACCGCCGCGCCAGCCTCACGCGCCTGCATGAGCCCCTGGCGAATCGCGCGGTACGTGGCCTGGCGAAAATCGCCGCCCTCGGTGTGTTTGGCATGAGCGCGGCCGCCCGTGAGCGTAATGCGCACATCGGTGATGGGCGAGCCGGTCAGCACGCCCAGGTGATCGCGCTCCATAGCGTTGGTGAGCGCCAGACGTTGCCAGTTAAGATCGAGCTCATCGGTCGAGGTCACGGTGCCAAAGTGCACGCTCGAACCCGCTGGCAACGGCTCCAGACGCAGATGCACCTCGGCATAGTGGCGCAGTGGCTCAAAGTGGCCCACGCCCTCGACCGGCTGCGAAATAGTCTCCTTATAGAGAATGCCGCCAGGCTCAAACGCAATCGATAGACCAAAGCGATCTGCCAACACCCGCTGCACGACCTCGAGTTGCACAGCGCCCATCAACTGCAAATGAATCTGCTCAAGATGCGTATTCCAACTGACGCCGAGCATGGGATCTTCGTCCGCCAACTCAGTCAATGCTTTGAACACCGAATGGACGTCGTGTTCGCCCGGCAGCACCGTATAGGTGAGGACTGGCGCAATGACGGGCGCATCGCCCGCGGGCTCCGCACCCAGGGCGTCCCCTGGGCGAACGTGCGCAAGACCCGTCACGGCACAAATACCGCCAGCAGCAACTTCTTGCGCAAGCTCATACTTCTCGCCGTTATAGATGCGTACTTGATCGACCTTCTGCTCCCATGCCTCGGCACCGGAACGTCCGTCAATCATCTGCTTGGCGTGCAGCGTGCCGCCGGTCACTTTAACCCAAGCCAAACGCTCGCCGCGATCTCCGCAGCTGACACGATAGACGCGCGCGGCAAACTCCGGGGGCCACGCCTGTTCACGCATCAGCGCGCATATGCCATCCAACAGCTCGTCCACGCCTTGGTCCTTGAGCGCCGAGCCGGCAAAGCAGGGAAAGAGCTTGCGCTCGGCAACCATGCGCGACAGCGTTGCGACGGAAAGCTCACCCGCTTCAAGAAACTCCTCGAGCGCCACCTCGTCCAACGCAGCAGCGTCCTCCTGAACGGCGCCGCCCGCCAGCAGTTCGTTGGCATCCAGGCAGCCTTCGGAAAGACGCTGCCCAAGTTGTGCCAGCAAAACATCGCGGCCGGGATTCTCCAAATCGATCTTGTTGATGAAGATGAACGTCGGGATGTCATA
>CAUGJN010000158.1 GCA_959599635.1 uncultured Collinsella sp.
AGCAGCAACCTTAATATGTCTCAGGCCCGCCCCCTCCGCCGCACACTGGGAACGCCACGTTGATGTCTGCTAAACCTTGCTCGCTCAGGCTAATGACTTTGTTGGGGATCGATGATTTGCCGCAAGGTAAACTTGGATTGAGGCGTGTCGCCCTCTTCTCCCGACTTTTCCTCGTCAAAATCGAAGATCATGATGGCGCAGTTGGGGAGTTTTGCTGGGAGTTCGAAGCCCTCTGGGACTGCGGCCTTGATGAATTGGCGGCTGGCGCTGCCGTGGCTTACTGCTAGGAGGGTTTCGATGCCCTCGGCGCCCATGAGATTGGTGAGGGTGCCCACCATGCGCTCCTGCAGGGCATGGCTTCCTTCTCCGCCAAATGGGATCAGGTCCTCGCCGGGGTCCCAGACGTCGGTGGGTAGGGCGTCGTGGGGGCCTTCTTCGAAGGTGCCGTAGCTGCGCTCGATGATGCCTTCGCAGGGCTCGACTGCTGCATCCCGGCCGAGGAGTTCGGTTGCGACGAGACTTGCCGTGTCCATGGCTCGGCCTAAGGGCGAAGAGACCACTTTATCGGGGACGACGTCGTGGGCCTTGAGCCATGCGGCTGCCATTCCCGCTTGTTTGCAGCCCAGGTCGGTCAACGGTGAATCGCAGCGGCCCTGGACCAGCTTTTTGACGTTGAACTCCGTCTGACCGTGGCGGAGTAGGTATAGGCGCTTCATGCTCTCCCCTTCTGCATAACTTGCTTTTTCGGCACAGCCCTACTCGTGGGTATGGCCTACGTAGTCCTCGTCAATCGTGATCTTGGCGACCGACTTGGGATATTCCGATTCGACCCGTTTCGCCAACGCGCGCTTCAGGTCCTCGGCGCTCATCGCCAAATCCGAGGGACGTACGCAGTCAAAGATCACGTTGGTATGCGTGGGGCCCGGAACACAGCGTAGGTCGTGGATCGAGAGGCGGCTATCAATCTCTTGAGCCATAGCGTTGATGCGCAGACGCATGCTCGCCACCTTTGGATCGTCGGTCACGATGGGATCGTAATGGAGCGTGACGATCATGCCGTCTTCGACCCTAAACGACTGCTCGATGTTATCGAGCGTGTCGTGACTTTCCAGCGGGCTGGCCTCGGCTGCCATCTCGGCGTGAGCGCTTGCGAACTTCCTGCCCGGGCCGTAGTCGTGAACCATCAAATCGTGAACGCCCAAAACGCCGGGGTAGCTCATGATCTTGTCTCGAATGTGCTTGACCAGCTTTGGATCGGGTGCCTGGCCCAAAAGCGGGCTCACCGTATCCTGGATGAGCTCAAAGCCGCTCCAGCCGATATAGGCGCCAACGGCAAGGCCGACCCATGCGTCAAGATTGATGTGCGTCACCTGCGAAACAATTGCGCACGCCAGCACGGCACCCGTAGCTAGGACATCGTTCTTTGAGTCCTGAGCGGTCGCATGCAGCGTCTCGGACTCAATGCGATCGCCGAGTTTTTGGTTGAGGGCCGCCATCCAAAGCTTTACGACCATCGAAAGCGCAAGGACTGCCACCAGGGCAAGCGAGAACTCGACAGGTTCGGGGTGGATGACGCGCTCGACCGAGGACTTCACCAGTTCAACGCCAATCAGCAGCACGAGTGCCGCCACGACCAGACCCGAGAGATACTCGTAGCGACCGTGGCCGTAAGGATGCTCGGGGTCGGCCGGCTTGCCCGCCAGCTTAAAGCCAAGCACGCTCACGATGTTCGAGCTGGCATCGGACAGGTTGTTCATGGCGTCCGCCACAATCGAAACCGATCCCGACAGCACGCCAATTGCACCCTTCGCAGCGCAAAGCGCAACATTGGCGAGAATACACACTATGCCCGTCAACGTTCCCACGCGCGCACGGTCGCCCTGCGCACGACGAACAATCCACTCGACCATCCTCATCAGTCCCCACGGTACTACCTATATATCTATTGCTCAAACGGATTGTAGTGTAGCCACTTTGTCCTCCAGATACAAAAAGGCCGCAGCCCACACGGGCCGCAGCCTTGGAATATGACAAAGGAATCGTCCTTTTGTCGCACAGATTTATGCGCTTGCTTCAGCAGCGCTCGCCACTGTTTCGAGCGAATCAGCTGCGTCTTCTGCCGCCTGCATCTTTGTCGGCACCACGCCAAAACAGCAGCTCAGCGCCGCAGACACCGCAAATGCTGCGCCGCCGGCAGCGCAGCACCACAGCAGATTCGAGATGCCGCCCGTGGCAAAGCCAATGACCATAAGAACATTCGTCATACCGATGGTATAAGCCGTAACGTGGCCTACGGCCGCAACAAGGCCTCCGACGGCGCCGCCAACGGCCATGCACGTCAGACACCTGCCATATTTAAAGCCGCATCCGTACAGCGCTGGCTCGCTTACGCCGCCAAGAATACCCGAGATTGAATAGCCCAGCATGAGCGCCTTCTCGTCCTTATCCGCAACGCGGAGCGACGCGCCAAAGGGCATACCCCAAACGGCGAACGTTGCCATCGTCGCGGCGATCAGGATGCACGAATCCGTTCCCACACTCATAAACTGCGCATAGGCGAGCGATAGGACAACGTTGCTGACACCCGCGATCTTTAGGAACTCCCAGCCCGCGGCAAGCCCCATGAGCGTGAGCAGCGACACGATGCCACCGGAATTGCCAAGCATAAACATAAGCTGTCCCAACAGCATGCCCAGATAGCTGCCTGCCGGCGCCGTAACACACAGCGACACCGGAACCATGACAAGCATGGTTGCAAACGGTACAAAAGAAAACGCCACAGCCTGAGGGATAGTGCGCTTAAAGAAACGCTCCACCTGCCATAGCACGGGCACCGAGATGAGAACCGGAATAACAGTCGTTGTGTAATCGTTGACCGGCGCGGGAAGCAGACCATACACGAAAGTCATCGCTGCCCCCGTCGTCGATGCGGCATCGACGAGCTTAAGCAGATCGGGCGCAATCAATACGCCGCCCAGCATCATGCCCAGCTGCTCCGAGCAACCGAGCTGGCGGGCGGCCGCCCAACCAAGATAAATGGGCAAAAAGTAGTAGCCGGCGTTATAGAGCCAACTGTAGAACAGGCGATAGATTTCGGAATCGGCAGACCACAGGCCCAGCATGCCTTCGCCCATAATGACGGCGGCGGTGCGGAACAACGCCGCGCAAACAATAAACGGCAGCGCCGACATCATGCTTTTGGACAGATAGTCCACCACGGCCATGGCGTTTGATGAAACCGTCGTTGTAAACGAGGTGTTAGAAACTTGTGACATGGAACGCCTTTCCCAATGTGACATGCGGGCTGTCCCTTTGTCACATCGTGTGGTACTGACCGATTGCGCGGTACTTTTCGTAGCGGAGGTTTGTGAGGGTCGATTCGTCGAGCTGCCCAAGCGTATCGAAGGCATCAAATGCCGAGGACATGACGACACCGGCGATCTCCTCATGCGACAGGCCCCTATCGTCAACGATGCCGTCGATGATGCCGAGCGCCAACAGATCGGGGGCCGTGAGCTTAAGCGCCTCAGCGGCCTCATTCGCGCGCTCGGTATCCTTCCACAGGATCGACGCACAGGCCTCGGGGCTCACGACCGAATAGGCCGAGCTCGAGAGCATCAGGATGCGGTCGGCCAC
>CAUGJN010000159.1 GCA_959599635.1 uncultured Collinsella sp.
GCCTCGGCAACGTCCTGCAAAAAGACCGTGTTGCAGCCCTGGCCGATGTCGGACGTGGCGGCGTAGACCACGGCGCGGCCATCCTCGACGCGAATCTTGCAGCGGCCGGCATCGGGCAGACCCACGCCCACGCCAGCATTCTTCATGGCGCAGGCGATACCGGCGTGCCCGGGATGCGCATAATAGGCATCCTTGACCTCGAGCAGCGTCTCCTTCAGCGCCGTGGAGCAATCGGCGATCTGGCCGTTGGGCAGAACCTCGCCCGGCTCGATGGCGTTGCGGTAGCGAATCTCCCACGGGTCCAGGCCGACCTTCTCTGCCAGCAAGTCGATTAGGCTCTCAAGTGCAAACTCGGACTGGCAAACGCCAAAGCCTCGGTACGCGCCGGCGGGCGGGTTGTTGGTGTAGTAGCCAAAACCGCGAATGTCGGTGTTCTGGTACTTGTAGGGACCGACGGCATGCGTGCAGGCACGCTCGAGCACCGGGCCGCACAGCGAAGCGTAGGCGCCGGTATCAAAGTTGATCTCGCAATCCAGGCCGGTAAAGTTGCCTTCGGCATCGCAGCCCAGTGTAAAGGTGCCGTCCATGGCATGACGCTTGGGATGGAACGCGAGCGACTCGGCACGCGTGAGCTTGCACTTCACAGGACGCTGGAGCTTATAGGCAGCAAGCGCGGCCAGGTGCTGGATCGAAACGTCCTCCTTACCGCCAAAGCCGCCGCCCACGAGCATGGTCTCGACGACCACGCGCTCGGGCTCGTTGTCCCAGCCAAACATGTGGGCACACTCTTTGCGCGTGTCGTAGGCACCCTGGTCGGTCGACTGCACCTTGACGCCGTTCTTGTACGGAAAGGCGACGGCGCACTCGGGCTCCAAGAATGCATGCTCGGTAAAGGGCGTGGTAAAGCGCTGCGTCACGGTAAATGCGCTCTCGGCCAGCGCCTTGGCGGCGTCACCGCGCGTCACGTGACGGCTCTGGCACACGTTGTCCTTGAGCTCCACCGTGTTGCCAAAGGCAAAGAAGCTGTCGTGCAGGCGCGGAGCGTCGGCAGCCCTGGCCTCGACAATGTTGCGCACGGGCTCCAGCGGCTCGTAATCGATCTTTACGAGCTTCTTGGCCTTCTCGAGCGTCGCCTCGTCCTCGGCAACCACCAGCACGATGGCATCGCCCACGCAGCGGGTGATATCGCCCGCCGCAATCATGACGTCCCAGTCCTGGATAAGGTGGCCGACCTGGTTGACCGGCACGTCCTCGGCGCGCAGGATGCCCACTACACCGGGCAGGGCCTCGGCCTTGGAGGTGTCGATGGAGAGCACGCGGGCGCGCGGATACTTGGAGCGCACGGCGCTGGCGTAGGTCAGACCCGGCTGATCGAGCTCGTCGATATCGTCGGGATACTTGCCCTCGCCGAGCACCTTCTTGCGCACGTCGATGCGGAAGGCGCGCTTGCCCACGCCGTAGTCGTCGCCGCGCTCCAGGCCCTCGTCAATCTGCTTTTCGCCGCGGAGCACCGCAGCGGCCAGCGAAATGCCCTCGATAATCTTTTTGTAGCCGGTGCAGCGGCAGACATTGCCGCGGATGGCGTACTTAATCTGCTCCTCGGTGGGCTCGGGGTCCTCGGCGATGAGCGCTGCGCCCGCCATGACCATGCCGGGGATGCAAAAACCGCACTGCACGGCGCCCACGGCACCAAAGGCGTACACAAAAGCCTCGCGCACGTCCTCGGGCAGGCCCTCGACAGTCACGATGTTGCGGCCGGCGGCAAGAGCGGTGGTCAGCACACACGCCTTGACGGCCGCACCGTCCACATGAATGGTGCAGGTGCCGCAAGCACCCTCGGAGCAACCGTCCTTGGCGGAGTGGATATGCAGGTCGTCGCGCAGGTAGCGCAGCAACGGCTTGTTTTGGGTCGTCGTGTGCTCGACACCGTTAACGGTAAAAGTGAATTCCTGTGCCATGGTGATTCCCTTCTACACGTCGGCGGCGATGCCGGTGCGGTCGTGGATGGCACCGTGCGGGCAGACGACGGCGCACATGCCGCACGACAGGCAGTCCGCGCCGTCGATATGGGCGCAGTTGTCCTCGATGCGGATAGCGCCAGCGGGACACTTTTTGGCGCACATGCCGCAACCGATGCAGCTCGTGTCGCAAATCTTGCGCGCAATGGCGCCCTTATCGGTGTTGTTGCAGCGCACCAGGATGTTCTGGTAGCCGGGAACGAAGGCAATCACACGCTGTGGGCACGCCATGCCGCACAGGCCACAACCCGTGCACTTTGAGCGATCCACGCGGGCGATGCCATCGACCAGTGCAATGGCACCGTGGGGGCAGGCCGTGACGCAGGCGCCACAGCCAATGCAGCCTTCGCTGCAGCGGGCGTCGCCGCCTGCGGAGGCACAACCGCTTCCGCAGGCAACGTAGGCCACGTTATGTTGAATGGATTTGGCCATAAGAGACTCGCCTATTTCTTAAGAAGGTACGGATAGCTGTCGCGCACGGCTTTGATGGTCAGGCGGACGGCCTCGGGCAGACCGGTGTTGACAGCATCGACCGAGACGGTGCGGACCGTGCCGGCGACGCGGACCTTAAAGTGATCCTCGTCCACGGCCAGGAAGCCCTCGTTCTCGGAGTTCTCCATGTCCTGATCGCTCCAGAACAAGGTGAGCTTGTCCTTGTAGGGACGACCCTCCTGGTAGGGGCAGAACACGGCGCAGTTACCGCACTCGTTGCACATGCCATCGACATGGACGACCTGATGCTTGGCCAGGCCCGGCACCTTAATGGCAACGTTGGCGCGGTTGGGGCACACGTCGCAGCATACCTCGCACACCGAGCCGCAGCCCAGGCAGCGGGTCTTGGTGCAGTTGCGCTTATCGCGGCAGAGCGTCCCCTTGCGCTCGTAGCAGGTGTCCTCGCGGCCGGCCTGCTCGTTGCAGTCGGCGTACTTGTTAAAGTCCACGCCAGCGATGGCACGGGCGACCTCGGCGGCATCGGCGATAGCCTCGACCACGGTGGCCGGACCGCGACGGCAGTCACCTGCAGCCCAGACGCCCTCGACGCCGGTGGAGGTGGCGGCAAGGCGGCCGCGACGGTCGTGCTCGACGCCCGCGGCGTCGTACAGGCTGGCATCGATGCCCTCGCCCACGGCGCAGATCACCGTGGTGGCGGGAAGCTCGACGGTCTCGCCCGTGGCGACGGGGCTGCGACGACCGCTTGCATCCGGCTCGCCAAGCTCCATAACATCGCAGGTCAGCACGGCGCCGTTGAGCGCCTTGGGCGCCAGCAGCTCGCAGAACTCAACGCCGTCGGCAAGAGCAAGATCGAGCTCTTCCTCGTCGGCGGGCATCTGCTTCTTGGTACGGCGATACACCAGGCGCACGTTCTTCACGCCAGCCAGGCGCTTGGCCACGCGGGCCGCGTCCATGGCGGTGTTGCCGGCGCCAATGACCACGACGTCCTCGCCCAGCTCGAGCTTCTCGCCCTTCTTGGCGGCCTCGAGGAACTCCAGCACGTCGAGCTCGGCGCCCTCGCCCAGGCCCGCAGAGCCAGGCATCCAGGCACCGGTTGCCACGACCACATCGGTAAAGCCCTGGGCCTTGAGCTCGTCAATGGACTCCACGCGGGCGTTGAGCTG
>CAUGJN010000160.1 GCA_959599635.1 uncultured Collinsella sp.
AGGCCCGACCGCGATGACCTGGCCAAGGGTGACCCCCAGGCGCTCCAAGGCCTCACCATCGGCTGCAACTCTGGCGTTATGCAAACTATCGTCGGCCAGCAGTGGCTCGCCGACGAAGGCGTTACCTGCACCTATAAAGAAATCGACACCGGCAGTGCCCTCTTTGAGGCGCTTGCAGACGGCGAGGTCGACGCCGTCATCATGAACGACACCATTTCGTCGCCCGATGCGTCACCCATGTTCTACGTAGGCTCGAGCGACTACTATTTTGCCGTTCCCAAAAGCCGCCCTGACCTGATGAACGACATCAACGCCGCCATGACGACCATCGCCCGCGATAACCCGCGCTATAACGAGGGAGTCAAATCGAGTCACTCGACCCAAAACAGTGGCTCATCATCGCTCACCGGCACCGAGACCACCTGGCTCAAAGAAAACGGCAATACCATCACGCTCGGCTATCTTAAAAACCAACTTCCCTACTGTACGCAAAATGACGACGGCGAGATGGAAGGGTCGCTCGCCTCGCTTGCAACGACGTTGCACGACAAGTTTGGCATTACGGTCAAAACAATCGCACTCTCGAACAACAAGCAAATGATCAAAGCCCTTTCCAACGGAACCATCGATGTCGCCCTGCCTCTGTTTCGCGACTACTGGCTCGCCGAGCAGACAGGGGTCATCCAGTCAAACTCGATGGGAACGGTTTCGCTGACCGCCATTCACAGTGGCAAAAACCTGAACAGCGACCTTAAGAACATCGCTTGTACAAAGAGCACAATCGTTAACCGTTTTGAGCTCGAAAGTCTCTTTCCGAACGCAACGGTAACCGAGTATCCGAATGACGGCGAGGTGCTCAAAGCCCTCAATGAGGGGAAGGCACGTTGCATCATTGTCCCCAGCACGCGCCTGGAAACTCTCCGCGACATCTACGACATCGAGGATTTCGAAACACAGGAACTCACCAACACGGCGCAACTATCGTGTTTAATTTCGCGCGGCAAGCCCGAGCTGCTGGGAATCATCAATAAGGGCATCGTCAATGCAGGTGAATCGCTCTCTGCAAACAGCTATTTCCCCACATCGTACTCGGCGCAAGAATCGGATGCGTTCCGACTTCTCTACCGCAACCGCATCGTCATTGCGGCAGTCGTCATCTGCATTTTGCTCACCGGCATCGTCATCCTTGTCTGGTCGCTTTACCGCGCACAGGAGGAACGGCAGAAAGCCGATGCCGCCAACGCCGCCAAAACCGCTTTCCTCACGCGCATGAGCCACGACATCCGCACGCCGCTCAACGGCATCCTGGGCCTTATCGAAATTGAGGAATTGAGAGAAGGCGACATGCAGGTCGCCCGCGAAAGCCGCGCCAAGGCGCGCGTTGCCGCCAATCACCTGCTGTCACTGATTAACGACATCCTCGAGATGGGCAGGATCGAGGAGCGCAAAGTGACGCTCGAGCACGAATCATTCAACCTTAAAGAGCTGTGCGACAATGCGCTCGTACTGTGCAAGCTCCGCGCATCGGACCGCGGCATAACCATGCTCGACACCAGCGAGCCCTACGCTGTCGACCAATATATGATCGGCAGCCCCACCCATATTCGGCAGATCCTTGTCAACCTGCTCGACAACAGCATCAAGTACAACAAGCGCGGCGGAACCGTCACGTTTATGTCGACCATCAAACCGCTCAACGACGAGCATGCACTCTTTTGCTTTAGCGTCTCGGATACCGGCATTGGTATGACATCCGAGTTTTTGGCACACATTTACGAGCCGTTTGCCCAGGAAGGCGACGATGCGCGCAGCAAGTTCCAAGGAACCGGCATTGGCATGTCTATCGTCAAATCGCTCATCGATATGATGGGCGGCACGATTGAGATTTTGAGTGAGGTTGGCGTGGGGAGTACGTTTAACGTCCAGATTCCGCTCGAGATCGACAAGAACCCTCAGGCAAAAGAACGTACGGACGAGCAGGCATACAGTTGCTCGCTTGCAGACATGAACGTTCTTTTGGCAGAAGATAACGAGCTCAATGCCGAGATTGCCCAGGCTCTGCTCGAAAGCGAGGGCATCGTCGTAACTCGCGCCGCCGACGGCAACGAAGCGGTCGACCTATATGTTGGCCGTCCCGCGGGTAGCTTCGATGCGATTCTAATGGACATCATGATGCCGGGCATGGACGGCTACAAGGCAACCCGCACGATCCGCCTGAGCGAAAAGGCCGATGCGGCCGACATCCCCATCATCGCGCTCACCGCCAACGCATTTGTCGAGGACGCCAAGGCAGCACACGATGCCGGTATGAACGCCCACCTGTCCAAACCGCTCGACTTTAACAAGCTCAAAAACATACTCGCCTGTATCAAGAAAAACGGGGCTGTTTCGCTATAGTTTGTGCTCAACCACCATATACAGGTAGAAAGGAAACCAACGATGTTTAGGCCCTTACGTCGCAAGAAACGCGCCATCACTGACGAGGAAGCGCGCGAGTTGCTCGCCACCTGCAAGCGCGGTGTCTTTGCCGTCAACGGCGATGGTGGCTACCCGTATGCCATTCCCGTCAACTACTTCTTTGACGCCGAGCATGACAAGATCTATTTCCATGGCGCCAAGGCTGGCCACAAGGTCGATTCACTCAGGCATGATGATAAAGTCTGCTTTACCGTTTACGGCAACGAGTGGTACAAGGACGGCGACTGGGCTCCCTACGTTATGAGTACCGTTGTCTTTGGTCGTTGTCGCCTGGTAGATGAAGCGCCCGCGTTTATCGAGGACAAAGTCCGCCAGCTCGCGCTTAAGTACTACCCTTCCGCCGAAGAAGTCGAGGAGGAAATCGCCAAAGACATCAAGGGCGTCCAACTCTACGAGATTTCGATTGAACATCTTTGCGGCAAGCAGATTCACGAAAAGTAGCGAATGCGGAAAACGCGCTCGCTACCCTCTGCGCCCCATGCGCCCACGCATTTTGACGGCGTGGGCGCATGGGACAGCACTCGAATCGAGCGCGCCCTATACCCCAAAAACGTAGCGGTCCAGGCGCTCGCACGCCTCCCTTACGCGCGAAAGCGGCAGTGCCAGATTCACGCGAATGTGGCAAGGTCCATGGAATGGACGGCCGTCCTGATAGCCCACGCCCACACGCGCGCCCTCGTCGAGCAACCACTGAATATCGTGGCCATGATCGCGGCACCACTCGGTGCAGTCCAGGAACACCATATACGTGCCCTGCGGGCGCGAAAACGCGACGCCCTTCCAATGTTTTTCTGCATACGTGCAGAAGTACTCGATATTGCCGGCAAGCACCTGGTTGAGCTCATCGACCCACTCGTAGCCCTGCGGCTGGTAGGCGCCGATAAGCGCATGCATGGAGAGGACGTTCATCTCGTTGTAGTGAGTCTTGTTGGACACGGCGCTCACGCGGTCGCGCAGCGTCTCGTTATAGATGATGTGGTAGCTGCCGACCAGGCCCGCCAGGTTGAACGTCTTACTGGGCGCATAGAGGGCAACCGTGCGCATGCGGGCATCCTCGCTCACCGACTGCGTCGGGATATGCTTGTGACCCGACAGGATGATATCGGACCAAATCTCATCCGAGATCACCACGCAATCGTGCTGGCGATAGAT
>CAUGJN010000161.1 GCA_959599635.1 uncultured Collinsella sp.
TCTGACTACGAATCAGAACGTCATAGGTTCGAATCCTATACGCCGCACCAATTGACTTTAAAGCTCCCGGCAACGGGGGCTTTTCTTATATGGGAGCATTGCGGAGATTCGAACCTCGGTCGAGGCGCGGGCGTCAAGAAAACGCGGAGCGTTTTTAGCCCGCGGGCGAGCACGCCGGCAGGCGGGCGAAGCCGGTGCGGATCCGCGCAGCGGATGCGCGGAATCCTATACGCCGCACCAATTGACTTTAAAGCTCCCGGCGACGGGGGCTTTTCTTATATCGCGATGCGTCGAAGATCGCGCCAAGCCCTCCAAATGATTAAAAATCAAATTCGATAACTTTTTTTGAAAAAATGCTTGACCATTATTCAGTCCCTGTGCATAATAATCAACAAGTTGCGGCGTTACCTCAGCTGGATAGAGGGTCTGACTACGAATCAGAACGTCATAGGTTCGAATCCTATACGCCGCACCATTTGAGATTAAAGCTCCCGGCAACGGGGGCTTTTCTTTTACGTAAACACCGCATTGATTCGAACCTCGGTCGAGGCGCGGGCGTAAAGAAAACGCGAAGCGTTTTTAGCCCGCGGGCGAGCACGCCGGCAGGCGGGCGAAGCCGGTGCGGATCCGCGCAGCGGATGCGCGGAATCCTATACGCCGCACCATTTGAGATTAAAGCTCCCGGCAACGGGGGCTTTTCTTTTACGTAAACACCGCATTGATTCGAACCTCGGTCGAGGCGCGGGCGTAAAGCGGACGATTTCCTGTCGACTCGTGTAAGATTCCGAGTAGATGTCGCGACTTATTCGCGACCACTCCTTCTTCAAGCGACCGATCAGGGTGATACTTCGTGGCAGAGCGTCCGACATACAAGCTCAGGTTTCTCGATCCCAAAAAGCGCTTTCCGGCGATGCCCGAGCAGCCTGCGGGACGCTTATATGGCGTGGTCTGGAAACTCTTTGGCGAGGATCGGCATGAATCTTGTTATGTCGTCGAATTTGTTGGCAAAAGTCATGTGTCGCTTTTGGGCTACGTAAGCGTTTCGGGTGAGGTGTACAAGGTGGACCGCCCCGTTAGCGAGGCTCCGCTGCCCAACGATCCCGACATGGAACTGGTCCTTGACGAGTCGGACTCCGGTATTGGTGAGATTGTGGTTCGGGGAGCCAACGGCACGATGCGCGCGTGCGCGCGAACCGTCGGCTCTCCCGAAGGCCCCATGCGCGAGCAGTCCGACCACGAGACATGGAATTCGACCCGCTCCCTTCCTTACGGCGAGTTCATGGCATCGATGTTCCTGCGCTACGTGATATTCGCTGACTCCGAAAATGCCATTGCGAGCACGGCGGACGCCGGCGGACTCGACGAGGGTATGCAAAATGTTATCGACAAGATCAAGCTCGTAAAGTTGCCCGAGCCGGTCGAGGTGTTTTTGGGCTTTAACACGGCACCGCTCCCTGATGCTATCGAGACGCTGCTTTACCGCGTTGACCATGCCGAGAATCCGAGCGGTATCGAGCGCTATGCCGCTGCCCTTATGAGTGAAATTGACTTGCCCCGCCTGCGCACCATCGCTGCCAAGTCCGAGATGAGCCTGGCTCGCATTGATCGTTCAAAGCTTTTCTATCTCAATTTTGATCGTAGCCTGCTGGACCAGGACGAGATTGACATGCTGCTTGCCATCGAGTGCCGTCTCAACCGCCTCTCCGGCATCCTTGAGCGCATCGGGGCTGGATTGGTCCCCGCGGCCTCGTCGCCGAGCCTTGAGGGCTGCGCGCTCTTTGATGCGTGGCATATCGCTAAGACGACCAACGATGTTCCTCGACTGCTCGATACGGCCTCGAGCGATAACCCGTGGGGCGAACCGGGTACGGTGGCTTGCCAGCCGGGCGGTGAGTGGGATGTGCGTACCCGCTTCGCGCGTATTGTCGAGGCGCTTAACGTGGTCACGCGGCTCGACTATACCTATCGGGCAAACGTTGCCGAGGGGATTATGCTCGTTCGGTTTGGGCAGTCTGTCGTTGATGCCATGCCGCAACGTGAATACGACGCTCAAGATGACGCCTGGCACGAGCTGGACGAGGACACGCGCACGATCTGGGCCGCGGAGCACGATGCGCGCGTGGCGCTCACGCTTGCGGCAGCGTGTTTTGCCGCGGGCACCTGCATCACGCGCTGCTATGTGCAGATTGCTGCTCCCGACAGTGAGCAGGGCGAGTGCGTTGTCGCAACGTATTTCTTTGGGCGTGCGGCCTATCTGGCCGATTGCGTGCCTGTCGCCAAGGATCTTGAGAGCATGGACATGGACGATATGCCGTGCAAGCGTGTGCTTGAGGCGTATGAGTCAACCGCTCCGGAGACGATTGAGCCGGCGGAGGTTCATGCTCGTCCGCGTGATGACCATCGCATGCTGCCGCCGGCGCTGCGCGATCTGCTGCTTGCCGATACGGCTGACGAGCTGGAGGTCATGGAAGAGGACGACGACCCATACGTGGCCCGTGTTGTTGAATTGCGCGAGCAGGCAAAAGTCGACCGTACAGGTGCTTTTGAAGGCTTTTCCCGTCTTGTTGAGGAGTTGGAGGCTAAGTGCGCCGTCGCCGAGCTTTTGGCGACAGGTCCGGTTCAAACGCAGTTTTGCGATAACCAGCTGGTGCGCATGATGCTACCGGTGTTGGAAGAAGACCGCTCTGTGCGAATCCTTCGTGCGCCCGATGCGCTGTACTTTGCCCAGCACGAGATCTGCAGCTTTTACGCCGAGCAAGAGGACTTTGAACGAGCACTGCCCGAGGTGCGCCATCTTTACGATCTGGCGCGCTCGTCCATGCAGCCGCACTTTGCGCTCATCAACGTGCTTGCGCGTCTGGAGCGCTTTGACGAGATTATCGAGGTGGCGCGCCACGGCCTACGTATTGCCAGCGATCGTTCTGCAATCGGCTACCTGTTCTATCGCTTGGCGTTTGCCTATTGGAATTGCGATCAGCTCGACCTGGCGCTGGCTTGTTACCGTCTGGTGCCGCGCGGCGAGGAGTCGGGCAGCAGCGCGCTGGAAGAAATGCAGGGCCTTATGAACGAGATGGGCGTCAGCGGGCCTCCGACGTTCGAGGAAGCGGTCGAGACCATCCACAAGGCTGGACTCGAATTGCCGCCCGTGCCCGCGGTGACCAATCAGCTTGCGGATGCCGCCGTGCAGCTGGTCGATAACGGCTTCTTTTTCCTGGCGCGCGGTTGTATCTTCCAAATGTGGCGCACCATGGGCAACGACGAGCTCGGCTCCCTCAACCGCTCGCTGGGGTAGGCGAAGCTTTCAAGAAGGAAAGGCTGCTAGGCAATTAGAAAATTTCCTCTTGCCCATCCTTGGCTGTTTGGTTACTATAGAACGGCTGTTACGGAGAGCTGACCGAGAGGCCGAAGGTGCTCGCCTGCTAAGCGAGTATGCCCCAAAAGGGCATCTGGGGTTCGAATCCCCAGCTCTCCGCCAGTATGACTTGAAAGAAGGGTCCCATTTGGGGCCCTTTTTTGTGCGGAGAAAGGAGGCTGGGGATTCGAACCCTCAAAAAAAGAGGCATCCTTTGGTGAGCCCGGCCTTTTTGATTTCCCTGGCGGCCGCCTCGAATAAGATAATC
>CAUGJN010000162.1 GCA_959599635.1 uncultured Collinsella sp.
ACGTCGAGCCCCATGGCCTGCATATCGATATGCGCCGTGCCGGCAGACTGCGAGGCATCGACGATCGCGAGCGCACCGGCCGCATGGGCCATGGAGGCTACGCGTGCAACGTCGATCGCGTTGCCGGTCACATTGGAGGCGTGTGTCACCACCACGGCACGCGTGTCCGGCGTGACCAGCCGCTCGAGCTCGTCATAATCGAGCACACCGTCGGTATCACAGCCTGCATGTTCAACGGTCACGCCCCGTTCTGCCGCCAGGCGGTTAAGCGGACGCAGCACGGAGTTGTGCTCAAGCACCGTCGTGACCACACGGCCGCCGGGGCGCACCACGCCGTTAATGGCCGTGTTGAGCGCCGCCGTTGAGTTAGGCGTAAAGCACACATGGTCAGCCCGCGGGCAGCCCAACAGGCGCGCGAGCTTAGTGCGGCAGCCGTGGATGGTACGCGCCGCATCGAGCGCACCCGACGTGGCGCCGCGGCCGGCATTGCCGAGCGAGCACATCGCCTGCGCCACGGCATCGATCACCGTCTGCGGCTTGTGCATGGTCGTCGCCGCGTTATCCAGGTAGATCATCGCACGACCTCCCACATGTCGATCACCGTAAAGCCCTCGGTGGGGACGCCCTCCGCGGCAAGCTCGCCGCGCAGCAACCCCTCATCCGAAGGCAGCGCCTTCCACGCCAGACCGCAACCGGCAGCGACCTCCCCGGGCACGGGAATCGTTCGCCCGGGAAGGCCGCGCTCGATGCACAGGGACTCGCAACCCATGGCGGCAGCCGTGGTGGGAAACGTGATGACAAGCGCCGGGCGCTTCTCCCTCATGTCGACTCCAACCAATACGCTACGGGCGCACGACGCGCACGGCCTGCTCCATCTTTTCCACGATCACGTACATGTTGGTGACCTCGCCCACCGCAAGCTGGTCTTTAATGCCAAAGTGGTCGAGGCAGGTACCGCAGGTGAGAATCTCGACACCCTGCTCCGCCAGACCCTTCAGGTCGTCGAGCACCGGAGAGCCCTCGACGGTGAGCTTGGCGCCGCCGTTGTAGAACAGCATGGTCGCGGGCAGCTCCTCCTGCTGCGTCACGGCAAAGATAAACGCCTTCATGAGCTTGTGGCCCAGCTCGTCGTCGCCACGGCCCATGCAATCGGTGTAGACGGAAACGACGAGTTTGCCCTTGCCGGCGCTGGCACCACAGAAGGCAGCACCATCCTGCTCGGGATCGGCCACGGCAACGGCGCCAGAGGTCGCCACGGTCACGTGCCACTCGGCATCAGAAACCTTCTCAACCGAGGCTGCGCAGCCCTTCTCCTGCGCCATCTTGGAGATGTTCTTGACGGCGGTCTCGTTGTCGACCGAGGTCACCACAATGCCCTCGCCATCGAGCTGCTTGAGAGCCTTGAGCGTCTTGACGACGGGCAGCGGGCAGGCATCGCCCATGGCATTGACTTCAATCTTGGTAGACATAGTAAATTCCTTTCGAAAGAGGCCGCCCAGAACAACGGACGATCGCATAAACGGTTTTCTTAATGCACAACGCGAACAGCAGGACCGCCCGGCACCGCCTCGCACACGCGACCGATAACGGCGGCGATGCGATCCTCGGCATGCAGACGACGCGCGAGCTCATCCACGTCGGCAGCAGGCGCCGCAATGAGCAAGCCACCCGAGGTCTGTGGATCGTACAGCGCATCCAACATGCCCGGCTCCAGGTCATCGTCTGCCGCCACGCGCGGACCAAAGAAGTCCTGGTTGCGGTAGGCGCCGGCGGGGATAATGCCCAGACGCGCCATGTCGAGCACCTGGTCAAAGAGCGGCACCGCCCCCGACACAAGCTCAATCTGCACACCCGAGCCCTCGGCCATCTCGCACGCGTGTCCGATCAGGCCAAAGCCCGTGACATCGGTGCAGCCGTGAAGCTCAAGTTCCTCGGCCAGACGAATCGGCGCCTCGTTGAGGGTGCGCATCGAGTCAAACATGGCTGCGGCCTCGTCCTGCTCGATGAGCTCGCCCTTGATGGCCGTGGTGATGATGCCCGAGCCAACCGCCTTGGTCAGCAGTAACGCATCGCCCACGCGCGCGCCGCTGTTGGCGAGCATGCGGTCGAGCGCGACAAAGCCGCTCACGGACAGGCCGTACTTGGGCTCCTCGTCGTTGATGGTGTGGCCGCCCGCGATGGAGCAACCCGCCTCGACGCACTTGTCGGCGCCGCCCGCCAGAATCTGCCCGGCAACCTCAACGCCCAGGCAACTGGAAATGCACAGGAGGTTCATGGCATGGCTCGGCCGACCGCCCATGGCGTAGATGTCCGACAGCGAGTTAGCCGCGGCGATCTGGCCAAACAGGAACGGGTCGTCGACCATCGGCGGAAAGAAGTCGATGGACTGCACGAGGCCCAGGTTTTCGCCCACACGGAAGACACTCGCATCGTCGGAGGTATCGAACCCCACGAGCAGGTTGTCGTTATGCACATTGGGTAAGTCGCCCAGGACCTGGGCGAGGGCTCCAGGAGCCAACTTAGCGGCTCAACCAGAGGCAGCGGTCATCTGCGTGAGCTTCACGAGTTCATCAGCCATCGATTCCTCCTCTCATAGGTCAATCAGTTCCTCCCAGTATACGCATGGCGGCGCCGAGAGCGGGTGACTTATCGCACCGGCCCTCTACGCGAGCGCCAGTGCGCGAATGGCCGCATCGACCGACGGCCAGCCCGACGGCATGACACAGGTCCACGCAATGGCGCCATCCGTTTTTCACCACCGCGGCCTTCGCGGCCGTCGAACCGATGTCGATACCAATGCCAACCTCGGCGTCCCCCCTCGCATGTGACAAATGGACTGTCCCTTTGTCACATTATCGGCAAACCAGATGGATTCTCTTGGCATCGAAGTGCATGCGCAGCGTCTCGCCTGCTTGCGGCAGCTCGTCGACAGGCATGCCCACTTTGTTGACCTTCCACTGCAGACGCGTGGGCGCATCGGCACGCGGCGCGTCCAGCAGCACCAGGCGCTCAAAGCGCGAATCGCTCACTCGGGCCACATGCAAATCATAGCTGTTGCGGCCCCGCTCCGCGCGATTGTCAACATGGAAGTAGCTTGCGCGAATGCCCAGGTACGCCACATTATCGGGAACCTCGCGACCAACGTTAAAGGTCATGCCCCAGTCGAGGGCCTCAACTTTTTCGTCGCCGATCTTGCGCGCCCGGCTTGTGTTCTTGCAGCCCGTCAGGCGCAGCGCCGCCAGCGTCTGCGGACGGCGAACCACGTCCTCGACGGAGCCGATCTCCTCCACATGTCCGTTATGCATCACGCAAATGCGCTCGCACAGGCGGCATGCCTCGTCAATATCATGGCTCACGTAGAGCACGGTACGGTTACAGACGTCGAACAGGTCGAGCATGTTCTGCTCAAGCGCGCTCTTGAGATACGCGTCGAGCGCGCTCATGGGCTCATCGAACATAAAAATACCCGGGTGTGCCGCCACCATGCGAGCAAGCGCCACACGCTGCTGCTGGCCGCCCGAGAGACGCGCGGGATAGCGGTCGGCAAAATCGGCCAGTCCAAAGATACCCAGGTAGCGCTCGGCAAGTTG
>CAUGJN010000163.1 GCA_959599635.1 uncultured Collinsella sp.
TGCTGAGCGCGCTGGGCTTTAGGATGATCGTCCTCACCGGGACTCAGTTTGCCCACCAGCTGCAATTGCACCGGGCGATGAACGCCATCGCACTCGCTATGGGCCTTAAGTGCGACCGAAGCGAAGCGTTCCAGAAACGTCAGAACGATCTGCGGGAATTCGTGATTCGACACTGGGACGGCGGCCTTT
The DNA here is from genome assembly GCA_959599635.1 of uncultured Collinsella sp. Taxonomy (GTDB): domain Bacteria; phylum Actinomycetota; class Coriobacteriia; order Coriobacteriales; family Coriobacteriaceae; genus Collinsella. The sequence continues at coordinate 190 of CAUGJN010000163.1, forward strand.
AGGGGCGTTCTGGCCCTTCTACGGGGTGCCATGGGCAGGCAGACCATCACAACATTCGACGTTTTTCGCCAAAAACGGGAAAAGCATCGAATGTTGTGATGGTTTGCGTGCTGAGGATGGGCTTGGGAAGCCGGTCTTGCTCGAAGCGACCTGTCCTGTCGTACGGGTGTCGGCATGATTCGCTCGTGGGGTATTATGTTTTCCGAAGAATAAAACGCCGCGTGAGGGGAGGACTGCGTGGACGGGCACGTGCAACATGACGGTTTTGGCCGCGATATCAACTACCTGCGCATTGCCGTTACCGACAAGTGCAATTTTCGCTGCATTTACTGCATGCCGGCCGATGGCGTGGCGCCCCGCGCGCACGACGAGCTGCTCAGCGCCGAGGAAATCGCCCGCTTTGTGCGTCTGGTGGCGGGGGAGGGCATTCGCCGTGTACGCCTGACGGGCGGCGAGCCGCTGGTCAGCCGCCGTATCATTCCGCTCATTCGCGACATCCGCGCGATTCCGCAGATCGAGGACATCTCGCTTACCACCAATGGCGCCCTGCTGCCCAAGCTGGCACCGCAGCTCAAAGATGCCGGCCTTAACCGCGTCAACATCTCGCTCGACACGCTCGACCCTACGCTGTTTGGAAAGATCACGCGTCTGGGTCGGCTCGAACAGACCATGGCCGGCATCGACGCGGCGCTGGCTTGGGGCTTTGAGCCCGTTAAGGTCAACTGCGTTGTGGTGCGCCGACTCAACCAAGATGTGGCGGCCCTTGCGCGGCTGACCGTCGACCGCCCCATCCACCTGCGCTTTATCGAATACATGCCCATTGGCGACGAGCGCACGAGCTCGCATTGCGCCGTGGACCCGCATGCGCCCGCGCTCAATCCCGAGCTGTGGGATGCGAGTGACACCGTTCCGAGCGACGAGCTGCGGGCGCGCATCAATGCCGGGGCCGCCGCGGTTGGTCTGGGCGAGCTCGAGCCGCTCGACATCAACGACGCTCCTGCCGGCGCGGGCCCTGCGCGCTATTGGCACTTTCCGGGCGCGGCGGGAACGGTCGGCTTCATCAGCGCCATGTCCAACCATTTTTGCGCGAATTGCAACCGTCTGCGCCTGACGGCCGACGGTAACGTGCGTCCGTGCCTGTTCAGTGATGCCGAGTATTCGGTGCGCGATGCCCTGCGCCGTGGTGATGATATGCAGGTACTTTCGATTTGGCGCGATGCCGTGGCCCACAAACCGCAGGAACACGCGATAATTGAGGGCACGCAACGATTTATGTCCCAAATCGGAGGATGATCATATGGCCAAGAGCAGGTACGCCGATGCCACCAAGGCCGCTCGCAGGGCCGCGATGTCTGCCCACAAAGTCACGGCTGCGGCGAATGCTGGCAGCGCCGACGCGTCCGCGCAGCCGTCTGCCAGCGCTGTCGCCGAGCCCGCCCGCGACGCCCGTCGCGACGAACTGACGCACGTGGACGCCAAGGGCAAGGTACGTATGGTTGACGTGTCCGACAAGGCCGAGACCCATCGCATCGCCATCGCCGAGGGCACCATCCTCATGCACCCCGAGACGCAGGCCATGGTGCTGCAGGACCGCGCCAAAAAGGGCGATGTGCTTGCCTGCGCGCGCGTGGCGGGCATTATGGCCATCAAGCGCACGAGCGACATCATCCCCATGTGCCATCCGCTGCTCATTACCAAGAGCAAGTGCGACATTGCGCCCATCGCTTCGGCGGGGACGCCGGCCGAGGACGTGCCCGAGGGCTGGGCGCCGGCGCGTTCGGACGGGCAGGTTGGCTTTCACGTGCTGGTTACGGCCGGCGTGACGGGCAAGACGGGTATCGAGATGGAGGCGTTGACCGGCGCGAGTGCCGCGTGTCTGACCATCTATGACATGTGCAAGGCCGTCGATCGCGGCATGGAGATCGTCGACGTGCGCTTGCTGCACAAGGAGGGCGGCCGCTCGGGCGTGTGGGATCGTGCCGAGCGCCAGGCCGCTGCTGCTGAGGCCGTGGCCGCTGACGGTGCCGCGCCCGCGAGCGCACCTGCCGCCGTCGCGCCCGCAGCTCCCACTCCGGCCGTCCCCGCGATCGCGTTTATCGGCTACCAAAATTCGGGCAAGACCACGCTCGTCGAGAAGGTTATCGCCGAGCTCACCCGCCGCGGCCTGCGCGTGGGTTCGCTCAAGCATCATGGGCATCACGGCTTTGATATCGATGTGCCCGCTAAGGATACGTGGCGCCATCACCAGGCCGGATCCAAGCACGTGGGTCTCATCTGCGCCACGCGCTGGGCGGAGTACGCCGACACGCGCGAGGAGGACGAGATGCCCGCGCGCGAGCTGCTGTCGCGTTACAACGATGTCGACGTGGTGATCATCGAGGGCTACAAGACCGAGGGCTTCGACAACATCGTGGTCGCGCGCTCCGGTGTCGACCGTCTGCGCGGCAAGAGCTCGCTCGACCTGGTCGACGGTCACACGCTGGCCCTTGCCTGCAACGAAGCCCTGGCGCGTCAGGCCTTCGACGCCGGCTTTGCGACCCGAGCCATCAACATCAACGACGCCCGAGCCATCTGCGATCTCATCCAAGACCACCTTTAAGGCTTGACGCTGCGCCGGCCCCAAGCACCCCATCTCGCCCCTCAAGCCGTCGCTCGCGTACCAAAGTACGCGTCGCTCCTCTTTCGGGGCGACCTGGGGCACTTGGAACCGGCTCGCTGCGCTGCCATAACATGCCAAAAAGGGACAGGCATCTTTGTGGTGGTTTTTGCAAAAAAGCTTTGACTTAAAGTTAGCTCAAGGTGTCATAATCGCTGACAAACGATTGCGATCACGGAGGCCTCATGTCAAAACTGTACTTTATGCGTCACGGTCAAACGCTCTTTAACTTGCTTCGTCGCAAGCAGGGCTGGTGTGACTCGCCGCTCACCGAGCTGGGAATCGAGCAGGCTAAAACTGTCGGTGCGACCCTGCGAGGGCGTGGCCTTACGTTTGACCATGCGTACAGTTCGACGTCCGAGCGTGCGTGCGACACGCTTGAGCTTGCGTTCCCCGGTCAGCCTTACGAGCGCGTCAAGGGCCTTAAGGAGTGGAACTTTGGCAAATTTGAGGGCGCGAGCGAGGATTTGAATCCGCGCCTGCCGTACGGCGATTTTTACAAGCAGTATGACGGCGAGGGCGAAGTCGAGTTTCGCGAGCGTATGATGGCGACCATCACCGAGTTCATGCAGCGCCCTGGACATGAGAGCGTGTTGTGCGTGAGCCATGGCGCCGCAGCGGCTCAGGTCATGCGCGGCGTGGGCGTGGAGCCGCTCAAGATGAAGCACCGCATTGGCAACTGCTGTGTGCTCGAACTCGACTTTGATGCTACTACCGGCACATTTGCTCTTGCAGATTTGTAC
>CAUGJN010000164.1 GCA_959599635.1 uncultured Collinsella sp.
TATTCAGATAAACGTGACCCTTCAGGCGGTTTTGGTCGGCTACCCGCGAGTGCCGGCAGGGCGCTTGGTAGTCGAGCGATCCCGCAGGCGAAGCCGAGGACCAGCGAGACACCAAGCGCCCTGCCGGCACTCGCGGGTAGCCGCGGCACCAAAAAACGCCTGCGCACTCGATGGATTCGGATGCCCGACAGAGGCTCCTTATGGCTGCTTCCTTCCGGACCTGACCAGATTCGGAACATGTCGTCATCCGAACCCATCGAACGCGCTAGGCGCTCGGTATATCTTACCTGCTCTCGCTCGATGGGGCAAGACAGCTAATTTGGGACGGGGCCTTTTTGACTACTTTTTGACTGGTGGGGCATCAGGGTGGCGAAAGTAGTCAAGGAGGCCCCGTCCTAAATAGACTGATCTGGTGCTGTGCCACGAAAAGGGCCCATCTACTACGTTTAGGTCGCAGGGGTCGACCATAGCCGACTTTTTCGAAAATCGGCAAGCTTTCTACCTGCGGTTTTGTTTTTGCAAATGCCGGGATGGTCGAGGGTGGCCGGCTTAACGTAGTAGATGGTCGCATTTCGTGGCAAACGGTCCGACCCAAGGCCCAAGGCGGCCAGCCTCGGATGACCATTCACGAAGTTGCGGTGGAATACGGACTGAATTGGCGCCTTAAAGGCAAAAACACTCCGTATTTCACCGCAACTTATCGAGGGGATGGGTTTTAGAGGCGGGCGAGGTCGTAGGCTTGGGCGGCTGCCTCGCCGGCGCAGATGAGGTTGGTTGTGGCCTCTTGCACACCGAGCGCCTGGTCGAGGGGCATGGGCTTGCGACAGATCGGCAGTACAAGGTCGATGCCCTGCCCATACACCGCATCCAGGTTGACGGCGCGACCGCCAACGACGGCGGCCACCGGCTTGTCATATCGCTTCGCGCGACGAGCCACACCCACTGGCGCCTTACCGGCGGCGGACTGCTCGTCCATATTGCCCTCACCCGTTATGACCAGGTCGACATCGCGCACGCGCTCGTCAAATCCCACGAGATCGAGCACCGTCTCCACGCCCGAACGCAGCTCCGCACAGAGCGCCAGCAACGCCGCGCCCAAGCCACCGGCAGCGCCCGCGCCGGGCACGCCGAGCACCGAGCCAAATGTCCGCGCACCCTCGGGCACGCGCAGTAACCCCTGAGCCCGTGCCTCGGCAATCGCCGCATCGAGCAGGCGACCGTAGTCGACCATCCAGCTGTCGCACCTGCTCAGCGCCTCGGCATCATCCGTCGGTAGGCCCTTCTGCCCACCGAACACCGCTAGGGCGCCTCGGCGTCCCACAAGCGGATTCTCGACATCGGAAAGCACCACGACACGCGCGCCGTTCAGCGCCCGAAGCGCTGGCGCCAAATCGATACTCACCACGTGTTCGAGACCCGCGAGACCGGGAGCGATATCGCGGCCGTGCTCATCGACAAGGCGCGCGCCCAGCGCCTGCAGCATACCGGCGCCACCGTCGTTGGTGGCGCTGCCGCCCAAGCCAATATAGATAGTCTTTGCCCCGGCACGAACCGCACGGAGCATCAGCCCGCCCACGCCATAGGTTGTAGCAGCCAGCGCCGACGACTCCGTGCAAGGCGAGTACCCGATGCCCGCGGCTTCGGCCATCTCAATAACAGCTGACTCATGCTCGACATCAACCAGCATCCGGGCAGGCACACGCTCGCCCAAGGGACCTGCAACCTCGCAGGTCACAAGCTCGCCACCGCAGGCGGCAACGGCGTCGAGCGTTCCCTCGCCACCATCTGCCAGCGGCAACGTGGCCACTTGGGCATCGGGCCAAACGCGGCGCACGCCTTCGGCAACCGCCGCCTCCGCCTGCGCACTCGACACGCTGCCCTTAAAGGAATCAATCGCCAACAGCACACGGCGGGGCCGGCGGCACGCGGCACCAAAATCGACCGCCTCAACGACGATATCTTCGGCACACGCGAGCGCCTCGGCATGAGCGGCATGCGCCTCAAGATCGGCCCCACAACCGCAGCCAGTACCATCGGTGCCACGCAACCCACTAAAATAGCCGCTCAACACCTCACGACACTCGTCTGCCAGCACGCCAGCCGTCACGCTAAACCGATGATTCAGGCGCGAGTCGGCATTCAAATCGTATAGGGATCCCAACGCGCCCGCCTTGGCGTCGCTCGCGCCATACACGCAGCGCCCCACGCGCGCGTTAACCATAAGGCCTGCGCACATGCAGCAGGGTTCCAACGTCACATAGACCGTACAGTCGGAAAGGCGCCAGCGACCGAGCGGCCGAGCGGCAGCGCACAGGGCCGCGAACTCTGCATGAGCCGAAGGGTCCTGGTCGAGCTCGCGACGATTATGCGCCCGCGCGACAATCTCGCCCGCGCGCACCACCACGGCACCAATCGGTACCTCGCCCACCGCCGCGGCGGCGCGAGCCTCCGCCAGCGCCTCGCGCATGAACTTCTCGTCGATTTCGGTGATCGTCATCGTTCGCCTTCCCTGTTGCAAATTCAAAACGATGCTATCATTACGACTCACGGAGAGATGGCAGAGCGGTTGAATGCGGCGGTCTTGAAAACCGTTGAGCGCGAGAGCGTTCCGGGGGTTCGAATCCCCCTCTCTCCGCCACTTTTAGTGATGCACCGGCGTCATGGTCCGCTCAAACAGCGCATCGACCACGTCGGCCATCTCGGGTCGACGCTCAAGATCGTGGCCCGATTCCCACCATATCGTGAAAAGTCGAATAATACCGCCGGCGACAAACTCAGACGTCGTCTCGAGTGACACGGGGGCCAGGGCATCCTCGGCAAGCACGTTCATCACACGCTCGCGGATGGAGCGGGCAATACGGTCGCAAATAACGTTGGTCAACATGCCCGACATGCTGCTTGCCAAAATGTTATCCATGAGCTGCTCGTGCGCCAGAATCAAATCCATGGCATCGTCCAAAATCGCGTGCCGAAGCGCGCGCACGTCCTCGGCAGACACTGCGCCGGCCTCATCGGGCTGTTTTTGCGGCAAGCCCGACATGAGCTCATCGATATAAAAGGCAAAGTAATCGTTCTTGTCGCGAAAGTGCTTGTAGAACGTCGTGCGGCGAATCATGGCGCGGTCGCACAGCATGGCAACCGTCAGGTCCTCAAAACGATGCTCCTCGAGAAGCTCGGTGAAGGCATCGAACAGGGCACGGTAGGTTTTCTTGATGCGAAGGTCCACTGGTATCGCCATCCTCAGGGCAAAGACAACACTCGTCAATCTGTCGCATATCTTACACCTGTACCTCGCACGCTTTGCCCCGGTGCCAACCCCACCGAAAACATAACGCTTACCGGAAAGTTCGGCACGGCAAAACGTTGCGGGTATACTAGTAGCGTTATACCAACGGCAGCTGGCGCATGCCGCCGCGGCCATTCGAAACGGAGACATCATGATTACCGTCATCATCGGCATCGTTGTTGTCATTGTGATTGTCTGCGCCATCGCCGGCATCTACAACAACATGGTCACCAAGCGTAACCGCATCGATAACGCCTGGCAGAACATCGATACGCAGCTGCAGCGCCGCAACGACCT
>CAUGJN010000165.1 GCA_959599635.1 uncultured Collinsella sp.
AAGTGAAACAGATACTCACATGAATATATCCTAGTTTGGGATATATCAAAATGGAATATAGCGTAAACGGTATGAACGTTGATGCTAATAGGACATGCGGAAAGTGCCTCTCCCAGATTCGTCGGGAACAAGGTATCACTCAGGTTGAACTCGCAAAGAAACTGAGGGTACCTCAGTCGTTCATCTCGAAAGTCGAAACCGGGGAACGCAGTCTTAGGGTTTATGAGCAGTTCGCCTATGCAGAGGCACTTGGAATTACCGTCGGAGTTCTCGTGCAAAGACTTGAGGCGGTTCTGAGCAGCGGAGATAAATAGATTGCGCCGCGAATCGGGCGATAATTAAATCAGCGAATGCGATTATCCTGTCGAGGCTGCGAAGGTCCCCTTGGGGCTTCCCCTGAAAACAATCCGCAGATCGAATTGCCCCGTCGCGCGAAGCGCACGACGGGGCAATTCATGATCGAGGACGTTTTCAGGGGAAGCCCCAAGGGGACCGGTGAGAGCAATGAGGCAGGGCGCTACAGGTACTCGATCTGGGCGCCTTCCGTGTCGCACGTCAGAATATGCGTCTCACACTTAGGGAACTGCTCGCGCAGCTTGACCTGCAAGAACTTTGCCACGATGGTGTCGTCGGTCACAGCCATGAGAGTCGAGCCCGAACCGCTGATCCAGATGGTCTTGGCGCCGCCGTTAAGGCAGGTGTCGCGCACGGCGTTGTAATCGGGAATCAGGCGGCGGCGATAGGGCTCCTGGATGCGGTCGTCGTTGGCGGCGGCAATCAGGTCAAGGTCGCCGGTCTCCAGGCCGCGCGTCATGCCGGCGATGCGGCCCATTTGCCATACGGCGGTGGAGAGTGGAATCTCCTGCGGCACGACCTTGCGCGCCTCACTCGTATGCACCTCGTAGGGCGGAATCACGGTAATAAAACGCAAGCGATCGCTCGCCTCGTAGCGCAGACACTGGGGGAGCGAATCAGTCGGCGTAAAGGAGCAAACGGCACCGCCCAGGATGGCAGGGGCGACGTTATCGGGATGGCCCTCGACCTCGGTGGCAATGCGGACGAGCTCGGCACGGTCGACGGTGTGGCCCGTCAGCGCGGCGGCGGCCATAATGCCGGCGACGACGCAGGTGGAGCTGGAGCCCAGGCCGCGAGCGACGGGCACATCGGTTTGAATGTCGATGGCAACGGGAAAAGCCGGCTCGTCCCATGCAGCCAGTGCATCGACAAAGCTCACGTAGACCAGGTTGTTCTCGTTTTGGAACTCCTCGGGGCAGCCCGTGATGGTGAGCTTGTCGGCGCGCTCAAAGGTGAAGTGCGAGTAGAGGCTGACGGCCATGCCGAGGGTGTCGTAGCCAATGCCTAGGTTGGCGCTGGTTGCTGGGACGGTGATCTTGATCATGGGAATCTCCTGGGCGGTCTGCCTGTTTAGTTCGCTGCTCGGGCAGTCCTGGCTCGCTCGGAAAGCACATTAAGTGCTTTCCGGCTCGTGCGGAACTCGCGACGAACTAAACAGGCAGACCCGCATGTCAGCTCGTCATCATCCCGGTGGGTTTCTGATAAAAGAAGGTGCGCCGGCTTTCGCCGGCGCTTAATAAGGGGTTTAGTTGGTGCTCATTCGTTTTGCTGCAGACTCGACGTAGCTTGCCATCTCATCGACGTCGCAGACGTCTTCAAAGCGGACGGGCTTGGACTCGAGCTCGGCAAGTTGTGCCGGGGCGACCGTATCGGTGGCCTGCTCGAGCACACGCATAGCCTCAAAATCATCCTCGGGAACGTCGAGGCCCAGGGCGTCGCAGCAGGCGCGCGGGAACTTGTAGGGGCTGGCGGTCGAAAGCAGCACGCGGGCCTTGGCGCCCTCGGCGGGGGCGACCTGCTCAAAGACGTGATAGCCGCAAGCGGTGTGCGGGTCGATCACGTAGCCGTTCGCGTCCCAGCAGCTCTTGATAGCGGCGCGGACCTCGTCCTCGCTGGCCCAGCCGCAGCCAAAGACGCTCTGAATCTTTGCCAGCAGCTCGGCGGGCACCTCGTAGCGACCAGTCTGGGCAAGCTGCTCCATAAGGCCGGCTACGAGCTCGCAGTCGCCATCGGACAGGAAGTACAGCATGCGCTCCAGGTTGGAGCTGATGAGGATGTCCATCGACGGCGAGATGGTCGTGAAGAACGGACGGTTGCGGTCGTAGACGCCGGTGGTCAGGAAGTCAGCCAGCACGTTGTTCTTGTCGCTCGCGACGATGAGCTTGGCGACGGGCAGGCCCATGCGCTTGGCATAGTAGCCGGCCAGGATATCGCCGAAGTTGCCGGTCGGTACGCAGAACTCCACGGCGTCGCCGGCCTCGATGGTGCCGGCGCGCAGCAGTTGCGCATAGGCGGCAAAGTAGTAGACGACCTGCGGTACCAGACGGCCGACATTGATGGAGTTGGCGCTCGAAAGCACGGTGCCAGCGGCCTCCAGGCGCTCGGCAAGCTCCTTATCGGCAAATATGCGCTTGACGGCGCTCTGGGCGTCGTCAAAGTTGCCGCGGATGCCGCAGACAGCGACGTTGTCGCCCTCCTGCGTGGACATCTGCAGGTTCTGGACGCGGCTGACCTTGCCCTCGGGATAAAAGACAGTGATGCCCGTGCCCGGGGCGTCGGCAAAGCCGGCAAGTGCTGCCTTGCCCGTGTCGCCCGACGTGGCGGTGACGATCATGATGCGCTCGGCGCCGCCGTCCTTGGCAGAGGTGCGGGCCATCAGGCGGGGGAGCATCTGCAGGGCGACGTCCTTAAAGGCGCTTGTGGGGCCGCCAAAGAGTTCCATCACATAGGTCTGAGGGGCATCGGCGCCCGGTGCGGCGTCGAGTTTGACGAGCGGCGTGACCTCTTCGCTCGCAAACGTGCTGCGGTAAGCCTCGTCGACACACGCCGAAATTTCTTCGGCCGTGTAATCATTCAGTAACATTCCCAACACATCTTGAGCGATTTCAAAGTACGATTTATCTGCAAGCGAGCTGATATCGAGTTGCTGGGTGCCCAGCTCGTCCGAGACAAACAAACCCCCGTCGGGAGCGATGCCGGTACGGATTGCCACCTTACTTGAGCACGATAAAGTGCGTCCTCGTGTACTATGATAAGTTCCCATATAACACTGCTCCTCGGATGCCTTGGTCCCAATCGGTGAAACCATGGTATCAGAGCGCGCAAAACAGGTTTGCAGAGGCTTTTAGAAAGGTAACCTCCACGCCATGATAAAAATTGCCAAGTTTGGCGGCTCGTCGGTCGCCGACGCCGAACACTTTAAGAAGATCAAGGCCATTGTCGATGCCGACCCGGCCCGCCGTTTTGTGGTGGTTTCTGCCTGCGGTCGCCGCTTTAAGGGCGACACCAAGGTGACCGATCTGCTCTACTTGGTCAACGCGCACGTTAAGTACCACGTGTCGTGCGAGGAGCTGCTCGAGGACATTGGCCAGCGCTATTTTGATATCGCTGACGAGCTGGAGCTCACCTATCCCATCCGCGAGGAGTTCGCAGCCTTTGCCGAGCGCGCCCGCTCGGGCGGCTACTCCACCGAGGAGCTCGTGAGCCGTGGCG
>CAUGJN010000166.1 GCA_959599635.1 uncultured Collinsella sp.
CCTTTGAAGGGTCCGAGGAAGAGATCCAGGTTCTCAATGCCTTGTCGGGCGGGCGAATTATGTCGCGAAGCGAGATTGAAAAACAGACGGGGCTGAGCCGCATGCGGACGTTGGCGGCACTCGAATCTCTGCTTGAACGGAATGCAATCGTAAGGCAGGGAACCGGGCGGGCCACGAAATACGAGCGCTCATAGTCCAAAAGAGCCATGGTACAAGACGGACCCCAAGCCAGCGTTGGCTTGGAGGCCGTTATATCCCGGATGGTAACGGGCCGATTATTGTCAAGTTATAGCAAAGTATAGCGACGTACAGCAAAGTATAGTGAAATATGGCAAGCCGTATAGCGCGCTTTGATTATCAACCCTTGATTATCAACCGTCCGTATTTCACAGCAACTTATAACAGGCTCGGGGTGCCAATTTGGGGTGCGGTAGTGCTGCGTCACGAAAAGGGCCTATCTACTACGTTTAAGCCGCAGGGGTCAACCATAGTCGGCTTTTTCGAAAATCGACAAGCTGTCTACCTGCGGTTTTGTTTCACGGTTTTCGGTATGGCCGAGGCTATCCGTGTTAACGTAGTAGATGGGCCACTTTTGTGGCAAGGGGGCCGATCTGCGGGCCAGGGTAGCTAAAAGAGCCCCGTCCCAAAAAGACTGATTGGGAGCTGGGGCGTGTCGATGCGATAGTATTACGTGGTGGAATTCGACAAACCGTGAGCTTCATACGAGGGCTTTATGGAACAACACCAGCATTATCAGAGCCTGCAAGATCAGGCATATAACGCATTGCGCTCCAAGATTATCTATGCCGAGCTCAAACCCGGCACGCGCCTTTCGGCGATTGGTCTGGAAAAGGAGACAGGAATCGGGCGCACGCCCATTCGCGAGTCTTTTGTGCGCCTGCGCGAGCAGGAGCTGGTGGAAACGCGTCCCAAAAGCGGCACCTATGTCTCAAAAATCAGCATGGAGCACGCCGAGAACGCCTGCTTCTTGCGCGAGAAACTCGAGAGAAGCGTGCTTATTAAATGCTGTTCGGCCGCCACGCCCGAGCAAAAGCAGCGGCTTGAGCAGATTCTTGCCGAGTCCGAATCGCTCGACCATCGCGAAACGCGTCGCTTTTTCGACTTGGATAACCTGTTTCATGAGACGTGTTTTGAGATTGCCGGCCGCCATATGTTGTGGGATTGGATGAAGAGCGTCAACACGCATTTTGAGCGATACAACTGGTTGCGTATGGTGTCGCAGGATCTGGATTGGGAACCGATTCGTCGGCAGCATCGCCGGATTCTCGAGGCCATTAAGAAGGGCGACACCGACACGGCGAGCTATTTGGCAGAGACGCACTTGCATCTGATGCCCGAGGAGCAGGGCCCGGTTATCGCCTTGCATCCCGACTATTTCGAGCTGCCCAAAGACTCGGCTATCTAACTCGCGCCCTTTATTAGCTGCGGTGAAATTAAGATCGCTCTGCGGGTCTGGTGGCGTAGGCAGTTCGCATAAATGCCTAAAATGGCCCAGACTGCCGACAATGGGGAAACGGGGTGCGCTATGGCGCAGATGAGAATCAAGGACATTGCCGCCGAGGCGGGCGTGAGCCCGGCCACGGTCTCGCGCTATCTCAACAACCGCCCCGGGCAGATGACCGAGGAAACTCGCGCGCGCATCGCGGCGGTTATCGAGCGCACCGGCTATCGCCCACGTGCCGCCGCGCGCAATCTGCGCAGCTCGCGTACCAACCTCATCGGCGTGATCCTGGCCGACATCGCTAACCCGTTCTCCAGCGCCATGCTCGAAGGGCTTTCCGCCAGTGCCGCCGCGCGCGGCTGCTCGCTTATGACTGCCATTAGCGGCAACGACCCCGCCAAGGAGGCAGAGTCGCTCACCAGACTTATCGATGCCGGCGTGGACGGCCTGGTCGTCAATACCTGCGGAGGCAACGACAAGGCGATTGCCGCGGCTGCGGGGCGCCTGCCCGTTGTGCTGCTCGACCGCGATGTTGCCGACGGTGGCATCGATCTGGTGACCTCTAACAACCGTGAGCTGGTTGCCGGCCTGGTAGACGCCTTGGCCGCTGCTGGCAGCGAGCGCCTGCGCCTGCTCACCGAGGCAAGCGATGACAGCCCCGTGCGTCGCGAGCGCGCTGAGGCGTTTGCCGACGAGCTCTCGCGCCGCGGCCTGGCCGGCGAGGTCGTCACCTTGGCGGACGGTGGCGTCGAGGGTGCCAGTCGCCTGGACGAGACCATCCGCGGCTATGCGGGTAAAAAGCTCGGCCTCATTGCCGTCAACGGCCTGGTCTTTCTGCGTCTGACCGAGGCGCTGGCACAGTTGGGACCCTCGTTGCCGGCGGGTCTCAAGATTGCGACGTTTGACGACTACCCCTGGAACCACGTGCTCTTTGGCGGTGTGACCACGGCCGCGCAGGACACCCCCACCATTGCCGAGCGCGTGGTCGAGCGTCTCTCCGAGCGCATCGACATCGTTACCACTACGGTGGGCGACGCCGCAAAGCTCGCCCCCAAGCGCATCGAGATACCCGGCCACATCGAACACCGCGCTTCGACCTCGCGCTAGTTTGTGTGATAATATATAGACAATGTCATACAGGAGGTATCCATGGCTGCGTCTGTACTGAGTGTACGAGTGGACTCGTCAATTAAAGATTCATTTGCCGAGCTATGCGAAGAACTCGGCATGACTTCGTCTGTAGCGGTCAATATGTTTATGAGGCAGATGCTGCGCGAGCGCTCGCTGCCGTTTGTTCCTTCACTTGGTAAAAACTCTGCGAGCGAAAACGTCGCCGCAGACATTTTGGATATTGCTCAGATTGAGTCCGCCGTCCGCGAGGCGGCCAGCCCGATTCCCGCCATCAAAACCGTGATTCTTTTTGGTTCGTATGCCCGTGGCGAGGCGCGTGTCGATAGTGATATCGACTTGCGTCTCGAAGTCGATCGCGAGCAGGGCTTTGGTCTATTCGCGTTGTCGGCGTTTGGTGAGGCGGTGCGCAAAGAAACCGGCAGGCAGGTTGACCTCGTCTCGAGTGATGATCTTGATGAAGATCTTGCCGCGGTAATCAAGCGCGAAGGAGTGATCATTTATGATCGCGCGTAAGTCAGACGGCCTCCGCGCCCAAGAGGTCTTGGACGCCATCTCCGAAACGAACGAGCGCATCAAGGCCTTTGATATCACCGAGAACCAGTTTCTGCATGCGAATGACGTGCGGACGAGGGCGTTGGCGGACTCCCTTTTGATGTGTGCGCTTAGGGTGACGGAAGAAGCGGGCAAATTGTCGGAACGCTCGCAGCGGCTTCATCCCGAAATCGAATGGCGTGGAATTATCGGCATGAGAAATTATCTTGCGCATGATTACGGCAATGTCGACCGCTCGGTTGTTTGGGATGCAGTGACGATGGAGTTCCCTGCGCTGGAACGAGCCTGTAGGCAAATTGTCTCCGAATCCGAGCGATAGTTACTTGTCATACCCGCCTGCTCAAGCACGTTTTTTGAGCGCTTGATACGCTTTAACCCTGCGGAAACATTTTTCTGCGATAGTA
>CAUGJN010000167.1 GCA_959599635.1 uncultured Collinsella sp.
TGGACCTGTAGCTCAGTTGGTTAGAGCGTCCGGCTGATAACCGGGAGGTCACAAGTTCGAATCTTGTCAGGTCCACCATCAAAACTGTGAAGAGCCCCGAGGTATTGCCTCGGGGCTTTTTTCTTGTGTGTTATAAAACTCATTTTGGTTTTGTGTGCTGTGCGAAAGATTGGGTAGTATAGCTATTCAATGCGGCGAAGGCGCCGTGTGTTAACCGCTACGTACCGGGGGTGTTCCATGGTTCGTGTCGACATAGAGACCATCGTCATGGCCGCCGGTCCCGTGCCATCGCTTATCGTGCTTCGCGAGCGCTGCAGCAAATCGGACTCCCCTGCGCCGCTGCGCTCCCTTTCTATCCAAACTGGTTCGTTTGAGGCTGCGGCTATTAGCCGCGGTATCGACAGCGGTCGTGCCGAGCGCCCGATCGCCCATGACCTGCTGCTCGACATGCTCGATGTCCTGGATGCAAAACTCGAGCGTATCGAGATTGTCCGTGCCGAGCCTCCCGTGTTCTACGCGACGGTCGTTGTTTTGGCCGACGGCAGCGAGCGCGGTATCGACGCCCGTCCGAGCGACGCCATCGCCCTCGCCGTGCGCAGCAATGCCCCCATGTTTGTGGAGGATGACATCATGAACCGCCTGGGGACCGTCTCTCCGGTCGCCGAGGAAATCGATGACGAGCAGGAATTTGAGAAGTTCGACGAGTTCGTCCATACGCTCTCGCCCGATGATTTTTAAATGACGGGTCGCTATGAGACGGAGTGTACGCTGATGGAGCGTGGCGTCTCGGCCGAGGTCGCCGCCATTGCCCGCGAGGCCCAGATGCGCTCGGAGGCGTCCGAGGCCGCACGCATCGCCTATGTGACGCAGGCCCGTACGCTTCGCGAGCGCCGTGCCTCCTTTATCAAGATGGTTGCCGTCTCCGCACTTGTCGCGGCAATCTCATCGCGCCTTCGTGGTACAGTTGGTGCGCTTGGGTTTTCGATTTCGACGGGCTTGGTCATCTGGGGCGTGGTCGATGCCGTGATGCTGACTAACCAGATCAAGGTACTCGACAAGCGCACGGCCGATATGATGCGCGCCCGCGACGCCGCCGCCAAGATCGCTGCCGAGGCACAAGAGATGTAACGACGCCGGACTCGATGGGAAGGTCTAAAAATGGCACAGGATATGCAGGACGCCGGAAACGTCTCCGCCGAGCTCGACGCCATGGTGTGCGACCTCATCGGGGCCTTTTTGGACGATCTCGCCGCTGGTGAGAATCCGGGCGTTGTCGTTGCGATCGAGGACGCCGCGTCCAACCGCTATCTGGCGGCACTCGACGAGGACGGCGAGGAGGCATGCCTCGAGGCGGCCACCAACTTTATCTCCGAGCACAAGATGGGCCTTAAGGACGAGGGCCTGGGCCGCATCGCCCGTTACGCCATCGGCTATACCGGGTGTGTCGAAATTGACGGCGGCTACCATGACGCCCTGCTCGTGAGTTTCTTTGAGACGACGCTCGAGAGCGGCTTTTCGGCATACGTACTGTACGAGGGTGTGGGCGCCGGCGATGGTTTTATGTGGAGCGACCCTGAACCTGCAGGTGAGGAAACCCCTCTTATCTAAAATCGCTAAAATAAACGAGTTTTCGGTAAAAGGCTCAATATTCCCGCCGAGCGTTGTGTTGCTGGGCGGGTCGCATACGCGTGCCGGTTGTATATAGATAGAAGATAGGGGAACTACATGCGCGTAGATAATCTGAGGAACATCGCCATCATCGCTCACGTCGACCACGGCAAGACGACGATGGTCGACAAGCTCCTGCGTGCCACGGACGCCTTCCGTGCCAACCAGCAGGTCGAGGACCGCGTCCTGGATTCTAACGACCAGGAGCGCGAGCGCGGCATTACGATTCTCGCCAAGAACATCTCTATCGAGTACAAGGACGTCAAGATCAACGTCATCGACACCCCGGGTCACGCCGACTTTGGCGGCGAGGTCGAGCGCGTGCTGCGTATGGCCGACGGCGCCCTGCTGCTGGTCGACGCTTTTGAGGGTCCCATGCCCCAGACCCGCTTCGTGCTGCGTCATGCCATCGACACCGGCCTCAAGATCATGATCGTCATCAACAAGATCGATCGTCCGGGCGCCAACCCCGAGAAGGCTTACAACGACTGCCTGGACCTGATGGCCGACCTGGGCGCCACCGACGACCAGCTTGAGTTTGCCATGGAGCACGTGGTCTACGCTAGTGCCATGAATGGCTTTGCCCGCCTTGACCCCAACGACGGAAACATGGACATGTATCCGCTGCTCGATATGATCATCGACGACATGCCCGCGCCCGAGGTTGACGAGAACGCCCCGCTGGCCATGCAGTGCGTGACCATCGATCACTCCAACTTCGTTGGCCGCATCGGCATCGGTCGCGTGTACTCCGGCGCCATCCACCAGGGCGACCAGATCCTGGTCGTCAAGAACGACGGTTCCAGCGCCACCGCTACCGTCAAGCAGCTCTTTACCTTCGACTACCTGGGCCGTACCGAGTGCCAGGAAGTCGGCGCCGGCGACATCGCCGCCGTCGTGGGCATCGACCGCACCGATATCGGCGATGTCTACACCGACCCCGAGAACCCCGTCGAGCTCGAGCCTATCGAGATCGACCCGCCGACCCTGTCCATTGTCTTTGAGGCCTCGACCTCCCCGCTCGTCGGCCGCGATGGCGATATCGTGGGCGCCCGTCAGCTCAAGGAGCGTCTGTTCAACGAGGCCGAGAACAACGTGACCATGAAGATCGAGGAGCTCGAGGACAAGAGCGGCGTCGAGGTCTCGGGCCGCGGCATTCTGCACCTGTCCGTTCTGATGGAGTCCATGCGCCGCGAGGGCTTTGAGTTCCAGGTCGGTCGTCCCCGCGTTCTGTTTAAGAAGGACGAGAACGGCAACAAGATGGAGCCCGTCGAGCAGGCCGTCGTCGAGTGCCCGGACGAGTACTCGGGCAAGGTCGTTGAGGTCTTCGGCACCTCCGGCGGCATCATGACGAGTATGGATACCTCGGGCATCGTGACGCACCTCGAGTTTAAGATCCCGACCCGCGGCATCATGGGCCTTAAGAACCGCATTATGAACGTCACTCACGGCGAGGGCGTGTTCTACCACACCTTCTTGGAGTACGGCCCCTATGCCGGCGAGATCGGCAACCGCCAGAACGGCGCCATGATCTCCATGACTACCGAGAAGGCCGTTGCCTACGCTCTGGGTACGCTGCAGGAGCGCGGCCAGCTGTTCGTTGAGCCGGGCACCGAGTGCTACGAGGGCATGATCGTGGGCGAGCGCAGCAAGGCCGGCGACATGGTCGTCAACATCGCCCGTACCAAGAATCTGGGCAACCAGCGTTCCTCGACCTCCGATATCTCCGTCCAGCTGGTGCCGCCTCGCACCTTCTCGCTGGAGGAGGCGCTGGAGTACATCGCTGACGACGAGCTGGTGGAGATCACTCCCAAGAACATCCGCCTGCGCAAGCGTCTGCTCAACGCCACCGACCGCAAGAAGGC
>CAUGJN010000168.1 GCA_959599635.1 uncultured Collinsella sp.
ACCGTCACCTCGCTCGAGGCCGCCGAGGCCGCTCGCGCGGAGGGTGCAACGCGCATCTACATGACCACCGACGCGCTCGAGGCTGTCGGACTCTCCCCTGCCGATGCATTTGAGCAGGGTATTGTGCCCGCACTCGACGAGGTCTGCCGCGCCGTTGACCACGTCCGCGTTGACCCATGGGTTGTTGCCGGCGCCACGGTCGCTATTGGCAACATCTCTGAGCTTGCCCTGGCCGCCCAGGTTGGCGCCACGGCCGAGATTCGCTCTTGCCTGCCGGTGCACAACACGCCCTGCATGGAGGCGCTTGCCGAGCGCGGAGCCGGTGCGTTTTGGCTCTCGCCCGAGATCACGCTCGACGAGATTGTCTCGCTCGGCGCCGCCGCGCCCGCGGCTCTAGGCATCACCGTCTTTGGCCGCCCGCGCGTCATGACAAGCGAGCATTGCATTCTGCAGGTTGCCAACGGTTGCATCCACGATTGTGCCAGCTGCCGCCTGCGTGCCCGTAAGCTCTCGCTCAAGAATATCGACGGAAAGGTCATGCCCGTCCGCACCGACATCCACGGCCGCTCTCACCTGTACGACGCCTACCCCATCGACCTCACACCGCAGGTTCCACAGCTGCTCGACGCCGGCGTGCGCCGTCTCATGGTGGACGGAACGCTGCTCGAGACGGATGAGGTGGGCCGTGCCGTCGCCCGCGTCCGTCGCGCCGTCGAGGCCGCGCAGGCCGGTCGCAAGCCCGCCGCCCGCCTACGCGGGGCGACCTCGGGCTGCATGTTTGTCGGAATCAGCTAACTGAAAGGCTTACACGTGAACGAAGAACCCCAAGTCCTCTACTGCGACGCCTGGCTCATGGCCATCGACAAGCCTGCCGGCATGATCGTCCACGGCGATGGCACCGGCGAGCGTACACTCACCGACTACGCCAGCGACCTGCTGCTGGCGATGGGCGACGGCTTTGCCGCGACCGACATGCAGCCGCTCAACCGCTTGGACCGTGACACCACCGGCGTGGTGCTGTTCTCACTCGACAAGCAGACGCAGCCCGCCTTTGACCAGATGATCATCGACCACGCGTTCGAAAAGCACTACCTGGCGCTCGCCGAGGGCAAGATCGACTGGAACGAAAAGCTCATCGACAAGCCCATCGCCCGCGACCGTCACGACAGCCGCAAGATGCGCGTCGGCGCCAGCGGCAAGCCGTCTCAAACGCGCGTGAAGGTGCTCAAACGTCTTAAGAGCCGTCGTGGCCTGCCCACGCGCTCGTATATCGATGTCGAGTTGCTCACCGGCCGCAAGCACCAGATCCGCGTACATCTGGCCAGCGAGCGCCATCCCCTGGTTGGCGACGACCTGTACGGAACGCCGCGCCCCTGCGGCCTGATGCTCCACGCCCACAGCGTGTCCTTCACGCATCCCGTAACCGGCGAGCACATTCACATCGAAGCCCCCTGCCCCTGGGAGCCCTAAAACCTGCCGAAAAGGGACAGGTTTATTTTGGCAGGTTTTATCTGGGCAAACGTCAAAACCACCACAAAGGTTCCTGCCCCTTCGCGGTGGTTTTGGCCTTCCCGTCGCTAGACCGTGACGACGTTGTCCATTGCCCGGTACTTGGCGGGGACCTCGCCTGCGGTAATAATCGTTGCATCGCGGAAGTCCGCGAACTTGACGGGCGCCACCATGCCAAATTTACTGGCGTCCGAGATTACGAAGCGCTTGGCCGTATGGCGCATCGAGATACGCTTTACTTGCGCCTCCTCGATATCGGGCGCCGTGAAGCCCTGCTCGGCGGCAATGCCGTTAGAGCCCCAAAAGCCGCAGTTGAAGTTGTAACGGTCTAAGGTTGCCAAGGCATCGGGGCCAACGAGCGCCTCGGTCTCGGGTTTGAGCTCGCCGCCCAGCACCACGGTACGCATGCCGCGCAAAGCGAGATGCTGAGCATGGAGCACGGAATCAGTCACATAGGTGACACCTTCAAGGTGTGGAAGATGCTCGATGAGCCTGAGCGTCGTCGAGCCCGAGTCGATGTATACAAAGCTCTCGGGCTCCACCAGCGCCGCCGCACGGGCGCAGATACGCTCCTTGTCGTCGTTATGGAGATCGCTGCGCTCATTAAGCGTTAGGTCGCGCGTCACGTGCGCGCGCTCAAGGCTCGTCGCCCCACCGTGCACCTTGGCGATACGGTGTGCGCGATTGAGCGTCTGCAGATCGCGCCGAATGGTAGACGCCGTCACGCCCAGGGCCTCAGCAAGCTCCGGAACGGTAACCGAGCCGGCCTGCTGCACCATCGATACAATCGCGTTGAGCCTATCTTCCGCAAGCATCGCTTACTCCTCCTCGGGGTACACGACTCCCCAGTCGGCGCGAAGCTTGGTCATAAGCTCCATAACATCAGAAGCATAATCCAGCAGCTCGCGCTTGGAGTCGTCGCCGGCAACGGCCTTCTCAAGATCGGCCATCTCGTAGCACAGTGCGTAGGCCTCGGTGCCAGCGTGGACCTCCTCGCGGTGGCCGTCGGCAGTCCACACGATGGTCGCGTGATCGGCACGCGGATATTCGTTGACCTCGATATAACACTTGTCGAAGCTAATGACCGAGCGCTTGGGCTGCTTGGAGTGAAGCGTAAGGCTCACGACGCCCAGCTGCTGCTCGGCATTGCGGCAGACGATGCCGCCCGCAACATCGACGCCAGTCTCGCAGGTGTTGCCTAGAGACACGACCTCGGCGGGCTGGCTCGCCATAAACAGGCGCATGACGGACAGGGCATACACACCAATATCGAGCATGGCACCGCCGGCAAGGTTGCGATTGTAGAAACGGTTGGTCAGGTCGCCGTACTCCTTGTAGCTACCAAAGTTGAGCTGAGCGAGGTTCATGCGGCCGAACTCGCCGGCATCCATGCGGCGACGCAGCTCTTGATACAAGGGCATGTGGAGCACCGTGGTAGCGTCCATAAGGACCACGTTGTGCTCGGCGGCAATGGCACGGGCCTCATCGAGTTCAGCGGAATTGAGGGTAATGGCCTTCTCGCAGAGCACGTGCTTGCCGGCCGCCAGGGCGGCACGCAGATAGGTGATATGGGTGTTGTGCGGGGTGGTGATGTAGACGGCGTCGATGTCAGGATCGGCGTAGAGATCCTCAACCGTGTCATAGACCTTCTCGATGCCATACTGATCGGCAAAAGCCTGAGCCTTGGACAGCGTGCGGTTGGCAACGCCCGCAAGCTTGCGACCGGCAAGAGCGAGGGACTGGGCCATCTGGTTGGCGATAACGCCGCACCCGATCAAAGCCCAACGAAGCTCGGGAGCCGTAAAGATATCATCGGGGAATGGCTTATCCTGGACCAAAGCGAACGCTGCCTTTGCGGCTGCCGCAGAGTCGAGTGGAGCCTGCTTGGAATCTGTCATATGTGCCTCCTATGTCATAGAACGTCTTGCATTTCTGACAGCTCTATATTCGCACAAACACGCGCGTCTATGCGCGTT
>CAUGJN010000169.1 GCA_959599635.1 uncultured Collinsella sp.
AGCGGTCGGCAAAATCGGCCAGTCCAAAGATACCCAGGTAGCGCTCGGCAAGTTGTCTGCGCGCCGCGGCGTCGCCCGCGTCCTTTACACCGGCACATACGTTATCGGCCACCGTCATGTTGGGAAACAGCTGATAGTTTTGGAACAGCAGGGCGCATTTTCGCTCCTGAGGTGGCAGGTTGATGCCCGCGGCCGAGTCAAAAAAGGTCACGCCGTTGACGATGATCTTGCCCTCGTCGGGCGTCTCCACGCCGGCAATACAGCGCAAGGTGCAGCTCTTGCCGCATCCGGAGGCGCCGAGCAGCGCCACACGCTCCTCGCCGGCATCGAGCTGCATGTCGAGCATAAACCCGGGATAGCGCTTTTTGATATCCAGGACAAGCGACATGGTCTATCGACCTCCCTTCGAGACGGCGTCATCGCGCATGAGCTCGGCCAGCGCCTCGCGATCGATACGCAGCGCATCGCCGCCGACTGGGTCGAGCGAATCGATCTGGCTACCCAGCTGCTTGGCCTGTTTGCGCTCTGCACGGGAGAGACCACGCTCGCGATACTTTTGCGAATGCGCCGTATACATGTTGATGAACAGGATGACCAGGAAGCTGAACGCAATTGCGACCACGACCCAAAAGAGGGCCACCGACGTGTTGCCGCCCATCCACTCAAAGTAGATGGCGATGGGGATGGTCTGGGTAATGCCGGCGTAGTTGCCCGCAAAGAACAGAGTGCAGCCAAACTCGCCCATGGCACGCGCGAAGGCAAGCACCGCGCCGGCGGCAATCGAGGGCCAGCCAAGCGGCATCATAAGCTTGGTAAAGATGCGATGCTCGGACCATCCCAGGGTTCGCGCGGCATCGAGCATCTGCGTGTCAAGGCTCTCAAAGGCACCGAGCGCCGTACGGTAGACCAGGGGAAACGACACCACCACGGCAGATATCACCGCCGCAGGCCACGTAAAGACGATCGAGACGCCGTGCGCGATGAGCCACTGGCCCACCCCGGTCGAGCGGCCAAATAGCATGAGGAGCAGAAAGCCGCAGACCGTGGGCGGCAGCACCATAGGAATCGTAAAGACCGAGTCGAGCAGGCCCTTGATGCGACTCGAGGTACCCATAGTCTTCCACGCGGCGAACAGGCCCAGCGCAAAGGAAATCAGCAGGGCAAGGCCGCTCGTTTTTATGGACACCCAAAGCGGGCGATAGTCGATGTCGCCCAAAAAGGAGGCCAGAGAGGTCAAGGGACCCTGCTCATCCCGCAACACGACAGACGATGCTTCTACCATTTGAGCGCTATCAAGCCAGCGCGCGCCGCCCTTGGCATCACCCGAGGCCGATGCAATCACCACATAGCGGTCCCCATCCGCACCGTGCTCGTCAAAGCCATAGGTATACCCGCCGGCATCAAACGTTGTTTCCGCCGTAACATACCAAGGAAGATCAACGTCCCCTAGCTGCGCACCTCCCATGGAGTTTGCGCTGTCGAGCTCACAGACGAGGGCCTTGAGACCCGATACACACTCGTTGTCCTGCGGATCCAATCCATACTTCTCGGCCGCCTTGGGCGATATCCACACCACAACGCGATCGGCAGCAGGCGCCACTACAAGGTCCACGTCCTCGTCAACGGGAAACCGGTAGCCCTCAGGCTGGCCCTCCATAGCACGAGCGGTCCCCTTGGACAGCCGCTCAAAACCCTCGATCCCATAGGAAAGCCCATGAGCGGTCGCAGCAACCTGGGCCCCGTCCTCAGCGACCCCAGCAAACGCAAATCCCGGCACCCAGCAAAGCGCGAAGGTCAAAGCACAGGCGACGAGCATGCGGAATCTATTAAGCACGAAAAGCTCCAAGCGAATACAAGGACGGAGTGAAACACAAAACGATGGAATTATCGCGCCAAGCCGCACTACGCGGAAAGCTCAAAGCCGTACTTAGCCCAAATCTTCTGAGCCTTCTTGTTGGACAGGCAAAAGTCGATGAACGCCTTAGCCTCGTCGGCATGTTCGGAGCTCTCGGCAACGGCGCCCGGATACACGATGGGCTTGTGCGAGTCCTCGGGACACACGAACGCCTCCTCGATGCCGTCGTAGCGGAAGATATCGGAGCTGTAGACAAAACCGGCCACGCAGTCGCCTGTGGACACATAGGCGGCAGCGGTACCAACTTTGTCGGCCAGTGCGACCTTGTCGGCGATCTCGGGAGCATACTCGCCGTCGTCGCCTTCGGTGCCGGTGTAGAGGCCCACGGAAGCCAACGCCTGGTTGGCGTACTTGCCGGCGGGGACGGTCTTGGCGTCGCCGATGGCGATCTTGCCGTCCAGGTTCGCGACGTCGGCGATGGCCTCGATCTTGGTGTCGGAGCCCTCAGCGCGAATGATCACAAGGTCGTTGACGAACATATCCTCACGGGTGTCGGTGTCGACGAGCCCGGCGGTCTCGGCGTCATCCATGGTGCCCTTGGAAGCGGTGATGAGCACGTCGACCGTGGCGCCGGCACGCATCTGCTCAACGAGGTCGCCGGAGGCCTTAAACTGCGTGTCTGCAAATGTGGCGCCGGTCTGCTCGGTGTAGAGCTCCTGGACCTTGGGCAGAGTCTTCTCGAGCGAGTTGGCGGCAAAGACCTGCAGCTCGACAGCCTTCTTCTTAGAGGAAGACTTGGCGGAGCCGGCATCGGAACCAGCGGGCGCGGATGTCTTGTTGCCCGAGCAGCCAGCAAGGCCAAGGCCGGTGGCGGCAGCAGAAAGCGAGACAAAACCGCGGCGTGAAACCATATCGAACATATTCAACCCTTTCGGATCATGTACCCGGGTACCCCACCGCGGGCTTTAATCTGCAATCAGATTATACTTCTGCGCGAATAATGATAGTGAGAAATTATTCTCGCCAGAGAATATAGTTTCGAGTTACCGTGCACCTCGGCGTCGCTTCGGCGGAAAACAAAGGCGGAGTGACTCACAAGGTCGCTCCGCCGCAGGTAGTGCGCTTATTTAGCGTGACCGCCGCCCGCCGTCATTTGGGCCGCATGCTCCAGCTGATCGCTCACGGCCTCCCAGCTTTCGCGGGCGGCCTTCGTAGAACCGGGAAAGTTTACGACAAGTGTATGACCTCGTTGCATGCAAATAGCGCGCGAGAGCATGGCGCGGCGCGTCTTGGTCATCGAGTACGCGCGAATCGCCTCGGCAATACCCGGCACGTCGCGGTCGCAGACGGCATGCGTCGCCTCGGGTGTCACGTCGCGCATCGAAAGACCCGTGCCGCCGCAGGTAAGCACGACATTGGCGTGGCACTCATCGGCAGCTTCCACGATGGCATCACCAATCTCGCTGACGTCGTCGCGCACGACCACATGTGAGGCGACCGTCCAGCCCTGCGCCACGATGAGTTCCTCGAGCGCAGCACCCGCCTCGTCCTGGGCAAGATCGCGCGTATCCGAGCACGTCACGATCGAAATCTTCAACTCCATAGCATTCCTC
>CAUGJN010000170.1 GCA_959599635.1 uncultured Collinsella sp.
AGGCAACACGGCCTCCCGCCCCGAGCTCCGAAGACGGCGAAGGCAGGCTACATGCCCGCGAGACCTCGAGCTGCGGTGGCACACATAAACGCCAGGACTAGGATCACGAGTGAGCCCGCGATGTCGACTAGCACGCCCATTGCGCGGCGCTCAAACAGCCAGCTCTCGAAGTGCGGAGCGACATTGCGCCAAACACGCCACAGCAAGATGCCCATACCGATGACGCCCGGGATATTGAGCAGTAGGATCTCGGAGCACAAAAGACCGATCAGGTTGCCGGCGACAAAACCAGCGTCGCCCTCGCAGTATTTGCGGTAGACCATATACAGCATGTACGCTACAAACGGCTGTAAACACGCAGAAATAAACGTGACCACCATCGAGGGGTCCTGAGAAAAGACATCGGTGAGCTTATCCACGCTCGTGGCATCCTTAGAGGCCAGAAACAGGCCAATGACCACCACGGGCACCACGCCCAAAATTACCTCGACCAGAGTAAACAACTTGGCAGTCAAATCCTCACTAGCCGAATTCAAATGAGGCGCCCACTCAGGATGAGCATGCGCACCGACCTTCTTCTCCTTATCGGCACGCTCGGCCTTATCGCCCTCAACAACCCGACGCTCAGGATCCTTACGAGTCCCAGCAGCAGCCACCCGAGCCCGAGATTTCTTACCCATAACCAACACCTCACAAGAGGAAACAAATAACCAACGCTACCCAGTGTACCCCACCCATGAACGGTGCCGTCCCAACCAGCCCCCATACAAAAACGTGCCGCCCCAATAGGGGCGGCACACAAACTTTTTTATCAGCTTTTCTGTAGCGAGCACGCGACGACCCGAAGCCGGAGCGCAGGGCGGGGAAATACCTTTGCCTCGCGCGACCCTGCGGAGCCGTGAGCGGGAGGGAAAGGTATTTCCCCGCCCTGCGCTCCGCAGCAGCTAGCGTCACGCGCTAGTAGTTCACCACCTGCTCCTCAAAGTACGCCTTCGGGTGGTTGCACACCGGGCACACCTCAGGCGCCTCGGCACCCACATGCAGGTGCCCGCAGTTCAGGCACTTCCACACCTTTACGCCCTCACGCTCAAACACCTCGCCCGACTCGATGCGCTCGACGAGCTTGTTGTAGCGCTCCTCGTGGGCCTTCTCGACGGCGGCGACACCACGGAACTTTGCGGCAATCTCGGCAAAGCCCTCTTCCTCGGCGGTCTTGGCAAACTCGTCGTACATCGTGGTCCACTCGTAGTTCTCACCCGCGGCGGCATCGCGCAGATTGTCCAGGGTATCGGGGACGGCGCCATCGTGCAGATACTTAAACCACAGTTTGGCGTGCTCGGACTCGTTGCCAGCCGTCTCGGCAAAGATGTTCGAGATCTGAACGTAGCCGTCCTTCTTGGCCTTGGAGGCATAGTAGCGATACTTGGTGTGTGCCTGGGACTCACCGGCAAAAGCGGTCTCGAGGTTCTTCTTGGTTTGAGAATTCTCAAAATCCATAGGTGTACTTCCCTTCAACGCATGCCGCCCGTAGGCTTCGAGCGGCCTCGTCTTTAGGATGCCCTCATGCCGAAAATCTAAACCTTACAATCCTGTTCTTCAGATTTGCACGGGCTAGATGCTCAGCCAGCGATCGCCCTCGGCTCGGCAAAAGCCCTCACGCTCCAGGTCGGCCAGAATGCCCGCGACAAGCTCGCGCTCGACCGGTCCACGCCCAGCCGCCGCTTCCATCTCGTTAACGCCCACCACGGCATCAGCAAGCGTAATCCCCGCCGGCTGGCCATCGCGCGCTGCCAGCAACATGCGCACGATATGCGCGCGCTTTTGGCGACGTGAGCCCTCAAACTTTGATTGACGGCTATAGCCCGCCGAGCGCCTGGACGGATTGGGCAACGTCTTTTTTAGATATGCGCCGTAATCTAGCAACGCGTAATACCACGCGCGCGGCGTATCGGCATCATCGAGCGGCACGGCAAAGGGAGCGATCTCGTCGGTCGCCGCACCGGGGGCCGCCGGACAGGCCGCCTGAATCAGCGGCACCAGCTCGCGATCGGGAACAGCCGGTACATCGGGAAAGAAGTGATGCAGAAAGACCGTGCGCACGTTGGTCTCCAGATACACGCCCGGAAGATCAAACGCAAACGACCGGATACCTTGCGCCGTTGCCGGGCCAATACCAGGCAGAGCGACCAAGTCACGCGTCTCGTGCGGAAACTCCCCGCCCCAATCCTCTACGACCCGTTGAGCGGCCCCGTGAAGCGCCAGAGCGCGTCGGTTGTAGCCCATGCCCTGCCAAGCGTCCAAAACATCGGAAGGCGCGGCCTGGGCAAGCGCCTGCACGGTCGGAAAGCGATCGAGCCACGCCGGCATACGCGTCTCCACGCGTGGTACCTGTGTTTGCTGCAGCATGACCTCAGAAAGCCAAATGATGTACGGATCGCGCGTGCGGCGCCACGGAAGGTCGCGATAACGCAGGACCCCTTCCGAACGAATCATCGAACGAAAGGGGTCCTGAATCATATCTATGCTCCTTATGCGGCGCTATTCCTCCCGGCAAGCGCACGCGCAGGTGGCGTACTCGGGAAACGCTTCGCGGTCGGCGAATTTGGGATCGACGGCCGGGAACTGGCGGTGAGCGACGATGTCGCCGAGCGAAACGGAATCGAGGTAATCGCGCATCAACGCTTGAGCTCCGGCCCACAGGGGATGATAGCAGCACGTACCCATGCGTGCACAGTCGCCATCGGGTGCGGTGCAATCATTCATAACCATAGGGCCCTGAACGGCCTCGACGACCTGGCGGATGGTGACGTCGTCCGGACTGACCTTGAGACGCATGCCACCGTGGACGCCACGCAGGCTCTCCACAATACCGGCCTGGACCAAACCGTGCTGAATCGAGCGGGCAAACGAATACGGGACATTGACCTCTTCGGCAGCAGTGCGAACAGAAAGCAAACGCTCCGGATCCTCGGCAAGCATCGCCAACATACGAAGGGCGTAATCAGTCTTCCTCGATATGTCCATTTTTCCCCTTTCAAGGAATACGAACAGCTCGAACGAGCTCCGGGGCCGAGCTTGTGTCGAGACGCTAAATGACCGCAGGACATCCAAATGGTAAATCGGATATCCACTGAGTGCCGCACTTGGAGCGAAATGCATCAGATGCGGCCTACAGTGCAATTTAGTATAACCTAACCCCCTGTCTCGTTGAACAGGTGTTGCGCAACAAAGCTGTTGTTTAGACAGATATGCTTATTAGATTTTACTTGCGTTCCCGAAGGGGCGGGGATTCTGGGCGAAGATGCGCCAGGGCGATCGTTCTATCGAAACAAAGTGCATCAAACGCAAAAAGCCACGTCCGAAGACGTGGCTTTAATTGCGTTGGCGGGAAGTACGGGGCTCGAACCCGCGACCTCCGACGTGACAGGCCGGCGCTC
>CAUGJN010000171.1 GCA_959599635.1 uncultured Collinsella sp.
ACCAGTTTAAGGAGTACTACCAGGGCAAGAAGACCATGAAGGAGATCGGCGCGATCTCCTGCCAGAAGTGCGTCCGCACCAACGACATCGATTGCATCGGCGAAGACGGCCGTCACCTGTCCTTCTTCGAGATGCTCGGCGACTTCTCCTTTGGCGGCGTCTCCAAGCAGCAGGCCTGCGCTTGGGCCTTTGAGCTCATTACCAAGGAGTTCAAGCTGCCTCTCGACCGCCTGTACTTTACCGTCTTTACCGAGGACGACGAGACCCACGATGTGTGGCGCTCCCTGGGCGTTGCCGAGGATCATATCTCCCGCCTGGGCGAGGACGACAACTTCTGGGCCGCTGGCCCCACCGGCCCCTGCGGTCCGTGCTCTGAGATCTACTTTGACATGGGCGAGGAGGTTGGCTGCGGCAGCCCCGACTGCAAGCCCGGCTGCGACTGCGACCGCTTCCTGGAGTTCTGGAATCTCGTCTTTACCCAGTACGACCGCCAGGAGGACGGCTCCATGCCAGAGCTGCCGCACCGCAACCTCGATACGGGCATGGGCCTAGAGCGCATGGCCGCCATCATGCAGCACAAGACCGCCAATTACGACGGCGATCTGATGCAGCACCTCATCAAGCTGGGCGAGGAGATCAGCGGCAAGACCTATGACGCCGACGATTACTCCGGTGCCAGCCGCTCGCTGCGTATCATCGCGGATCACTCTCGTGCCGTCGACTTTATGATCTCGGACGGCATCCTGCCCGGTAACGAGGGTCGCGAGTACGTCCTTCGACGCCTGCTCCGCCGTGCCGTGTTCCACGGTCGCCTGCTGGGTATCGAGGGCGCCTTCCTGACCAAGTTTATCGACGAGGTCAACGCTCAGATGGGCGAGGCCTATCCCGAGCTGCTCAAGAACGTCGCGCTCGTCAAGGGTATCGTCGCCTCCGAGGAGGAGCGCTTCTCCACGACGCTCGACAACGGTCGCGTCTACCTGGATGAGGCCCTGGCAGCGCTTGCCGAGGGCGCTGTGCTTCCGGGCGATGTTGCCTTTAAGCTGCACGACACCTTTGGTTTCCCCATCGACCTGACCGTCGAGATCGCCGGCACCGCTGGCCACGACGTCGACATGGACGGCTTCACCGCCTGCATGGAGGACCAGAAGGCCCGCGCCCGCGCCAATGCCAAGGGCGACGCCTGGGGCAGCTTCAACGACGTGTGGGTCGAGCTTTCGGACAAGG
Source organism: uncultured Collinsella sp. (assembly GCA_959599635.1). Classification (GTDB taxonomy): domain Bacteria; phylum Actinomycetota; class Coriobacteriia; order Coriobacteriales; family Coriobacteriaceae; genus Collinsella. The sequence continues at coordinate 1,225 of CAUGJN010000171.1, forward strand.
TCGCCGCGACTGAGTTCGACGGCTATGACAACGATGTGATCGTAGGCGCCAAGGTTGTTGCCATCGTGCGCAACGGCGAGTCCGTCGAGTCCGCTGACGCCGGCGAGGACGTCGAGGTCGTTCTCGACCGCACTCCGTTCTATGCCGAGATGGGTGGCCAGCAAGGCGATGCCGGCAAGCTTTCCGCCGAGGGCGTTGTTCTGACCGTTGCCGACACCAAGAACCACAACGGTCTGTATGCCCACGTCGCGCACGTTGTCGATGGCACGCTGACTGTCGGTGCCGCTGTGACCGCCACGCTCGACGCCGAGCGCCGTGGCTTCCTGCGCCGCAACCACACCGCCACCCACCTGCTCGACGCCGCGCTTAAGCAGGTCCTGGGCGAGCATGTCTCCCAGGCCGGCTCGCTGGTGACGCCTGAGCACCTGCGCTTTGACTTCACGCACTTCGAGGCCCTGTCCTCCGAGCAGCTCAAGGCTGTCGAGGACCTGGTCAACCAGCAGATCTTCGCCTCCAAGCCGGTCGTGACCCGCGTCATGGGCATTGACGAGGCCAAGGCCGCCGGTGCTGTCGCCCTGTTTGGTGAGAAGTATGGTGACGTCGTCCGCGTTGTCTCCGTGGGCGCCGAGGACCAGCCGTTCTCCCGCGAACTCTGCGGTGGCACGCACGCTGCCAACACCGCCGAGATCGGCCTGTTCAAGATCATTTCCGAGTCCTCTACGGGCTCCAACGTCCGCCGCATTGAGGCCGTGACCTCTAAGGGTGCTCTCGACTACATGGCCGACCGTCTGGCGCTCGTCGACGCCGCTGCTGCTGCGCTCAAGTGCCGCGTGGATGAGGTTCCCGCCCGCGTGGAGAACCTGCAGGCCGAGCTGCGCGAGACTTCCAACAAGCTCAAGAAGGCGCTGACCGGTGGCTCCTCCGACGCTATCTCCAGCGCCATCGAGGGCGCCGTCGAGCTCGACGGTTACAAGCTCGTCGTCGCTGAGCTCCAGGGCCTTGAGGCTGCCGACCTGCGCAACGTCTGGGATACCGTGCACCAGAAGGTCGCCGGTCCTGTCGCCTGCGTCGTCGCCAGCGTGACCGAGAAGGGCACACCGGCCCTGCTCGCCGCCGGCTCCGATGACGCCGTCAAGGCCGGTTTCCACGCCGGTAACGTGATCAAGCAGATCGCGGGCCTGGTCGACGGTCGCGGTGGCGGCCGTCCCAACATGGCCCAGGCCGGTGGCAAGAACGCCGCCGGCATCGCCGATGCCCTCGCGGCCGCTAAGACCGCGCTCGGCGCCTAAGAATCTAGGTAGTCGCTGTGGTCGCGCTTGCGCTGGACATAGGGGAGACCAGGATCGGCATCGCCGTCTCGAGCCGTGATGGCAAGATGGCGATGCCTGTCAAGGTGCTCCCGGCTGCAGAGGTCACCGGTATGGCCAAGACGTTCCGCTACCTGCTCGAGGACTATGAGCCCGATATCCTGGTAAGTGGGCGTCCCCTGACCATGGCCGGTGAGCCCGGTCCCCAGGCCGAGCGTGTTGCCGCTGTTGCGCAAAAGATTGCCGACGAGCTCGATCTTCCGTTGGAGTTTGAGGACGAGCGCCTGTCCTCGCAAGAGGCCAAGCGTATCCTGCGCGAGCAGGGCCTCAACGAAAAACAGATGAGGGGCAAGATTGACATGATTGCCGCCAGCCTGTTTTTGCAGACGTGGCTTGATCGTAAAAACGAGGAGGTTTCGCATGCCTAGCGCTCCCGATCCGCGCCAGCCGAATCGTACACGTCAGCCGTCGTCGCGCCCTGCCCAGCCTGGCCAGCGTCCGGCACAGCCGACCCAGCGCGCAGCTCAATCTGCCGCGCGCCCGGTGCAGTCCTCCTCTCGTTCAGCCCAACCTGTTCAACGGACGGGTCAGCAGCCTTCTGCTCGTTCGGTTCAGTATCCGGCTTCTCACGCGGCTCAGCAGCCCGCTGCTCGTTCGGCTCAGCCTGCAGGCGGTGCTCGCTTTAAGCATCAGGCACCTACTCAGCGAACGCAGGCCCCCCAATCGCATTCGCATCACGCTCGCGGTTCGCATGGCGTTGCTCCGGCGGCCCGCTCGAGCTACAACACGCATGCTCGTCGCGGTGCCCAAAAGAAAAGCTCCCCGGTGCCCATGATTGTCGGCGTCGTGGTGGCCGTAATCG
>CAUGJN010000172.1 GCA_959599635.1 uncultured Collinsella sp.
CGCCTATGCGAAAGGGGAACAGATGATCAACGAAACTATGTATGCTCGCGGTGCGGAAAGCTCCATCATCCGTGAGATCTTTAGCTATGGCCTTGAACGCAAGGCGCAGATCGGTGCGGAGAACGTATTCGATTTTTCGCTGGGCAACCCGAGTGTTCCGGCGCCCGCTGCTGTGGCTGAGTCCATTAAGAAGGCCTTGGAGCTGCCGAGCGACCAGCTGCATGGATACACGCCTGCACCGGGTTTGCCGCAGTGCCGTACCGCCGTGGCTGAGTCGCTCAATCGCCGTTTCGGCACGAGCTATGAGGGCAAGGATGTCTTTACGACCGTGGGCGCGGCGGCTTCGCTCACCTGCACACTCAATGCCGTTACCAATCCGGGCGATGAGGTCATTGTTATCGCCCCGTACTTCCCGGAGTATCGCGTGTGGATTGAGAAGGCCGGCTGTACGTGTGTCGAGGTGCCCGCCAATGAAGACACGTTCCAGCTGAGCGTGGGTAATGTGCTCAAGGCGATTGCCGATAAAACGGCGGCCGTCATTATCGACTCGCCAAACAACCCGACCGGTGCCGTGTATACGCGCGACACGCTGACGCGACTGGCCAATGTTCTGCGCGAGGTCAACGCCAAGCGCGATCCCGAGAACCCGATCATGCTTATCTCGGATGAGCCGTATCGCGAGATTGTCTATGGCGCCGAGGTGCCTTGGGTGCCTTCGATCTACGAGCACACCATCGTGTGCTATTCGTACTCCAAGTCGCTGTCGCTGCCGGGCGAGCGCGTGGGCTGGATTTTGGTTCCCAACACCAACCCGCAGGCGGCGCGTCTGATGCCGGCTGTTGCGGGTGCCGCCCGTACGCTGGGCTTTGTGTGCGCACCGGCGCTCTTCCAGCGCGTGATTATCGATTGCATCGATGAGCCGAGTGACGTTGAGGCCTATGCACGCAACCGCACGGCGCTCACCGATGCATTGGCGGAGTACGGCTACACCTATGTTGAGCCGGACGGTGCTTTCTACCTGTGGGTGAAGGCGCTCGAGCCCGATGCAAATGCATTTTGCGAGCGCGCGAAGAAGTACGAGCTGCTCGCGGTGCCTTCGGATAGCTTTGGCATGCCGGGCTGGTTCCGCCTGGGCTACTGCGTGAGCTATGAGACAATCGTCAACTCGCTGCCTGCCTGGAAGCAGCTGGCCGACGAATATCGTCGAAAGTAAAGCGCTCTGCCTACAATGTTTTACGTGAAACGGGGTTTGGTGTTAAGCCGGACCCCGTTGTCATGGACGTTGTGTCTTTGGGATGGAGTGGTTTTACGACTATCGAAGGCTATGCGTACAATGAATATAAGCGACGGCCGTGCCAGATAAGGAGACCTGATGCCCTACCTGCTTTCTTGTGACATTCATACCCATACGATGTTCTCTGCGCATGCATATTCGACCATTGAGGAGAATGTGTACTGGGCGGCAGAGCGTGGTCTGCAGGTGCTCGGATCTGCCGACCATCTGAGCTCTATGGTTACGGCTTGCCCCAATGACCTGCGCAGTTACCAATTCTTTATCAACCAGGATATCTGGCCGCGCATTTGGAGCGGCGTGTTGGTGCTGCGTGGTGCCGAGGCCGATATCGTTTCGCTGGACGGAAGCCTGTTTGGCGAGGACACTCCTGTCACGTTCGATATCGCCGGCGATTCGTACGGCCGTCAGCATTCACTGTTCGATTTGGTTACGCGTAATTTGGATTATTTGGTTGCAAGCGTGCATAATCCGCAGATTGCTGAGGGCGCGACGCTGGCCCAGACGACCGGGATGTATATCAATGCCCTGGAGCACCCCAAGGTGTTCATGCTGGGCCACACGGGGCGTTCGGGCGTGCCGTTCGATATCGACGAGGTGCTGTTGGCAGCTAAGGCCAAGCACAAGATTATCGAGATCAACAACCATAGTCTTGAACGCGGTGTCGACACTGAGCATTGGGCTGTATGCCGCAAGATCGCCGAGCGCTGCGCCGAACTGGGCGTGGGCATTGGCGTGTCGACCGATGCCCACATTGGCATGGCCATTGGCAAGCTCGATCACGCGCGCAAGATGCTCGACGAGATTCACTTCCCGCTGGATTTGATCGTGACGCGCGACCGCGAGACGCTGCTGTGCGAGATGGCGGCAGCCGGCGTGTGCAATCTGCGCAATGGGATGTAGCGGAGTTTATAAACCAAGCGAAGGGGGCGGCCCAGACGGGTCGCCCCCTTTCTTGTCCCAAAAATCTACTGAGGTTGGTTAGCGGCGTTCGAGGACCGCTACGGTTTCGGTGTGGTCGGTGTGAGGGAACATGTCGACGGGCGTGATCTTGAGCAGGCGATAGTCTCCGTCGAGGAGCTGATGCAGGTCGCGCTCTTGAGTTACGGGGTTGCAGCTGATATAGGTGATGCGGCGCGGCTTAAGCGCGCAGGCAGCTTCGAGGAACTCGGGCGTGGAGCCGGCGCGCGGCGGATCGATGGAAAGGACATCGACTCGCTCGTTGTTGTCGGCGGCATCTAGGATGTAGTCGGTGGCATCGTCGGCCATAAACCAAGCGCTGCGGGTGAGGCCGTTGAGCTCGGCATTACGACGTGCGTCGGCAATGCCGGCGTGGTTACGCTCCACGCCAAGCAGCATAATGCCGACGCCCTTGTCCTGGGCGGCTTTGGCTGCGCACAGGCCGATAGTTCCGCTACCGCAATAGGCATCCATGAGTACGTCGCCCTGCTGCAGGTCCATGCCGTCAATCGCGAGCTGATAGAGCAGCTCGGTCTGCTGCGGGTTGGTCTGGTAGAACGCGGTGGGGGAGATATCGAATTCGCAGCCGAGCAGCTGGTCGCGCATGCACTCGGCGCCATATACAATGCGGGTTTCCTCGCCGAGGATGGCGTTGCCGGGACGTCCGTTGATGTTTTGGGCGACGGTGACGATGTGCGGATTGAGTGCGGCGACAGCCTCAAAGAACTCCTGCGCATGCGGCAAGTCGCGCTGAGCGGTCACGAGCGTGACCATGACCTGGTCGGTACGCCAACCGCAGCGGACGACGGCATAGCGAAGCAAGCCAAGATGCTTGTCCTCATTAAAGGCGGGAATATGCAGCCGCTCAGCTTCGCGTGCGATGCCGTTGAGAATCTGACGGGCGCCCGGTGCCTCGACGGGGCATTCGGGTACGGCAACGATCTTGTGCGTGCCGCGCTCAAAGAAACCGCAACGGACGGCGCCCTCCTTACCGGGAGCAAAGGGAGTGGCAGCCTTATGACGAAAGCCACGCGGCGCAGAATACTTGCCCGGGTCGCCCAGGGTAACACCCATACCGCGAATGGGATCAACGGCA
>CAUGJN010000173.1 GCA_959599635.1 uncultured Collinsella sp.
TTGCCGCCGGCCTGCGCCTGATTGGCCATCGTGCGCATGCGGCCCATCATCTTATTCATCTCGCCCCACTGCTTCATAAGGCTGTTGACCTCGGTGGGGGTTACGCCGGCACCCTTGGCAATGCGGGCGCGGCGCTGGCCGTTGATGATGGAGGGACGCAGGCGCTCCTCCTTGGTCATCGACATGATGATGGCCTCGTTCTTATCGAAGATGCCCTCGTCCAGGTTGCCGCCCATCTGGTTGAGTGCACGCTGACCACCGGGGAGCATGCCCAGGATACCCTTCATACCGCCCATCTTTTTGACGGCTTTCATCTGGTCGAGCATGTCGTTCATGGTAAAGCCCTCGCGCAGCATGCGCTCGGCAGCCTCGAGCTGCTCTGCATCGGCGGCCTCCTGGGCCTTCTCGATGATGCCGACGACATCGCCCATGCCCAAGATGCGCTTGGCCATGCGATCGGGATAGAAGGGCTCAAGCGAATCGGGTTTCTCGCCCATGCTCACGAACTTGATGGGCTTGCCGGTCACCTGACGTACCGAAAGTGCGCCACCGCCACGGGCGTCACCGTCGAGCTTGGAGATGATCACGCCGTCAAAGTCGGTGCGATCGGCAAAGGTCGAGACGACGTTGACGATGTCCTGGCCGGTCATGGCGTCGACGACCATCAGCACCTGGTCGGGCTTGACGGCCTTCTTGATGTCAACGGCCTCCTGCATCATCTGCTCGTCGATCTGAAGACGACCGGCGGTATCGACGATGACCACGTCACGCAGGTGGTCGACGGCCTCCTGGATGGCACCCTTGGCAATGTCGACCGGGTGCGCACCGTCGCCGCGGAAGACCGGTACGCCAATCTCGCCACCGAGCGTGGCCAGCTGGTCGGCAGCGGCGGGACGGTAGACGTCGCACGCTGCGAGCAACGGCGAGCGGCCCTGCTTCTTGAGCAGGTAGGCAAGCTTTACGGCTGCCGTGGTCTTACCGGAGCCCTGCAGGCCCACCAGCATGATGACATTGGGAATGCGGTTGCTAAAGACGAGCTTGCTCTCGGTTGAGCCGAGCATCTCGGTGAGCTCGTCGAGCACGATCTTGACGACGTTTTGCGCCGGCGACAGCGACTCCATGACCTCGGCGGTCATGCAGCGCTCCTTGGTCTTGGCAACGAACTCCTTGACGACCTTAAAGTTAACGTCGGCCTCGAGCAGCGCCATGCGAATGTCGCGCATGGCCGAAGTAATATCGGCCTCGGTCAGCTTACCCTTGCCGCGCAGGCGGTCAAATGTGTCGTTGAGGCGATCGCTCAGGGAATCAAACACTAGTCACTCCTTAATTGGACTCGCCCACCAGGGCGCGGCAGAAATCTTTGGCATTGAACTCCTGCAGATCATCGACCTGCTCGCCCACGCCCACGCGCAGGATCGGGAGCTTGAGTTTCTCGGCCACGGCCATGGCGATACCGCCCTTAGCCGTGCCGTCGAGCTTAGTCATGATAATACCGTCCAGGCCCAGCGCCTCGTTAAACTCGAGCGCCTGGTTCAGACCGTTCTGGCCAGTGGCGGCATCGATCACAAGCACGACCGAGACCGGCATGGGACCGGAGGCCATATTGGCGGCGCGCTTACGGGTCACATTGACCACCTTGGCAAGCTCGCGCATGAGCTCGGGGCTCGTGTGCAGACGACCGGCGGTATCAATGAGCACCAGGTCGCTGCCGCGCTTATCGGCCTCGTCGAGCACGTCATAGCACACGCTCGCCGGATCAGAGCCGCGGTCACGCTTGATAACCGGTACGCCGGCACGCTGACCCCACACATCAAGCTGCTCGATGGCGGCAGCGCGGAAAGTGTCGGCCGAACCGATCACCACGTTCTTGCCGCGGGCGGCCATGGCGCTCGCAATCTTGCCGACCGTGGTGGTCTTGCCGGCACCGTTGATGCCGACAAACAGCACGCAGCTCGGCGTATCGGAAAACGGGTCGCGCTCAACAGGCACAAAATGGCCCTCGAGCTGCTCGGCCAGGGCGCGACGAAGCTGCGGGGCGGTCTTGAGGTTCTTCTTGGCGGCGGCGTCACGCAGGTCATCGGAGACCTGAATGGCGACCTCGGCGCCCATGTCACCCATGACGAGGGTGTCCTCAAGATCCTCCCAAAAATCCTCGTCGACCTCGCCGCCAAAGTAGAAGACCTCGTTGAGGGCCTCGCGGCTGCGCTCAAGTCCGCGCGAGAGTGCGTCAAAGAATCCCATTATGCATTCACGACCTTTCCAGTTTCGCGATCGAGTTTTTGCGAGACGACGCGACTGACGCCGTCGGCTTGCATCGAGACGCCGTAGAGGACGTCAGCATCCTCCATAGTACGGCGCTGATGCGAGATTACCAAGAGCTGCGTATCGGAACGCAGCACATCGAGGGCGCCGATGAGCTTGGACAGGTTGGCGTCGTCGAGCGCAGCCTCGACCTCGTCCAGCACATAGAACGGCACCGTGCGCGTACGGTATACGGCAAAGAGCAGGGCGAGCGCCGTCAGGCTCTTCTCGCCGCCCGACATGAGCATCATCTTGGTGATGCGCTTGCCGCGCGGTTGGGCCACGGCCTCGATACCCGTCTCGGCCGGGTGCTCGGGGTCGGTCATCTCCAGATGAGCCTGGCCGCCCGGGAACAGCATGGCGAAGATCTCGCGGAAGTTCGCGTCGACCTTCTCAAACGTCACCAGAAACGCCTTGCGCATCTTGCGATCAATGGCCACCGTGATCTTGGTGAGCGCCTTGCGCGCGCTCTCCAGATCAGCCAGCTGCTCCTCGATGTAGTCGGCGCGGCGCTTGAGCTGCTCGTACTCCTCCATGGCAACCTGGTTCACGGGGCCCAGATTGTTGATCTGGCGCACAAGCTGGTTGAGCTCGCGCTCGGCGGCATCGCGATCGGTGGGCGCCGGCAGCATGAGCGCTTCCTCGAGCACCGTGGTACCGTCGGCGGTAATGGCCTTGATGGCCGCCTCTACCTGCACCTCGAGCTTGCCGCGCGCAACCTTGAACTCATTTTGCATCGCCGTGGCGGCATCAACCCGCTCCTTGGCACGGGAGACCCCGGCCTTGGCATCCTCGATGGTCTTCTTGAGCGAAGCGGAGTCCGCCTCTTCCAGAGAGGCCTGGTCACGCAGGCGCGCTGCCCAATCCGATGCGCGTTCCAACAGGGCAGAATAGCGTTCGTGCATGGGGTCGACGCGCAGGCGCAGCAGCTCGAGCGAGCGCGAAGCCTGGCGTGTTCCGCGGATACGACGGTCGATGCCCTCAAGACGATGCTC
>CAUGJN010000174.1 GCA_959599635.1 uncultured Collinsella sp.
TACTCCCATCCTCATAGGGCCTATGCGATTACGCCCAGCATATCTGCAGGATGTAGCCGGCGGTAGTGCCGTTTGGAGGGCAAAATGTCCAAAACTTGGGAGGCAATACATCGCGCGTCCGTGCGGTGCCTGGCTTTAAAAGAAAAGCGCGGAGCCGCTCGATGCGACTCCGCGCTTTGGTGTTCTGCTTTGGCAGCTTTGCCGTTACGCTACAAAGAAGTAGACGAGGAAGGCAAGGGCTGCGATCCACATGAGCGGCTTGATCTTGGAGGCCTCGCCCTTAAAGAGCGCGACGATCACGTAGGCGATAAAGCCCAGGCCAATGCCGGCAGAGATGGAGTAGGTGAAGGGCACGCCGGCGACAATCATGAACGCCGGGAAACCCTGCGACACGTCGGACCAGTCGATCTCGGAGGCCTCGCTCATCATGAGGTAGCCGACGTAGACCAGAGCACCGCAGGTGGCGGCACTGGAAACGATGGTGACGATGGGGGAGAAGAACGCGGCGAGAATGAACAGCACGCCGGTGGTGACGGAGGTGAGGCCCGTGCGACCACCGTCGGCAGCGCCAGAGGTGGACTCGACGAAGGTAGTGATGGAGGAGACGCCCATAAAGCCACCGGCAGCAGCGGCCACGGAGTCGACGACCAGGATGGGACGGATGTCCTCGACATTGCCGTCCTCGGTCAGGAACTCGCCCTGCTTGGCGACGGCCATCGCGGTGCCCATGGTGTCGAAGAAGTCGCTCATGAGCAGCGAGAAGGCAACGACGAGCAGCATCGGGTCGGTCAGGACCTTCACGATGGCAAGGTTGCCGTCGGCAGTGCTGGCAAACGGGGCGCCGAAGGTCGAGAAGTCGAGCGGTGCGATGAGGCCCTCGGGCGCATGGGTGACGCCCAGCGGGATTCCGGCGATAACGGCGACGATGATGCCGATGAGCAGCGAGCCCGGCACGTTGCGGGAAGCCAGGGCAACCGTCACGACGATGGAGATGATGCCGACGATAAAGGTGGGGGAGGCGATGTCGCCCAGGCCGACGAGCGTACCGGCGCCAGCGGTGATGATGCCGGCGTCGCACAGGCCGATCATGGCGATAAACAGGCCCAGACCCACCGAGATGGCGTGGCGCAGGACCACGGGGATGGCGTCCATGATGGCCTCGCGCAGGCCGCAAAGGACGAGCAGCAAGATGACGATACCCTCGAGGAAGATAACGCTCATGGCCACGTGCCAGTCGCCGCCGCACATGGTGGTGGCGATGCCCGCGATCATGGCGTTGATGCCCAGACCCGACGCGCAGGCGAGCGGGCGGTTGGCGAAGATGCCCATGCAGATGGTCATGATGCCGGCGCCCAGGCAGGTGGCGCAGGCGAGCGCTCCCGCATCGATGCCAGCGCCCGAGAGCACTGCGGGGTTGACGGCGATGATGTAGGCCATCGCCAGGAATGTTGTCAGTCCAGCGCGAAGTTCGGTCCCGATTGTGGACTTGCGCTCACTGACGTGAAAAAGTTCGTCCATGCATACCCTTTCCTTGTTCGGCCCCGAGTTTAGGCCGATTGACACGAACTCACTTACTATATCGTCTTTACAACCTTGCTGTTCCTCGCATGTTGATGTTCGGCGCTTTGTAACAGACGGACGGTATTTATCGCATGAAAATGTGTGGGTACCGTATACTTAAGCGGTTACAACGACCCCTATGGAGGAACGTATGATTAAAGAGCTTTGCCACGACGAGGCTATCCTGTCCCAGCGTTGCGAGGTTGCGACCGTCGAGGACGAGTCGGTTGCTCAGGACCTGATCGATACCATCAAGTCGCTCGACGATGCCGGCTGCCTTGCCGCTAACCAGATTGGCGTTACCAAGAAGGTCTGCGTCTACCTGGACGACGCCGGCGAGCCCCACGTGCTCTACAACCCCCGTCTGGTGTTTGGCCTGGGCGCCAGCAAGATGGAGGAGAGCTGCCTGACGCACGAGGAGGTCACCAAGTCCACGCGCTATATCAAGTGCAAGGTTGCCTTTGACCAGATCGTCGACGGCAAGATGCGCGAGCGCAAGCAGGACTTTGTGGGCTTCGAGGCGCAGATGGTTCAACACATGATTGATCACTGCTTAGGCAAACTCGTCTAGAGCGGTTCAATTGGGGACCGAATTTGCGGTCTTTGTCCCGGGCGTGACATTGTTGTCATGTCCGGGCTTTTGTGTTTAGCGCCTTTTTGTTTGGTGACAATAACCTTAGCAAGAACGTAAAGCTAGGAGGCGCTATGTGTACGAGCATTCGATTTACCGATAATTCTGGCCACATGTATCTGGGCCGCAACCTCGACTGGAGCTTTGACTACGGCCAACAGGTTCGCGTGATGCCGCGCGGGTTCCACATTCCGTATTCGTTTATCGACGATGCGTCGGCGGCACACGCGGTAATCGGCATGTGCATCGATTACAAGAACTATCCCATGTTTTTCGACTGTGGTAACGATGCGGGTCTGGCTGTGGCGGGGCTCAACTTTCCCGGCTATGCCGAGTATGCCGAGGGCCCTGTCGACGGCAAGAACAATATCGCGGCCTATGAGTTTCCCCTGTGGGTGGCAGCGACGTTCTCGACGGTCGATGAGGTCGAGGCCGCGCTGCGCGACACGGTGATTGTCGCCAAATCTGCCGGAGAGGGGCTGGGCGTGTCGCTGCTCCATTGGATTATCGGCGACAGCCAGCGCAGCATCGTGGTCGAGATGATGGCTGACGGCCTGCATGTATACGACGATCCGGTCGACACCCTTGCCAACCAGCCGACCTTCCCGTGGCACATGGAAAACCTGCGCACCTATATCACCGCCACAAGCGATTTTCCGCAGACGGCGACATGGCGTGGCGCCGAGCTTAAGCCCTATGGAGCCGGTGCCGGCATGCGCGGCATTCCGGGCGATTGCTATTCGCCGAGCCGTTTTGTAAAGGCGGCGTACCTCAATGCCAATTACCCGCAAAAGGAGAGCGAGACCGAAAACGTCGTTCGCATGTTCCGCTCGCTCGAGGGCGTGGTGATGATTGAGGGAGCGTCCAGGATGGGCGATGGCAAGTTCGAGAAGACTATCTACACCGGATGCTTTAGCGCGCGCACGGGCAATTATTACTACGCGATGTATGGGGATCCGTCGATTCGCTACGTGAGCCTGATGGATGCCGAGGGCGCGAGCCCCGATAGGCTCGTGGTTCCCGAGCCGCG
>CAUGJN010000175.1 GCA_959599635.1 uncultured Collinsella sp.
GGTCATCGCACATGGTGTCGCTCCTTTCTTTAGTTAGGTAGTGCAATTGTTTTGTACCTAAGTGATTCTAGAGGTACCTAACTGATTGTCAAGGTACCGAATCGATTTTGTGGCAGTGCTGGGGTGCCGGTGCCAGGGGAATCTTGGACAGTCTTCGCAGCGTAGATTCAGCGGGCCACGGCGTATCCCGGAGTTTTCGATAGGTTCATTAAGGGGGCGAGACTGGCAGCTGCCGGTCTCGCCCCTTGGCTTTCCGAGACTTAGAGCGGCTCGTCGCCGGTTCGGAGGATGGCGAGATATGGCTCATATGAAAACGTGCGGTATCGTTTCCTGCTCGTATCACGTTGGACAAGAATGCCCCAATCGATAAATTGGGATATAAGGTTGTTTGCGCTCGATCTGCTAATCTGCATTCGTTCAGACACAAAGGCGGTGTCGACGATCGGATTGCCCTCGAGAAGGTCGAGTAGCATAAGGGCGTTCGTCGTAGCCCTTCCCGCCTTTTCGCGAATCAGCCTTTCGGTTTCCGAATGGAGGTCGACAAGCTTCCGCATCGAATCCCGCGCCTCGCGTGCGCTTGCAAGCAAGCAGGTACTGAAAAACGAAACCCATCCCTCAAAATCGCCTCTCTGCCTTACGCGCATAAGCCAATCGTAGTATTCGCTCCTGTGTCGTTTGAGTTCATACGAGGGGTAGATGACCGGCTTGGTGAGCGCCCCATCATGTATGAGCGAAAGGAGGATGAGCAGACGCCCGAGGCGTCCGTTGCCGTCGAGGAACGGGTGCGCGGTTTCAAACTGGTAGTGCACCAAAGCGGCCTTGATGACTGGATCGATGTCGTCACGCTCGTTGATGAAAAGCTCGAGGTCGCCAAGTGCCTCCTTCATATCCTCCGTGTTGGGAGGGACATACGGGGCCTCATTGAGCGTGCAGCCGTTTGGTCCGACCCAGTTCTGAGTCGTCCTGAACTGGCCCGGCGTCTTGTCGGAGCCTCTGCCATTTCCAAGCAATGTGGCATGGACGGATTTGAGCAGCCTCATACAGAGTGGCAGTTCCTCCATGAGCGTGGTCGCCTGCTGCACCGCTCGAGTGTAGTTGACGACGTCAGTTAGGTCCCGGCTCGCATTGGATTCGTTTGACGGGTCAAGAACATCATCGAACGTACATTGCGTACCCTCGATTTGAGAGGACAAGAGCGCTTCCTTGCGAACGTACATAGAAAGGTACATGTCGATGTTCGGAACAAAGCGAGACATGCCCTCAACCTCGCCGAGTATGGCGCGGCAATCGGAGACAAGCCGCATGGAATCAGCGGATAAATTGATTGGAAAGAATGAATCCATATTGGCGGGTCTAAACGAATCATAGGCGAGGGCTCCTGAAAGGTTGTGCCTGACGTTTCCCTGTCGTCCGGGTGTGATGGGTGCGAGCATCGTTAGTGTCCTAAGAACAAATTTGAGCCAAAACTTGTTCTTAGAATTTTATAGCGCCTTCTAAGGCCAAGTTTCTGCAATAAGAAGCGTCAGAAAAACTCTAAGAACAAAATTACGCCCAAACTTGGTCTTACATCCGAAGGCAAGACTTAGATTGCACTGCGCTACACTTAGTCGCATTATGGCGACATCGCGCCGCGCCCGACCCAAGGGGGACACTCATGAAGAACACTCAGCTGCTGCTGATCAACGATATGTGCGGCTACGGCAAGGTCGCGCTCTCGGCCATGCTGCCGGTACTGTCGCACATGGGCTATCGCATCCACAACCTGCCGACGGCGCTCGTTTCCGATACGCTCAACTATCCCAAGTTCTACATTCACGACACCACGGAGTACGTGCGCCAGAGCCTCGCTATCTGGGAGGAGCTCGGCTTTGAATTTGATGCTATCTCGACCGGCTTTATCGTGACCGAGGAGGAGACGCGCATCATCTCGGACTTTTGCCACCGCCGCGCTCAAAAGGGCACCAGGGTGTTCGTCGATCCCATCATGGGCGATAACGGCAAGCTCTATGCCGGCGTGCCCGAGTCGACCATCGGACTCATGCGCAGCTTGGTCGAGTGCGCCGACTACGCGGTGCCCAACTATACCGAGGCGTGCCTGCTCACCGATACGCCTATCGCCGAAGAGATTACGGCCGATGAGGCCCGCACGCTCGTGGACGCCATGCTCGCGTTGGGCACCAAGTCGGTTGTCATTACGAGTGCGAAGGTCGATGGGGCGAGTGCCGTCATCGGCTACGACCATGTGGCGGGGGAATACTTTGAGATTCCGTTTGAGCTGATCCCGGTGTACTTCCCGGGTACGGGCGATACGTTCTCGGCCGTGCTCATGGGCCGCGTGATGAACGGTTGGAGCCTCCAGCGTGCCACGGCCGATGCCATGCGTGTGGTGGCCGAGCTTATCGAGCGCAATGCCGACCAAGAGGACAAGTCGGCTGGCCTTCCCATCGAGGCCTGCCTGGATGTGATTGACCATGAGTAACGCTGACGAGGGCGGCGCCAAGCCTGCAGGCGAGAGCAAGCCGCTCGGCGCGCCGCGTGGCAAGCGTCCGCGTATCCGCATTAGCTGCGTGGACCAGTTGGGAACGTGCCGCTGCCATCATGGTCACAAGCCAGGCGATGTCTTTGACTTTGACCGAGACCGCGGCAAGATGTGCGCTATGGCCTGCCATGTGGGCTTTCCTTACATTGACATCTTGCGTTACGGCGGAACCGTGCCCGGCAACGAGCCCGGCACGGCAAAGTTCTGCTGCCCCGAGGTCGATACATTGAACGTCTGGCTCGCCGAGATCGTCGACGAGTAGTCGAGCGAGGATTTTCTCCCGCCGAGATAATGAGCGTGGATTTTTCCCGTTTTGGACGCAATTTCGCGCTCAAAGTGGGAGAAAATCCACGCTCGATTTGTATATGGGAATCCCGATCTCGTTTATGCCCGTGCTTAGGCGTTATCGTCGTTGTCCTGCGTGCGAGTAAGGTCAAATTTCTGCATTTCATCCGATTTGTGGCTCTAAAAACTCTGCATTTCATCGATTACAGCTGCTCGAGCATAGCGGTGCAACCGGCGAGCACGTCGCGGTAGGTGGCATCGAAGTTGCCGGTGTACCAGGGATCGGCCACGTCGCCGGGGCGCTCGGTCCAATCGAGCAAGCGCGTAATCTTGCCGTCGGGGTCGTCG
>CAUGJN010000176.1 GCA_959599635.1 uncultured Collinsella sp.
CGGGGTTGTTGCCGAGGGCGTTGCCGCCAAGGGCGACGACAATACGATCGGGCTTTCCGTACGGTTTACTCATAGTGTTCGTTCACTTCCCAGCTACTAGCGAAGCGTCGCGTACATCATGGCCTTAATGGTATGCATGCGGTTCTCGGCCTCCTGGAACACGCGAGACTGCGCGCTCTCAAAGACCTCGTCGGAAACCTCCATCTCGGTCACGCCGAACTTCTCGGCAATCTCGGCGCCGATGGTGGTCTGCGTATCGTGGAAGCTCGGCAGGCAGTGCATAAAGATGGCGCCGGGGTTTGCCTTGGCCATGACCTCGGGCGTTACTCGATAGGGAGAGAGAAGATCGATTCGGCTCTTCCACAGCTCCTCAGCCTGGCCCATACCGACCCAAACGTCCGTATAGATCACGTCTGCATCCTTGACGCCCTCGTCGATATCCTCAGTGAGCTGGATCGTGCAGCCATTCTGAGCGGCGATCTCCTGGCAGCGCTCAAGAAGCTCGGGATCGAAGTGCGTGGCGCCCTCGACATCGCCCTTGGGTCCGCAGGAGCAGAAGTTAATGCCGAGCTTGGCGCAGATAACCATCAGGGAGTCGCTGACGTTGCCCTGCTCCTTGCCCATATAGGTGAGCTTCATGCCGCGCGTGTCGCCAAACTCCTCACGCATGGTAAGAATGTCGGCAAGGGCCTGGGTGGGATGGTACTCGTTGGTCAGACCGTTCCAAACGGGAACGCCAGCCTTGGCGGCAAGCTCCTCGACGATCGACTGGTCGGAGCCACGATACTCAATACCGTCATACATGCGACCGAGCACGCGGGCGGTATCCTCGATGGACTCTTTCTTGCCCATCTGCGACGAGCCGGGGTCGAGGTAGGTCACACCCATACCCAGGTCCATACCGCCGACCTCGAAGGCACAGCGCGTGCGCGTGGAGGTCTTCTCAAACAGCAGGACAATGTTCTTGCCCTCGAGAAAGCGGTGCGGATAACCGGCGCGCTTCATATCCTTGAAGTTCTTTGAGAGGTCGAGCATGTACTCGATTTCCTCGGACGTAAAGTCAAGCAAGGTAAGAACGCTTCGACCAGAAAGATTAAGAGCCATGATTTGAGTCCTTTCGATTGTTGGAACACACAAGGAGGGATGGGCGGCGCAGACGCACACGCGCCGCCCAGATACGCTAACGCTGACTAGATTTCCTCACGCCAGAACGGCATGGTCATGCAGCGCGGGCCGCCGCGACCGCGAGAAAGCTCCTCGGAGGGAGCGACGAGCAGCTCGACGCCAGCCTTGTAAAGAGCATCGTTGGTGACAACGTTGCGCTCATACACGCAGACCTTGCCCGGTGCGACCGCAAGAGTGTTGGAACCATCGTTCCACTGCTCACGAGAAGCCTCGATCGGATCGCCGCCACCGCACTCAATCATGGTGATATGGTCCATACCCGTCGCAAGCTCGAGGATATGCTGCAGGGTGCCCTCGAGTTCCTCGATATGCACCTCCCCCTCCGAATCGCCCTTGGTCAGGCGGTAGGCACGAAGCGTCTGGTAGATGCCGGGATAGACCGTGAACTTATCGCGATCGACCTGCGTGCAGACGGTGTCAAGGTGCATGTAGGCATAGCCGTGCGGAATCTTGATGGCATAGATGTTCTCGATCTCGGCCTCATCGGAACCCCAGAACATATTCTTGGCGAGCTCATCGATGGCTGCAGTCTGGGTGCGCTCGGAAATACCGATGGCGAGCGTCTTGGCGTTGATGTTGAGGATATCGCCGCCCTCAATATGCCACTCGCTGTTGTGGTCGTACCAGATGGGGCTACCGGCGTAATCGGGATGGTTGCGCAGCACCGTTTCGTAGAAGATTACCTCGCGGTTGCGCTGATTCCAGTACATGCGGTTCATGGTAGCGCCCTTGCCCACGACAGCCAGAGGGTCACGGGAGAAATACGAGGCCGGCATAGGGAACAGCACCATATCGTCAGCCTTCAACTCCTCACCGTCCATACTGGCAAGAGAACCGCCAACCTTGGGGATCTCGAGGTCGCGAACGTAGAGGCCGCCCATGGCAGCAAGGACAAACTCCTTGTTGTCCTTAATCGAATCAAGCTTCTCGACAACGGCCTGGCGAAGGGCCGCGTTGGAGATGCCGGACTCACCCATGAACTTCGTCATGAACTCTGCGCGAGTGCCCTCGACTTTGTCAAACGTCTCAGCAAGCAGCTCTTCCATATAGACGACCTCGGCGCCAGCGCCGCGAAGAAGGTCGGTAAACTGATCGTGCTCTTTCTGGGCATAGTCCAGATAGAACGCGTCGTGAATCCAAACGCGGTCGAAATCCTCCGCCTTCATGTTTACAAGATCCATACCGGGGCGATGGACGCACACCTTCTTGAGGGCGCCAATCTCGCTATGAACGTTCAGTCCTTTGTTCATCTCTATCCTTCTTTCTCACAACTTGTATGTGGGGTTTTGCATTTACGGCAGGGGGATAAGACCAGAAACCGCAGTGAATGCCATGCAAATAACGCTTACGACCAGGAAGAATTTCCAAGCGACCTTCCACCACTGGCCAAGCGGAATCTTACAGACGCCAAGACCGGCAACGAGCATCGCGCTTGTCGGCGAAATGAGAGACATGGCAGCACTGCCCATGGAAAGGCCGGTAACTGCAGCCTCGGGGTTTAAGCCCATCAGCTCAACAAGCGGGCCGAAAATGGGAATCGTAAGAGCAGCGATGCCCGAGGAGCTCGGAACGAGGATCGACAGAAGGTTATCCACGACGTAGAGAATGCTCGTAAAGATAACTGCCGGAACTCCAGAGAGAGCCGTGGCGAGCGTGTTGAGAATCGTATCGATGATGAGGCCGTCATTGGCGATTACGAGGATTCCGCGGGCGAGGCCAACAACGATGGCAGAGAACGCGAAGTCTGCAATTCCCTTAACGAACTCGCCAGCGATCTCCTTCTCATTCATCCCGGAAACAACACCCGAAAGAAGGGCCATGGCCAAGAAAATCGCAGAGATTTCGTTCATGTACCAGCCCTGGGCCACCAGACCCCAAATGATGGCGGCAAGTCCAAGCACGAAAATAACCATAACGGCTTTCTGCCTACCGGTGAACTCGCTATCGAGGAGATTCTCGTC
>CAUGJN010000177.1 GCA_959599635.1 uncultured Collinsella sp.
CGCCTTAAAGGAATAGACCGTCTGCTGGAAAACCTTGACCACGGGGATGCCGCGTACGTATTCGGTGCCGGTCTTGTTCATCTTGACCAGTGCGCCCATGTAAGCCTTCATAAACTCGCCGCCCTTGCCGCTCATCATGGCGGCCATGGCGCAAAACGAAACGACGACCGAGATAAGGCACGCCGCGCCCAAACGCCAATCGAGGGCAAAAAGCAGCACGAGCAGGCCCACGACCATGGCGGTGGCGCCGGCGATATCGGGCAGCATGTGTGCGAGCAGCGTCTCGGTAGAGGCGGCGCATCCGTCTACGATACGGCGCAGCTCACCGGTGGCGTGCGTGTCAAAGTAGCCGAGCGGCAGCTTAAGCAGATGCTCGCTCGTAGCCTTGCGGATATTGGATGCGCAGCGAAACGCGGACAGGTGCGTGCACATGAGTCCCACGAAATAGACCACGATGCTTGCCAGGGCAAAACCAACAGCCCACCAACCATACATCGCGATGTCGGCGGCCTCGCTCCAGTTGGGCGCCACGGCAATCAGGTCTCGCGCAACAAGCCAGATGCACACGTACGGGCCAAAGCTCAACAGCTGCGAGAACGCCGAGAGGGCCATGCCCAAATACGTTAGGAATTTACGGTCACCGGCATATGCAAGTAGCTCGCCGATGCCGCCGCCTTCCTTTTTTGATCCCTTTGCCATGAGATTCCTTTCTAACGGCTTGAGAGTTAACCGTAAGAAACTTATCATGGGCGTGTTAGCCAGGGCACACAATTGGGCCAGGCGTGGACGTTTTCGCAAATGAAGGGGACGCTTTTGAAAATGCGGCGGGCAGCAACCGATATAACCGAGCTCTACGCACCGCAGTTTGAGCAGTTTGGTCTGCAGCTTTCCGGCAAGGGCGCCGTCTTTACCGGCGAGGTGGCAAACGATCGGGCACACGGACGCGCATGGATCATGCCCCTTTCCCCCACCTGCATCGTCATGGAGCATTTCATTACCCCGACGCACAACATGCAGCTAGCCGAATACACGCCCGAACCGTACGCGTGCGTGAGCGAGGTCAGCGCGCCCACGCTCATGTGCATGCCCGAAGCCGGCATAACGCCTGCGAACCTTAAACCCCTGCAAGGACCGTGGCCAAACAATGCCGTGTGCAGCTTTGTCCAAGATAGCTGCGGTGAGGAGCTAAGCCCGCTGTTTGCAGGGCAGCTCTACCACTCGCGCTCGGTCCTCTTTTTGCCTGGATATTTTGACGAACTGGAGCACCGCTATCCCACCGAGTTCGCGGGGGTCTTTGAGGCGTTTGCCGAGTCATGGCACGAGGAGGCAGCGTCTGCCATCTACCACACGCTGCGCAGGATTAACGAGGAACGCGCCCGCACCGTAGGCGGACACGTCTATATGCAAGGCATCGTAGAGACCATGGTCGCGGAGCTCGCCTGTTCGCGCGCGGCCCGCAGGCAAGCGCAGCAAGCGACAGACACGCGCGCCAGCGTTACCATTGCCCAAGAGGCGGCGAGCCTTGTGGAGCGCTCGCTCGACAAGGGCAGACATGTGAGCATCAACGAGGTGGCCGAGGCGCTCTTCTCAAGCCGCTCCAAGCTATGCGCCACCTTTAAGGCCCAAACTGGCGAGTCCCTGGGCGCCTACATTCGCAGACGCCGTATGGAACGAGCACAGGACCTTTTGGCCGATAGCGCGCTCACGATAGCGCAGGTGGCAGAGCGTCTAGGCTACCCTCAGCAGGCCGCCTTCGCCCAAGCCTTCAAGCAACACACCGGCACCACCCCCACCACTTGGCGCTCCCAACATATATAAAGAATGAGGGCGCCAACGGCACCCTCATTCACCAAATTCCATTCAGCCCCACCTGACCCGAACGGCCGAGTCGTCACGGAACCGAGGGGCCGGGCGCAGGGCCTTGCCTCTCAATGAGTTCCGCACGAACAGGAGGCGCCAGTGGCGCCTCCGTCGTGAGTCAGGACTGTCCGAAATTGAGAGGCAAGGCCCTGCGCCCGGCCCCTCGGTTCCCGTTTACGAGAGCGACGTTCTCAGCAACTCGTTGAAGAGCTTCGGGTTGCCCTTGCCGCGGCTCGCCTTCATGCACTGGCCCACCAAAAAGCCGATAACCTTCTGGTTGCCATCACGATACTGCTGCGCCTGCTCGGCACAGTTTGCCAGTACCTCGTCCACAATCGGCTGCAGCGCGCCGGCATCGCTCACCTGGCGCATACCGCGCTCGTCGACGATCTTGTTGGGGTCGTCGC
This sequence comes from uncultured Collinsella sp., assembly GCA_959599635.1. Taxonomy (GTDB): domain Bacteria; phylum Actinomycetota; class Coriobacteriia; order Coriobacteriales; family Coriobacteriaceae; genus Collinsella. The sequence goes on from CAUGJN010000177.1 coordinate 2,268, forward strand.
CGGTCTGGGCCATGGCCTCAAAGACCTCGTGCGCCTGGTTGGAGCTGATGGCATCGGTCGCCAGCAGCTTGGCCAGCGCCGCCACTTGATCCGGCGCGATGCCGGACTCGGCGAGCGACACGCCCGCGCCCTTAAGGTAGGCGATCATCTCGTTGACCAGCAGGTTTGCGACCGTCTGGGACTCCTTGCCAGCCATACCGGCAGCGGCTGCCTCAAAGAAGTCGGCAAACTCGGGGTCGCCGGCAATCTGCTCGGCGTCTGCCGCCTTAATGCCAAAGTCGGCCTCAAAACGGGCGCGCTTGGCATCGGGCAGCTCGGGAATCTCGCCACGGCAGCGGTCGATGAACTCATCGTCCAGGTCGAACGGCGCCAGGTCGGGATCGGGGAACAGGCGATAGTCGTCGGCCGTCTCCTTCACACGCATGACCACGGTGCGCTTACGGCTGGGCTCCCAGTGGCGGGTCTCCTGATAGATGATGCCGCCCTCCTCGAGCACCTCGGCCTGACGGCAGATCTCGTAAGCAAGGCCGTCGTGCAGGCTCTTAAACGAGTTGAGGTTCTTGAGCTCGGTCTTGGTGCCCAACTTGGTCTCGCCGCGGCGGCGCAGCGACACATTGCCGTCGCAGCGCATGGAACCCTTCTCCATGGAGCAGTCGGAAATACCCAGCGTCACAAAGATGCGACGGAGCTTTTCCATAAACAGGCGAGCCTCCTCGGGCGTGCACAGATCGGGCTCAGTCACGAGCTCAATCAAAGGCGTGCCGCAGCGGTTGTAGTCGACGAGCGACTCGGCCGCGGCGGTAATGCGGCCCTCGGCGCCGCCCACGTGCACCATCTTGGCGGCGTCCTCCTCCATGTGGATGCGCAGGATGC
>CAUGJN010000178.1 GCA_959599635.1 uncultured Collinsella sp.
CCTACCCGATGCTCTTTAGCCCGATCAAGGTCGGTACGACCGAGGTCAAGAACCGCGTCTTTATGCCGCCGGTGTCCACCAACCTGGCCGACCACGGCTATGTGACCGACGATCTGGTCGACCATTACCGCGCCCGTGCCAAGGGCGGCGTGGGCCTGATCATCACCGAGGTCGTAACGGTTGAGCCCACCTATACCTATCTGCCGGGCGACATGTGCTGCTACGACGACACGTTTATCCCCGGCTGGGAAAAGCTCGCCGCGGCCGTCCACGAGTATGGCTGCAAGATCATGCCGCAGCTCTTCCATCCCGCCTACATGGCCTTTAACATTCCGGGTACGCCGCGCCTGATCGCTCCGTCCTTTGTGGGGCCGTCCTATGCCCGCGAGGCGCCGCGCCCCATCACGGTCGACGAGATCCACGAGCTCACGCATCAGTTTGGCGACGCTGCCGTGCGCATGCAGAAGGCCGGCGTCGATGGCGTCGAGGTCCATGCGGCGCACGCCCACGGCATGCTCGGCGGCTTTTTGACCCCGCTCTATAACAAGCGTACCGACGAGTACGGTGGCTCGCTCGACGCCCGTATGCGCTTCTTGCTCGAGGTCATCGCCGAGATTCGCGAGCGCTGCGGCAAGGACTTTATCATCGACGTCCGTATCTCGGGCGATGAGTACACCGATGGCGGTCTGACCCTCAACGACATGATCTACGTCTCACGTCGCCTGGAGAAGGCCGGCGTCGACATGATTCACGTGTCGGGCGGCACCACCATCAAGCGCGGCTCTGCCATTCCCGCTGCCGGCACGCAGCAGGCCTCGCACGCCGCCTGCTCGCGCGAGATCAAAAAGCACGTCAACATTCCCGTCGCCACCGTCGGCCGCATCAATGAGGCATGGATTGCCGAGGAGCTGATTGAGGACGGCGCTGCCGACATCTGCATGATGGGCCGTGCCAATCTGTGTGATGCCGAGTTCTGCAACAAGGCCGCTGCCGGCAACGCCGACGACATCCGCCCCTGCATTGGCTGCCTGCGCTGCCTGAACGGCATCATGTTTGGTAAGCGCATCTCCTGCACCGTCAACCCGGACGTGGAGCGCGACGAGGCCGGCTACGAGTCTGCCGCCGAGGCCAAGAATGTACTGGTTGTGGGCGCTGGTCCTGCGGGTATGGAGGCGGCCTACATTGCCGCCAAGCGTGGCCATAACGTGGTGCTCGTGGATAAGCAGGACGAGCCGGGCGGCGAGATGCGCATCGCGGCCGTTCCGCCGGCAAAGCAGGAGCTCACGCGCGTGATCAAGTATCAGTATCGTCGCCTGGCCGAGGCCGGCGTCACGTGCGTCTTTGGTACCGAGCTTTCCGCCGAGGACATTCAGCGCGACTACGCGGGTTACGAGGTTGTCCTGGCCTATGGCGCCGAACCCATCGCCCCGGCCTTTATGCAGGGCTTTAAGCAGGTCATGACGGCTGATGACCTGCTGGGCGGCAAGGCTTTCCCGGGCAAGAAGATTGTCATCGTGGGCGGCGGCACCGTCGGCTGCGAGACGGCCGATTACCTGGCCCCGTTGGTCAACGACCTGTCGCCGGCCAATCGCGACGTCACCGTCATCGAGATGACCAAGACGCTTGCCGCTAACGAGGGCGGCGCCGGTCGCGCGGTGCTCATCACGCGCATGCTCTCCAAGGGCGTTCACGTGCTGACCGAGGCCAAGGTGACCGAGATCACCGAGGACGCCATCTCGTACGAAAAGGATGGCCAGATCCACACCATCGCCGATGCCGATACGCTGGTGCTTGCCATGGGCTATCGTCCCAATACCAAGCTTGCCGACGACCTTGCCGCTGCCGGTGTCTCCACCCACGTGCTGGGCGATGCCCAGAAGTGCGGCAACATCCGCGACGCCATCGGCGACGGCTACAAGGTGGCCTGCGAACTCTAGTCAGCCCCTTGGTGCACGAGGAGAGGCGTCTCTGCGCCATCCGATAGCAAAACAGCGGTGGTGTCCCGGGTTTCGGGATGCCGCCGCTCGCTCTTGCGGTGCTGGCGACGTGAGCACCGCCTCTTTCACCGCAATTGAGGGGATGGGGGATGCGATAGTATTACGTGGTATTTGACAAACCGTGAGCTTCATCCGAGGGCTTTAGCTTTATGGAACAACACCAGCATTATCAGAGCCTGCAAGATCAGGCATACAGCGCATTGCGCTCCAAGATTATCTATGCCGAGCTCAAGCCCGGCACGCGTCTTTCGGCGATTGGCCTGGAAAAAGAGACGGGAATCGGGCGAACGCCCATTCGCGAGTCCTTTGTGCGTCTGCGCGAGCAGGAGCTGGTGGAAACGCGTCCCAAGAGCGGCACCTACGTCTCCAAGATCAGCATGGAGCGCGCCGAGAACGCTTGTTTCTTGCGCGAGAAACTCGAGAGAAGTGTGCTCATTAAATGCTGCTCTGCCGCCACGCCCGAGCAAAAGCATCGGCTCGGGCAGATTCTTGCCGAGTCTGAGTCGCTCGACCATAGCGAAACGCGTCGCTTTTTCGATCTGGACAACCTGTTCCATGAGACGTGTTTTGTGATTGCCGGTCGTCACATGTTGTGGGATTGGATGAAGAGCATCAACACGCATTTTGAGCGATACAACTGGTTGCGTATGGTGTCGCAGGATTTGGATTGGGAGCCGATTCGTCGACAGCATCGCCGGATTCTCGAGGCCATTAAGAGGGGCGATACCGACGCGGCGAGCTATCTGGCAGAGATACACCTGCACCTGATGCCCGAGGAACAGGGCCCGGTTATCGCCTTGTATCCCGACTATTTCGAGCTGTCCAAAGACTCGTCTATCTAGCCCATCATCGCATCTGCTCGAGACGCAAAACGATGCTGCTCACCTACAGCGTTTTGCAACCGAAATTATTAAAAATGCCTAAAATGGCTCAGACTGCCGACAATGGGGAAACGGGGTGCGCTATGGCGCAGATGAGAATCAAGG
>CAUGJN010000179.1 GCA_959599635.1 uncultured Collinsella sp.
CTCGAGGCTTCCGAGCTCGTTAAGGCTATCGAGGACACCTTCGGCGTTTCCGCCGCTGCTCCTGCCGCTGTTGTCGCCGCTCCCGCTGCTGGCGCTGCTGAGGCCGAGGAGAAGACCGAGTTTGACGTCGTGCTCGAGGGCTTCGGCGACAACAAGATCCAGGTCATCAAGGCCGTCCGTGAGCTCACCAACCTTGGCCTGAAGGAGGCCAAGGAGGTCGTCGAGGGCGCTCCCAAGGCTGTTCTCGAGGGTGCCAAGAAGGAGGACGCCGAGGCTGCCAAGGAGAAGCTCGAGGCTGCTGGCGCTGCTGTCACCCTCAAGTAATCAGGCTTTCTCGCCAGATTTCTTTGCAGACGGGGTTCGCATTGCGAGCCCCGTCTTTTTTGTTTTTCGGTCCCTCGGCATCGGTTGCTCAAGCTGCCATGTTCTGTGATTTGCGTCGTATCGGGTGCCCTGCCGTTGGGCAATAAAATTGCACCATTCGAGCAATAATTTGCGTTGACCTGCTGAAGAATTGTCTCTGCCTTGTAGCGACATATAGTTCCAGCGGTAAGATGCTTGGGTATCGCAATTTGGTCTGCGGCTGTGTGCCGCACGCATGGGGCGCTTTTGCGCCTGCGAAAGGATCTTTGAATAACATGAAGGCAATCATCCCCGCCGCCGGTCTTGGCACACGTTTTCTGCCTGGCACCAAGTGCACGCCCAAAGAGATGCTGCCGGTGCTCGACAAGCCCGTCATTCAGTACGTCGTCGAGGAGGCACTCGACCCCGAGGAGGTCGACGACGCCATCATCGTTACTTCTCCCGGCAAGCCCGAGCTGCTGAACTACTTCCAGCCCGACCGTTCGCTCGAGAACCTGCTGCGCGAGCGCGGCAAGAACGCCTATGCCGATGCCGTCGCCCACGCTGGCGGTATGCCGGTCGACTTCCGTTATCAGTACGAGCCCAAGGGCCTCGGCCATGCTATTCGCTCTGCTGCCGACGCCGTGGCAGGGGAGAACTTCCTGGTTCTTCTGGGCGACTACGTTGTGCCTAACCGCGATATCTGCGACAAGATGCTCGCCGTTTCCAAGGAGCACGGTGGCGCTTCGGTTATCGCCGTCGCTGCTTGCTCGCCCGAGGAAGTCAGCCGCTACGGCGTTATCGCCGGCGAGCGCGTCGGTTCGCTCGAGGGCGCCGAGGACGTTGCCGATGCCGAGCCGGGCGCTGTCTGGCGTATCGGCGGTCTGGTTGAGAAGCCCGCTCCCGAGGCTGCACCGTCCAACCTGTACATCGTCGGTCGCTACCTGCTGAGCCCGCTGGTCATGGACCTGCTGGCAGATCAGCAGGCCGGCAAGGGCGGCGAGATCCAGCTCACCGACGCCATGGCCCGTTCGCTCGACCGCGAGGCCATGTATGCGGTCGTCATCGACCCGCTGTCGGGCTACGACACCGGCACTCCCTCTGGCTGGATGGCCACCAACGCCCTCATGGCTGCAAGCGACCCCCGCTTTGCCGATGCCTTCTGGGACGCTATCGACGAGCGCGGCGGATTGATGCGCAAGTAAGCCTTCGGGCATCGACATTTACGGGCGCGGACTTCGGTTCGCGCCCGTTTTTTATAAGAGCTGCGATTGCCGGCTCTCTGTTCACAGAAAATATATGAACAGATGTTCGATACACATATATCTACCTGCGTGTTTTCTGTCGAAAAACTTTGCTACTCCAAAAACTCAATCGCGTCAAGGCTTTTCTTGCCCAACGGTCGGTACCTGATAAACTATTAGGTTGCGATAACTGGCGAAGCTATGCCTCGCCAACCCACCGAGCATTTCCGTGAAGGAGGAAAAACCTGGTGACCTACGCATACACTGCCACTGAGCGCAAGCGCGTCAGCTTCGGGAAAATCCCGGAGGCCATGGAGCTCCCCAACCTTATCTCTGTTCAAAGGGAATCCTTTGAGCGTTTTAAGGATGAGGGCCTTCGTGAGGCGTTCAAGGAATCCAGCCCCATCCAGAGTCAGAACCATGTTCTCGAGGTTACCTTCGGCGAGCATCAGTTCGGCGACCCCGCGCACACCGTCGAGGAGTGCCGCGAGAAGGATATGACCTATCAGGCTCCGCTTCTGACCGACGTCCGTCTCACCAACAAGGAGACCGGCGAGATCAAGGAGCAGCTCGTCTTCATGGGCGACTTCCCCATGATGACCGATCAGGGCACCTTCATCATCAACGGTACCGAGCGTATCGTCGTCTCGCAGCTCGTCCGCTCCCCGGGCGTGTACTACAGCTCCGAGATGGATTCGGGCAAGCAGATCTACAAGGCCCAGATCATCCCGTCCCGCGGTGCCTGGCTTGAGTTCGAGGTCGACAAGCGCGACCAGCTCATGGTCTCCATCGACCGTAAGCGCAAGCAGAGCGCCACGATGTTCCTGCGCGCCCTTGGCATCGCCGTCACCAACGACGACATCATCGAGCTGCTCGGCAACTCCGATGTGATCAAGCGCACCCTGGAGCGCGACACCGCTCTCACTCGCGAGGACGCCCTCATCGAGATCTACCGTCGCCTGCGCCCGGGCGAGCCTCCCACCGTGGACGCTTCCCGCAGCTTGCTCGAGGGCCTGCTCTTTAACCCGCAGCGCTACGATCTGGCCCGCGTCGGTCGTTACAAGGTCAACAAGAAACTCAACCTCACCACCGAGGAAGAGGTCACGGTGCTCACCGACGAGGATATCGTTGCGACGCTGCGCTACCTGCTGTCCCTCGCTGCCGGCGAGCAGGGTTTCAAGGTCGACGACATCGACCACTTCGGCAACCGCCGCATCCGTACCGTCGGCGAGCTCGTCGCCAACCAGTTCCGTATCGGCATGAGCCGTATGGAGCGCGTCGTCCGTGAGCGCATGAGCTCCCAGGACATCGACGAGATCACCCCGCAGTCGCTCATCAACATCCGCCCGATCGTGGCCTCCATCAAGGAGTTCTTCGGTTCCTCGC
>CAUGJN010000180.1 GCA_959599635.1 uncultured Collinsella sp.
AGGTTGCGCTTGGGCTCGATGAAGCCGGGCATCATCTGCATGAACTCTATATTAGTAAGTGTTGCGCCGTGCGCCAGCGCGATGGCCTGCGAGGAGCTGAGCACATCAGCCGACGTAAGGCTGCGCTCGAACAGGCCGCCTGTGCCACCGGTTGCGATGATCGTGGCCTTGGCAGCAAAGGGCACGATTCGATTTTCGGTGAGGTCGTAGAGCACGGTTCCGGTTATTCTACCGTTCGTGTCCTCAACAAGGTCGATAAGCTCATAGCGGGGGAGCAGGCGAATGCCGAGTGACTCGATTCGGGTCGTCAGAGCGTCCTCAAGGGGCTTGCGGGTGAGGCCGCGCCACATGCGCGTCTTGTGGTCAAAGCAGGGGATAAACTGCTTTTGCTGGGCGCTCTCGGCATTTTGTGGGCGTTGAAGTTCAACACCCAGATCCCGTTCGAGCCATGTAATTGCCTGGGGAATGCCGCGGACAAACGTCTGGACAAGCTCGGGGTCGGCGACGCCGCCACCAACGGTCTGGATGGTGTCGATGAGGTCTTGTTCGTCGTCTTCGTTAACGGGTCCGATAAGCCCCAGGCCCCAGGTTCCGGGGAAGAAGCTCGATCCACTCATAGTCTTGCCGGCGCTTGCCACAGTGACGGTTGCACCCGTGCGTGCCGCTTCGATGGCGGCGCAAAGTCCCGCAATGCCAGATCCAATTACCAGTACATCAGTCGATTCCATCGGATTCCTTTCTCGTCCGGCGCATTGTCGCACGGGTGATCGGCAATGGGGCCGCAAAGACTCGGCAAATCGGTAAAGGGCACATATGGCAGGTGGGCGTCATGGGCGTTCTGATGCTCCATTTCATCACATCTCGTATATCGCCCCAACTGATATATTGGCGTTAGCCACCCTGCAGCAGCGCAAACAAAAAGAGCCGCTACCTCGAAAGGTAGCGGCTCCAAAGCTCAACTATATGAGCATCGCGCGGGCGCGACTAGGCCTTGAGGGCCTCCTCGACGGCGACAGCGCAGGCGACGGTGGCACCGACCATGGGGTTATTGCCCATGCCGATGAGACCCATCATGTCGACGTGCGCAGGCACGGAGGAAGAACCGGCGAACTGGGCGTCGGAGTGCATGCGGCCCATGGTGTCGGTCATGCCGTAAGAGGCAGGGCCGGCGCCCATGTTGTCCGGGTGCAGGGTACGGCCAGTGCCGCCACCAGAAGCGACGGAGAAGTACTTCTTGCCAGCCTCGAGGCGCTCCTTCTTGTAGGTGCCAGCGACGGGGTGCTGGAAGCGCGTGGGGTTGGTGGAGTTACCGGTGATCGAGATGTCGACGTTCTCGTGCCACATGATGGCAACGCCCTCGCGGACGTCATCGGAACCGTAGCAGTTAACGGCAGCGCGGGGACCATCGGAGTAGGGGATGGTCTCGACGACCTTGAGCTCGCCCGTGTAGTAGTCGAACTGGGTCTTCACGTAGGTGAAGCCGTTGATGCGGGCGATGATCTGAGCGGCGTCCTTGCCCAGACCGTTGAGGATAACGCGCAGCGGCTTCTTGCGAGCCTTGTTGGCGTTCAGAGCCAGGCCGATAGCGCCCTCAGCGGCAGCGAAGGACTCGTGGCCAGCCAGGAAGGCGAAGCACTCGGTGTCGTCGGAGAGCAGCATAGCGCCCAGGTTGCCGTGGCCCAGACCGACCTTGCGGTCCTCGGCAACGGAGCCGGGAACGGTGAAGGCCTGGATGCCCTCGCCGATGATGGCGGCAGCCTCAGAAGCGGTCTTGGCGCCACGCTTGACAGCGAGAGCGCAACCGAGGGTGTAGGCCCACTCGGCGTTCTGGAAGGCGATGGACTGGGTGTTGTTGACGATCTCACGCGGGTTGAAGCCCTTGTCGGTGCAGATCTGCAGAGCTTCCTCGAGGGAGGCGATGCCGTTGTCGGCGAGGCACTTGTTGATCTTGTCAGCGCGGCGCTCGTAACCTTCGAACGTAACAGTCATAGTTATTTCCCTCCCTTTCTACTCGTGAACCGGGAACACGCTGGCGACGGAGTGAGTCTCCTCGTCGGTGCGCGGGTCGATGTACTTGGCAGCGTTCTCCCACTGACCATAGTGGCCCATAGCGCCAGCGATGGCCTCCTCGGGGGTCTTGCCGGCCTTGACGGCGTCGGTGAACTTGCCGAGGTTCAGGAACTCGAATGCGATGATCTCGTTCTTGTCGTTGAGAGCCATGCGGGTGACGTAGCCCTGAGCGAGCTCGAGGTAACGAGCGCCCTTGGCCTTGGTGCCGAACATGGTGCCGACCTGAGAGCGAAGGCCCTTGCCGAGGTCGTCGAGGGAGGCGCCCACGGGTAGGCCGCCCTCGGAGAACGCGGTCTGGCTGCGGCCGTAAACGATCTGCAGGAAGATCTCGCGCATAGCAACGTTGATGGCGTCGCAGACGAGGTCGGTGTTGAGGGCCTCGAGGATGGTCTTACCGGGAAGGATCTCGGAAGCCATGGCGGCAGAGTGGGTCATGCCCGAGCAGCCGATGGTCTCAACGAGGGCCTCCTCGATGATGCCGTCCTTGACGTTCAGCGTGAGCTTGCAGGCGCCCTGCTGAGGTGCGCACCAACCCACACCGTGCGTAAGACCGGAGATGTCGGAAATCTCCTTAGCCTGGACCCACTTGCCCTCCTCGGGGATGGGTGCGGGGCCGTGGTATGCACCCTTGGCAACGGGGCACATGTTCTCCACTTCCTGTGAGTACTGCATGCCTCTCCTCTCTATCGTGTTGGCGTCCCGTCTGGGGGTCGTGGCTGGCGATTGCCGGGCGACCCTTCGAAAGGGACATGACATGCAGCCCCTATAATACCGCGAAATGCACGGAATATTCGGCGAACGGCTCAGTTTTCGTAGCGAGAAGTCCGGAAGTTTTAATTGAAACGGTTTAAC
>CAUGJN010000181.1 GCA_959599635.1 uncultured Collinsella sp.
GCGGGGGCGGCTATTTCGTTCGGCCGATAAACAGGCCGAGCTCGATAGCCGCGATCAACAACGCCAATAACGAAATAACATCGCTTACGTTCATGCCAAATCCCTTCTAAAGGGAGTCGGCCCATCCGTGCTCCATAGCAGCAGTCTAACGCACAATGCGGATAATAGGAACACCTGTTCGTATTATCCGCGCTTTTTTCTAATGCACAAACATGCGCACGAACTTGTGCTTCCAGCTTGCATAAGGGGCATAGCGGAATGGCACGTCCAGCCATGTTGCTTTGTTCACGATGCTCTTCTTGTGGCTAAACGCATCGAAGCTCTCGCGTCCATGGTACTGCCCCATACCGCTCGCGCCCATGCCGCCGAAGCCCATATGGCTCGTAGCCAAGTGCATGATTGTGTCGTTGACGCAGCCGCCGCCAAAGGGCACATAGCGCACAAAGCGCTGCTGAGCCGCACGGTCCTGGCTAAAGATATATAGGGCCAGCGGCGTCGGACGATCCGTAATAAACGTCTCGGCCTCGTCTAAGCTCTCAAACGTCAGCACCGGCAAGATGGGACCGAAGATTTCTTCCTGCATCACGGCGTCATCGGGGGACACGCCGTCTAGGATCGTCGGCTCAATCTTGAGCGACGACTCACGCACCGTGCCTCCCAGCACAACCTTGTCGGGATCGATCAGCCCGCGCACGCGCGCAAAATGCTTGGCGTTGACGATATGACCGTAATCCTCGTTGTCGAGCGGGTACTCGCCAAACATGCGGCGAACTTCCTCCTCGATAAGGCCCAACAGCTCATCGTGCACGCGCGTATCGACCAACAGGTAGTCAGGGGCCACGCAGGTCTGTCCCACGTTGAGCCATTTACCAAAGGCGATGCGCCGTGCCGCGACTTTTAAGTTTGCCGTCGCGTCCACGATGCAGGGGCTCTTTCCGCCCAGCTCAAGCGTCACGGGCGTAAGGTTTTTACTTGCGTGCTCCATGACGAGTTTGCCGACCGGAACACTGCCGGTAAAGAAGATTTTGTCCCAGCATTCATCGAGCAGCGCTTCGTTCTCGGCGCGCCCGCCCTCGACAACCGTCACCAGGCACGGATCAAATGCCTCTTCACAGATCTGCTTGAGCACCGCGCTCGATGCCGGAGCATAGGCGCTCGGTTTGATGACCACGGTATTGCCCGCGGCAAGGGCGCCAGCGAGCGGCTCGAGCGTTAGCAAAAACGGATAGTTCCATGGAGCCATGATGAGCGTGACTCCGTAGGGCACGGCTTGCGTCTTGCACACGCTTACGGCGTTGGCGAGGTCACACGGGCGCAGGAGCGGGCGGCTCCATCGAGCCACATGCGCAATCTGATGACGAATCTCGGAAAGCGATGTGCCGATCTCGCACATATAGGCCTCGTCGTGCGACTTGCCCAAATCGGTCTTGAGCGCATGGGCGATATCGGCCTCGTGCGCCCGTACTGCATTGCGCAAACTCACGAGCGCGCGACGGCGAGCGTCGACATCAAACGTAGCGTGCGTCTTAAAGTAGGCACGCTGATCGCCGACGATGCGCGCAATTTCCTCGGTGTTCATGAGCCCTCCTAGTTCTCGTCCTCAAACATACCACCCGCAACGACCTCGTACATATGCTCGAGCTCCAAACGGTCCATTAAAAGCGGAACGGGGTACAGGGGATTGGCCTCGGCATCGGCATGCGTCGCCATCTCAGGAATGTCGGAGCGGCGAATGCCTGAAACATATCTGGGGATTCCCAGGGTCTCGTTCATGCGGTCGACCCAATCGATAAAGGCCTCGGCCGCCAGGCTGTCCTGCGCGTTAGCCGGCGCGATACCGGCCATGCGGGCGAGATCGGCAAGCTTGGGAGCGGCAGCTTCGCCATAGGCGCGAAGCATGTGCGGCAGGATGATCGCGTTGGCCAAACCGTGTGGAATTCCGTATCGGCCGCCCAGACTGTGCGCGATGGCATGCACATATCCAACATAGGAGCGCGTAAAGGCAACACCCGCCTTATACGCCGCCGAAAGCATATTGCGGCGCGCACGCATGTTACCGCCATGCTCATAGGCCTCCAGCAAATTGTCGTGGATGAGCTGAACCGCCTGACGCGCCATCTTGCGCGTGTAGGACGTGGTGCTACGGCCGATAAAGGCCTCGACAGCATGCGTCAGGGCATCCATACCCGTCTGCCCCGTAATGGACGCCGGCAACCCACGCGTAAACTCGGGGTCGTGCACCGCAAAACGTGGGATGAGTACAAAGTCGTTAATGGGGTACTTGTAATGCGTCTCGTCATCGGTAATTACCGCCGCAAGCGTGACCTCGCTTCCCGTGCCTGCCGTGGTGGGAACGGCGATGAGCAGCGGCAGACGACGATGAATGCGCAACAGGCCGCGCATCTTGTTGATGGGCTTGTTTGGCTGCGCGATGCGTGCCCCCACGCCCTTGGCGCAGTCCATGGCCGAACCGCCGCCAAAACCAATAATGGCCTGGCAGGCGTTCTCTCGATACAGGGACGCTGCTTCCTCCACATTCGAGACCGTGGGGTTCGCACGTGTTTCGGCATAGACCGCAGCGCTAATTCCCTTGGACGCGAGCGCTGTCTCGAGCGGTGCCGTGAGCCCCAGACGGGCAATGCCGGGATCCGTCACGATAAGAACATGCTGTATTGAACGCTTTTGAAGCACTGCGGGCACTTCCTCAGCGTGCTCTAAAATGCGTGGCTCGGTATAGGGCAGCACCGGCAATGCGATGCGAAAAACCGTTTGATACGTTCGGCACCAGGCGCGGCGGGCTAGATGCATAAAGGAAGCTCCTTCATTTGTTGATTGGTCAACATTTGCTCGACCGATTGTACTCATCGGCGTCCGTATATGGCTTGCCAATCGTTAAT
>CAUGJN010000182.1 GCA_959599635.1 uncultured Collinsella sp.
GAGCGTTTCTGACGCACGGACGCATGCGAGCGTCTAGCATATCCATTCAAAACGGATTCACGAGCAAAGGGAGTCGCAAGCGCATATGAAGCAATGGGTTGGACTGGGAAAGTTCCTCGCAGGGCATATGCAGATCATCGTTCCGATTTGCGTGGCGCTCGGCGTGCTCTTTCCTCAGCAGATCGGCGTTCTCAAGCCCATCGTTCCCGCCCTCTTCGCCTTTATGACGTTCCAAGGTGCGCTCAGCAACACCTTCCACCAGGTAGCTGAGGTGTTCCGCCGTCCCCTGCACCTGATTTTGGCGCTGCTCGTCTCGGCGGTGCTTATTCCCATAGCAGCTTATGCCATGGGATCGCTGTTCTTTGGCTCCAACCCCAACCTTGTCTGCGGCATCGTGCTCGAGTACAGCGTACCCGTGGCAGTCACTGCCTTTATGTGGGTTAGCATGTTCGGCGGCAACGGCCCGCTCGCGCTCACCATCATCCTGACGTCTTCGGTCATCTCGCCCGTCACGATTCCGTTCACGCTTAAGCTCCTGCTGGGTGCCACCGTTGCAATCGATGTTCCGGGCATGATGCAGAACATGGCCTTTATGATCGCCATCCCCGCCGTACTCGGCATCGTGATCAACGAGCTCACACGTGGATGGGGACACGAGAAGCTCTCCCCCGCGCTTTCGCCCGCCTGCAAATTTATGATGATGGGCGTCATCGCGTCCAACTCCACCGCCATGAGCGAGTACGTGCTACACATGAACGCGGTGCGCCTGGAAGTCGCCCTCTTTATTTTGACCTTCGCCATCAGCGGTTTTGTCGTGGGCATTCTGGTCGCCCGTGCGCTGCATCTGCCATATAGCGAGACGACCACCATGTGCTTTACCTGCGGCATGCGCAATATCTCTTCGGGCGCCGTCATCGCCACGCAGTATTTTCCCGGCGAGGTCGTGTTTCCCGTCATGTGCGGCACCCTGTTTCAGCAGGTGCTCGCCTCGCTTATCGGGCATCTCTTTGAGCGTCTGACCGGCGAGGAGCGCGCCGCCCAACGCAAGCGCGTCGAGGCCGGCCGCGACGCGATGGCACGCTAGGCAGCACACTTTTCGCAGGCGTTCGCCTTGCTATGTGAGCGTTTCCAGATGCGCGCGTAGGCGCTCAGCATCGATATCGAGCGTTGTCTCGGCATTGACCTGGGCCAAACGATAACCGACAAAGTATGGCGAAACCACCCAGCGTGGAAGCGCCTTGGCAATTGTCCGGCCGTCCATGTGGTAGAAGAACAAGTTGTACGACTCCGCGCGGCCGCCGTGGTGCTCGTGCAGGATATAGCGCAGGGCTACCTGGATCGCATCGGCGAAAAGATCCGCCTCGGCTTGGTCTCTCGTGTCATTGCTGGCGGCGATTCCCTGCGGGGCTGAAACGTTAATCTCAAAGAACCCCATGATCGGTTCGATTGAGATGTTGACCGCGATTCTCCCCTGTTGCCAGACATTGATGCCTTCGAAATTGGCGGAAGTCAGCGAAGCATAACCGTCCTCCTGCTCTAGACCCACAATCTGCATGTGCGGATGAACGAGACTACCGCCCGAGAGCGGACCTTTGTTCTTGTACATCAGCACGCTTCGATACTGCCGTGAATCGATCATCTGCTGCCAGCAACCCAGGGCAAACCTCATTACATGGTGGAGTTCATCCGGCTCATAGGTCACCAGGTCTGCGTCGTGGTCGGCCGACTCGATCAGCACGGTTTGACGGGTGGCGCGCAGGGTTTTGAACTTGTTCTCGAGCCAGATGCAGTCGCCGTCGCGCCGGATGATATTGGCGAGTTCCTCGGTACTGCAAAAGGGACACGCGGTGCCGGGACGACGGTTGTCGTCGGGCTTACCGTTCGCCTGCTGAACGTCAAACACCAGCGCCACAGGTTATACCTCCAGCGGCACGATCTTGGTGCCATGGAGCTCGGAGACGCCCAGTGCCGCAGCCACGGTATCGCGGTTGGCCGTGGAAATGCCACCGCCGGGAAGGATGGCCAGGCGCCCGGCCGCATACTCGACAAGACGCGATAGGTGCTCCAGGTTGTCCTCGATCGGCGTTCCGGCAGCGCCACCATGCGTCAGGATGCGCGTGATGCCACAGTCGGCGAGCGTGTCGACGGCATCGATCTGAGCCTCGGGCGAGAGCTGGTCAAACGCCATGTGGAAGGTGATGTCGATGGATCCGCGCTTGCACTCCTCGGTCGCGCAGCCCGCGGCCATCACGAAGGCGCCCAACGTAAGCTCGTCGAGCGCCCATCCGCCGGCACAAGGCTTGCAGCAGCCAAAGACCAAGCCGTCGGCGCCGGCGCTCACGGCAAGACCCAAGTCCATCTCCATCATGCGCAGCTCGTCCTGGTTGTAGTGAAAGTCGCCGCCACGCGGGCGAATCATGCACATCACCCGTGCATCGTGCTCGTGGGCATAGTTGACCGTAGCGCTGATAACGCCAGCCGAGGGTGTAGTACCACCGACGGCAAGGTTATCGCACAGCTCGATTCGCTTTGCGCCGGCATCGATGGCCGCCGGCACCCGCTCAAAGTTCTCGGCACAAAACTCGTACAGCATAGATAGACCCCCAAAGACAGCAGATGTTTTCCGACGGGCATTGTCACACATCCCCATGAAGTTGCGGTGGAATAGGGACTGGTTTGGCCCCCGATGCCCTCGTTCAGCCCCTATTTCACCGCAACTTAAAAGGAATAGTCGTTGGGGACGTTCTTAAACGACTAGTCATTCAAGAACGTCCCCAACGACTAAAAGGAGTGTCCCCAGATGCCGACAGAAAAGGAACGTCCCAAGTGTCACCCAACGACTACCCCAAGTGCCAGCACCAAAGTAACGCCGCAAGCAGAGAATGGAC
>CAUGJN010000183.1 GCA_959599635.1 uncultured Collinsella sp.
GTCGGGCGCCCCGAGTGCCGTTAGCGGCGCCCAGCTCAAGGACGTCAGCCTGCGCCTGATGTAGGCAAGCGGCTACATATTGCCCGTAACGAGGGAAGGACGTGTGCCTTCCCTCGTTTTTTGTGGGACGGGGGTGCGCCGGTAACGTACAATAACTACCACGTGGCTGGGTTTGCCGGCCGAATGTGCGACGTCGTGGGAGGGGACATGGTCGAGTTTACAAAGACGATTAAAGATCCGTTGGGATTGCATGCCCGCCCGGTTGCGCTGCTCTATGACATTATTGCCAAGCATCGTAGCAACGTATCGGTCAGCATCGGCGATCGCCATACCGACGGCCGCGATGTGATGGGACTCATGGCTCTCTACGGCGAATGTGGCGAAGACATCGTGTTCCGCGTTTCGGGCGTGGATGAGGCCTCCTGCGTCACATCGATCAGAAACCTCTCGCTCTAACCTCAACAATGTGACAAGGGGACAGGCCCCTTTGTTGCATAAATTGGTATGACAAGGCACCGCAAAGAGATGGTCTTTGCGGTGCCTCTTTTGTTTCGTATAGGAAACTTTTTCGAAAACTGAATAGGAACCCTTTCCAAAAAGTTAACCACGTGCTAGTTTACTGTAGCGAACATAGACGTGGTTAACTTTTGCTGCGTCGATGTTGAGGACGAACTGACGTTAGGAGCACACTCATGTCTTGCGGACCGCAGATGCCGGCCATGCCGCTTTCGATGGTGAAAGCGGGCGAAACCGTGCACGTGTCTCGTGTAAAGGGCAATGAGGACATGAAGCACCACCTCAAGGACCTCGGCTTTGTCGAGGGCAGTGAGGTTCACGTGGTGAGCTCGAGTGGCGCCAATATCATCGTCACCGTGCTGGGCGCACGCTTTGGTATCGACACCAAGGTCGCCATGCACATCATGACCGTCGGTTAGTTCGCAGCATTTCATAAAAGCTGAAAGGGGGAAAAGAATATGAAGACGTTGGGTGATGTTAAGGTGGGCGAGAGCTCTACCATCGTCAAGCTTCACGGCGAGGGCGCGCTTCGCCGTCACCTTATGGACCTGGGCCTCATCAAGGGCACTTCGTTCAAGGTCGTTAAGGTTGCACCGCTCGGAGATCCGGTCGAGATCAACGTGCGCGGCTACGAGCTTTCCATCCGCAAGGAGGAGGCTGCCGTCGTCGAGGTCCAGTAAGGGCCCGCGGCAACTATTTATGCAGATAAAGTTAGGTTTTTCTAACTTAAATTTGCAATGTTGAAGCACATTATCCAGCCCGTGCGGAGAAAGCAGCGCGGGCACACAAGGAAGAAGGATTGAATGGCGGATTCTCAGATCCATGTCGCGCTGGCGGGTAACCCCAACTGCGGCAAGACCACGCTTTTCAACCTGATCACCGGCGCCAACGGCTACGTTGGCAACTGGCCCGGCGTCACGGTTGAGAAAAAGGAAGCCAAGCTCCTGAGTGACAAGAACGTCACGATTACGGACCTCCCCGGCATCTACTCGCTTTCCCCCTACAGCCCCGAGGAGCAGTGCTCGCGCGACTACCTCATGAGCGGCGAGCCCGATGTCGTTGTCCAGGTGGTCGACGCGACCAACCTTGAGCGCAATCTGTACCTGGCACTTCAGGTCATCGAGACCGGCCTGCCCGTGGTCGTCGCCCTCAACATGGCCGACCTGGTCGAGAAGAACGGCGACAAGATTGACACGGACAAGCTTTCCAAGAAGCTCGGCTGCCCGGTCATGATGATCTCGGCTCTTAAGAACAAGGGCATTACCGAGCTCTTTGAGCAGGTCAAGAAGTCCGCTGCTTCCAAGGGCCAGGTGCCGGAGCACAAGTTCGATTCCTCTATCGAGGACGTTCTGGACCACATCGAGAACAACCTGCCGGCGAGCGTTCCCGCCAACAAGCGTCGCTACTACGCTGTCAAGCTGTTTGAGCGCGATGCGGACGCCTGCAAGCTCATCAACCTCACCAAGGAGAAGGCCGCTCGCGTCGAGCAGCTGGTCGCCCAGTGCGAGCAGGATTGCGACGACGACGCCGAGTCCATCATCACCGGCGAGCGCTATGGCGTGATTGCCCACATTATCGACGAGTGCATGACCAAGGCTCCGGCCAAGATGAGCACCTCCGAGAAGATCGACCGCGTGGTTACCAACCGTATCCTGGGCCTGCCGATCTTTGTGGTCATCATGTTCTGCGTGTACTACATCGCCGTTTCCACCCTGGGCGGCACGGTGACCGACTTCACCAACGACCAGCTCTTCGGCACCGACGGCTGGTACGTGCTCGGTCAGGGTCGCGACGCCTATGACGCAGCTGTTGAGGCTGCGGGCGACAACGCCGACTCGGTCGACCCAGCACAGTACGGCCCCTATGTCCCGGGTATCACCACCGCGGTGCATGACGCTCTCGTGGCGGGCGGTACCGAGGACGGTGGCCTCGTCGATTCGCTGGTCTGCGACGGCATCGTGGCTGGCATCGGCGCCATCATGGGCTTCGTCCCGCAGATGTTCCTGCTCTTTGTGATGCTGTCTTTCTTGGAGGACTGCGGTTACATGGCCCGCGTCGCCTTCATCATGGACCGCGTGTTCCGCCGCTTTGGCCTGTCCGGTAAGTCCTTTATCCCCATGCTCGTGTCCTCGGGCTGCGGCGTCCCCGGCGTCATGGCTACCAAGACCATCGAGAACGAGAAGGACCGCCGCATGACGGTCATGACCACCACGTTCATCCCCTGCGGCGCCAAGCTGCCCGTCATCGCGCTTGTCATGGGCGCGCTCATCGGCGACGCCGAATCCACGTGGATTGCACCGCTCTTCTAC
>CAUGJN010000184.1 GCA_959599635.1 uncultured Collinsella sp.
TCTTCTGCGTCGGCGTCAACCTCATCCGTCCTCAGACCTTCCACACGGCCAATATGCTTCCCTCCGTCGTCATCGCCGTCATATACGCCCTCCTGTTCTAAATCTATCAACGCAGCGGTATCTCGAACACTTGTTTGATGCTGTGCTATGATATGAGGTCACCGTAGCTGCGTTCGAGAGGAGGAGCGGTGGCCGACCAGGACATCAAAATGCTCATCGAGCGCATTATGGCCGAGGCCCGGACCCATCAGTCCGCCCGCTTCTCAAATGAGGTATACGCCGACGAGCCGATTCTCAAAACCGGCCGACAGATGCAGAATTTCCTCCCCGACCAGTACCGTAAAATGCGCGAGATATCGCGCTGGCAGGATGACCCCAAGGGCGGTGCGGGCCGCTGGCTTTCGGAAACCGAGCTTTTTTACCGCCAGGGCCTGCTGATGACCGACTTTGAGGACGACTGTCCCTACAACGGAACCTTTAAGTCGTACTTTCCCACCTACAACGCCATGAGCGACCGGCAACTGCGCGGCTACTTTACCTGGCGTGCCCAAGTGCGCCGCGGAACCGTCGAGGAAACGTCTACGTCCTTTGCCTTTCTGTATCTCTATGAGCTGATCTGCGGCATTGGCGTAGATGATCCACTCGATGGTTTTAACAAGATCAAGGCTTTTTGGGATGTCTATCGCACCTTCGAGCCCGGCATCGACCGGTTTGCGCGCGTGTGGCTGCAAGATTACGCCGTGTTCCACGGGCTCGACCCCAAGCTGCTTCGCGACTCTAAAACCGTCATGTTCGATAACGCCCTTATCGAACTGCGGCGCGCGGCACGAGACCTTGTACCGGCACCGGCACCGTCCGGCCAGACCCCCAAGCGTCGCAAAACCTCCGAGCCCACGCTCCCCCTTCCGCCCGATGAGGTGCGCGAGGAGCGACTCATGGCCGCCATCAACGCCCTCTCCACGTACAACCTAAGTAGCTCGCGGCTCGACCGCAGCCACCACCGCGATCTGCGCCACGTGGCGTGCGCCGTGTATGTCCGCATGGCGCGCTACTATGACACGCACCGAAAGACCGGCATCGTGGCAAGTTTATTTGGGGAGGAGACGGCCATGCCCTACACCATGTTTGCCTCGGCCGTATTCTTTGCGCCCGAGCGCCACGAGGACTGCGAATACCGTCTGGACCCCATCCATATCTACCGTTGCCAAAACGGCTTTTGGGAATGCATGCGTATCCACGGTAGTAGGCAAAAGAGCAGCAAACTTGGCGAGATGATGCGCGCCTGCGACCAACGCCTGCGCCTGGCGCTGGACCCCGCCCATCCCCTTAAGGAAGAAAAGGTCCCCAAATATCTGGCCAAGATTATCGATGACGAGATTGTGGCATGGCTTTCGTGGGACGCCGCACACCAGCCCGTCAAGATCGATATCGATCTGAGTCAGCTGGGGCACATTCGGAGCGCTGCCGCACAAACGCGCGAAGCGCTTTTGATCGACGAGGAACGCGAGGACGGCGCGTCCGCAGAAGCCGAGGCAGCGGACTCAGGGCAACCGGAAGCCGAGCCTGCGGCCGCCGCGACGGTCGAGGCGGTCGCGGCGGCCGCAGGGCAGGACGAGGCCGACGAGCCGACCATATCCACCGAACAGTTTGGTGTCGTGGCACCGCTTCTCGCGCCGACGCCCGCGTTCACAGCTGCTGCGCCCGCTGACGCCACGAACGAACTCGCGCCCGCCGCAGACGCCTATCTCCGTGCGCTGCTCGAGCACAACGCAGCACAGGCGGAATCGGCGGTAGTGCAATCGGGGCAGAGCGAGGACATGCTCGTCGATACCATCAACGAGGCGCTCTTTGACCTGATGGGCGACACCGTCATTGAATTTAGCGCGGCAGGGCCGCAGATTATCGAGGACTACGAAGCAGACGTGAGAGGATACCTAGACCATGAGTGATACCGCATCCGCAGCACCCCGCGTGCCCAAGCGCGTCGCTGCCGTCATTCTCAACTCGCTCAAGGGCGGCGTGGTCCCGCGCATCGGCCTTCCCTACATCACCGTAGGGCGCGAGGTCGAGATCCGCGCCCTGCTCACCGATCTGAGTCTCATCGCCGACGGTGGCGCGAGCTTCCGCTTTCTGGTCGGTCGTTACGGCGCCGGCAAGAGCTTTTTGCTCCAGACCATCCGCACGCACGCCATGGGCGAGGGATTCGTCGTCGCCGATGCCGACCTGTCGCCCGAGCGCCGCCTGCAGGGCGGTCAGGGACAGGGCCTTGCCACCTACCGCGAGCTCATCCGCAATATTTCGACCAAGACGCGCCCCGAGGGCGGTGCGCTCAACCTTATTCTGGATCGCTGGGTCGCCTCGTGTGCCGACGCCGACGAGCCTGCCGTTAATGCCCAACTGGCCCCGCTCGAAGAGATGGTCCACGGCTTTGACTTTGCCCGCATGCTCCGCCGTTATCGCACGGCCGTCTCGGAGGGTGACGAAGAAGCTATGAGTCGCGTGACCAAATGGATTCGCGGCGAATACCGCACCAAGAGCGAGGCTCGCGCCGAGCTGGGCTCCTCGACCATCATCAGCGACGACGATTGGTACGACTACGTTAAACTCATCGCGCGTTTTTTGGTTTGCAGTGGCTACAAGGGCATGCTGGTGCTCATCGACGAGCTCGTGAATCTGTATAAGATTCCCAATGCCATCACGCGCCAGTACAACTACGAGAAGATCCTGACCATGTACAACGACACACTTCAGGGCAAGGCGCAGTACCTGGGCATGATCATGGGCGGCACGCCAACCTCCATCGAAGACCGCCG
>CAUGJN010000185.1 GCA_959599635.1 uncultured Collinsella sp.
GGTCGAACGGTCCGCTGTAGACCTGCGTCGACACGCGATACGACATCTTCGGCCTCCTTTGACGGCGCCTTCGCGGCGCGGTTTGGGTGCATGTTGAGACCGTTTTGCACGGTCGACCTGTAAGTTTACCCTAGATGCCGGCGATTGCGAAGTTGAGCAGTTGCTCAGCAAGCGGATACACGGTAACGTCGAAATACCGGCCGATCACGTCGATGCCGGTCCACATGGGCAGCAGGTACAGCACGATGATAAGGATCGGCATGGCGTACTGCTGCAGGCGGTAGTAGTTGGCGAGCGCCTTGCCTTTGAGGAACGGCACGATGATCGACGAGCCGTCGAGCGGCGGGATCGGGATAAGGTTAAAAAACGCGAGCGACAGGTTTACCACGATGAACGTGGCGCCGAAGTTCATGATTTGGGACGCAACGGCAAAGGACATGCTGTTGTAGAGGTTGCCGTACGCTGCGTGCATGAGGGCGGCTGCGAGGCCCGCGAGTGCGATGTTCGACGCGGGGCCGGCTGCGCTCACCAGGACCTCGTCGCGCTTGGGGTGCTTGAGGTTGTTGAGGTAGACGGGTACCGGCTTGGCGAAGGCGAACACCGGGCCGCCGGCGGCGAGCATGAGCAGCGGCAGGAGGATGGTGCCAAACGGGTCGATGTGGTTGAGCGGGTTAAGCGAGACACGGCCGCGCGAACGGGCCGTCTTGTCGCCGAGCGCCCAGGCTGCGGCGGCGTGCGCGCTCTCGTGGATGACAATACCCACGATGACGGCAACGGCGCTGGCGAGCAGGTTCAAGAGGTAGCTGCTGGACATGGCGCTCCCCTAGCGGACGCGGCGCGAGGCGCGCGTGAGCAGGTAATCGGCCACAAACAAAATGACGGCCACGATGGCGTAATCAAGGCGGAACACACCGCCAAAGGGTGACGTGATGACGCCGTAGCCGGCGATGGCGCTCGGCAGGGCGCGCGAAAGCTCAACGACAAAGCCCACGATCTGTAGCTTGGCGGTGAGGCCGCTAAAGCACAGCAGCACGGTCATCGCGCTCATAAAGATGCCGCAGATGCGACAGACGATGGCAATGATGCTCATTGCCACAGCAGCAGCCTTACGAGAGTTCACGCGCGGTCTCCTCTTCGATCTGGGTGGAAAGCTCGAGCCATTCGTCCTCGAGCTTAGGTAGCTCTTGCTTAAGGCCGTTATATTCCCCCAGCGCGGCGTTGAACTTGTCCTGATCGGCATAAAGCTCTTCGCTTGCCATCAATTCCATAAGCTCGTCATAGCGGGCGCGCTTTTTGTCGAGCTCGGCCTCAATCTTCTTGAGCTGGTTGCGCACGCCCTTGAGCTTTTTGTTAAGCGCGGCGCGGGCCTGGGCCTCGGCGCGCTTTTGCTCCTTGGTCTTTTTGCCCTCGGCAGGCTTAGACGTCGCGGCGGGGGTGTCAGCCTGGGCGTCGCTGGCTTTGGCGGACTTGGCCGCGGCAGGCGCGCTCTCCGTGGACGCCTCGGCGGCGGCGCGGGCCGCGAGGTCCTCGCGCTTGTAGAGGTAGTAGTCGTAGTCGCCGTCGTAGACCGTGACCTTGCCGTCGCGAATGTCGATGACGCGGTTGGCCACGGCGCGCACCAAGTGCTCATCGTGGCTGATCAGCACGATGGTGCCGGGGAAGCTTTGCAGGGCGTTCT
This sequence comes from uncultured Collinsella sp., assembly GCA_959599635.1. Classification (GTDB taxonomy): domain Bacteria; phylum Actinomycetota; class Coriobacteriia; order Coriobacteriales; family Coriobacteriaceae; genus Collinsella. Next base: position 1,679 of record CAUGJN010000185.1, read on the forward strand.
CGAGCATGTCCACCGAGTAGATGTCCAGGTGGTTGGTGGGCTCGTCCAGGCACAGGAGCGCCTCGGGGGCCACGAGCATCTTGGCCAGTGCCAGACGCGCCTTTTCGCCGCCGGAGAGGACGCGGACCTGCTTTTCGATTGCGTCGTTGTCGCTAAACAGGAAGGCGCCCAGCAGGCTGCGCTGCTGCGGCACGGTCCACTTGGGCGTGACGGTGTCGATCTCTTGCAGGACGGTGTTGGACTCGGTCATGCCCTCGAGCGCGTGCTGGGCGTAATAGGCTACACCCACGTTGGTGCCCAAGTCGCGCGTGCCGGTGGTTGGCGGCTCCAAGCCGGCGATGATCTTCATGAGGGTGGACTTGCCGGCGCCGTTGGGGCCGACGAGCGCCACGTGCTCGCCGCGGTAGAGCTTGAGGTCGATATCGCTGTAAATGTGCTTTTCGCCGTAGGACTTGGAGACGCCCTCCAGGCCAACGACCATGTCGCCCGAGCGCGGCGGGTCGGGGAACTTAAAGTCGATGTGCTTGTGGCCCTCGGGCAGGATGACGAGCTCCTTTTTGATCTGCTCGATCTTGCGGATGCGCTCCTGCGCCTGGGCGGCCTTGGTGGGCTTGTAGCGGAACTTGTCGACGAAGACCTGCATGTGGGCGATGTCGCGCTCCTGGGCGGCGCGTTTTGCACGCATCTGCTCAAGGTTGTCCTCGCGCTGCTTGAGATAGCTGCTGTAGTTGCCGGTGTAGGTGGTTACGCGGCGGTTCTCGAGTGCGGCGACGTGGTCGACGCAGGCGTCCATAAAGGCGCGGTCGTGGCTGACGATGAGGACGGCGCCGTCGTAGTTCGCGATAAAGCCGCGCAGCCACTGGACGCTTTCGAGGTCCAGGTGGTTGGTGGGTTCGTCCAGAAGGAGCAGGTCGGGATGGCGCAGGAAGAGCTTGGCCAGCGCGATGCGCATCTGCCAGCCGCCCGAGAACTCGGAGCACGGGCGCTCAAAGTCGGTGACCTTAAAGCCCAGGCCGGACAGAATCTTGCGGGCGTTGCTCTCGAGCTCGTATCCGCCCAGGTGCTCAAAGCGGTCCTGGACCTGGCCGTACTCGTT
>CAUGJN010000186.1 GCA_959599635.1 uncultured Collinsella sp.
CGTTCGACCTGCTGCTGCAGCTGGTAACCCGCCAAAAAGTAGATATCGGCGCCATCTCCATTAGCGAGGTGGCCGAGCAATACCTTGCCGAGGTCGAGCGCATCGAGGCGCTAGACCTGGACGTGGCGAGCGACTTTTTGTTGGTCGCGGCAACCCTTTTGGACATCAAGGCCGCCTCGCTGGTGCCCCAGGATGCCCCGCGCAACACCGACGAAGATGATGAGGACGACGAAGATCTCGAGGAACTCTGTGCGCTCGACGGCGATGCCCTGCGCGAGGTCCTGATCCAGCGCCTGATCGCCTACAAGCAGTTTAAGGGCGCGGCGGCGGCCTTTGGCGCGCGCATGCAGGCCGAGAGCCGCATGCATCCGCGCGTGGCCGGCCCCGACCCCGAGTTCTTGGGCCTTATGCCCGACTATCTGGCCGGCATCACCCTGCGCGGCCTCGCCGTCATCTGCGCCGACCTGGACGGCAAGCGCCAGACCTTCTTGCTGGAAGCCGAGCACGTGGCACCGCATCGCGTGCCGCTCGACCTGACGGTGGCCTCGGTCGACCGCTTTACCATGACGCATCAAACCTGCACCTTTCGCGAGCTGCTGGACGGCGACGCCACCACCGAGCAGCTCGTCGTCACCTTCTTGGCTATGCTCGAGCTCGCCAAACGCGGCTCGCTCACGCTGAGCCAGGACGAGATTTTTGGAACCATTCAAATCAACCGCGTCGAGGGCGCCGAGGCATACGTGCCCGGCGAGGGCCCCGAGCTCACTGAATAGGAGCGGCAACCATGTCAACCCTTTCCACGCTAGAGGCAAACAGCCTCAAAGGCGCCCTCGAGGCGCTGCTGCTGGTGTCGAGCGATCCCGTAAGCGCGCCCGCGCTGGCAGGTGCGCTGGATATCGCCCCCGGCGAGTGCGCATCGCTTTTGGCCGAGCTCAAGGTTGAGTACGAGGAGGCCAACCGCGGCTTTCAGCTGCGCGAGGTCGCCGGTGGCTGGCGCCTGTTTACGCACCCCGCCTACCACGATGTGGTCGAGGCCTACGTGCTGAGCTGGGACACGCAAAAGCTGTCGCAGGCGGCGCTTGAGACCCTGGCTGTCATCGCCTATCACCAGCCCGTCACGCGCGAGGTGGTCAAGGGCATCCGCGGCGTCAACTCCGACGGCGTCATCGCGTCGCTCGTGGACAAGGGTCTGGTGCGTGAGCTCGGCCGCGACCCCGAGCGTGGTCAGGCCATCATCTACGGCACGACCAACGCTTTCTTGGAAAAGTTCGGCCTGCGCTCCACCCGCGACCTGCCCGATCTGGAGCAGTTTGCCCCCGACGAGCAGTCGCGCCAGTTTATCCGCGAGCGCCTGAGCGGCCGCAGCATTCAGTCCACGCTCGAGGAGCAGGCCGAGGACCTGGACGAAGAACGCGAACTGATCGATACCGATGTTGAAGATGTTGAGGCAGTCGAGGACTTGGAAGCCCTAGTCGTCGACGAGACCTCGGAGGATATACATGACGAGGACTAACGACGCAGGGGAGGCGTGCATCGCAAGCGCCACGGGCGCGCCCACGACCGACGCCCAGCCCGTCTACCCGCACACCATGCGGCTACAGCGCTTTTTGGCGCGCGCGGGCGTGGCGAGCCGCCGCGGCTCGGAGGACCTGATGACCGCCGGCCGCGTGACCGTCAACGGCCAGGTCGCGACCGAACTGGGCACCAAGGTCGACGTCGACCGCGACCATATCGAGGTCGATGGCATGCCCGTCAAGCTCAACCAGGGCGCCGTGTACCTGATGCTCTACAAGCCGACCGGCTACCTCACCACCATGAGCGACCCGCAGGAGCGCCCTTGCGTGGCTGATCTGGTTCCGCGCGACCGATTCCCGGGGCTCTTCCCGGTGGGTCGCCTGGACCGTGACACCACGGGCCTTTTGCTCTTTACCACCGACGGCGACCTGTCGCAGGACCTGCTGCACCCCAGTAAGCACGTCTACAAGACCTATCAGGCGCTCATTGACGGCGAACTCTCTGACCGCGACCTCACGCCACTCCGTCGCGGCATCGAGCTCGATGACGGCCTGTGCCAACCGGCGATCTGCCGCGTCATCAACGCACGCGAGGCCGAGGCCGTGGCTCCGCAAGGTGTCAAGCCCGGAACCACCGCCGTGGAGGTCATCATCCGCGAGGGCCGCAAAAACCAGGTCAAGCGCATGCTGAGCAAGATACACCATCCGGTGATCCGCCTGCACCGCTGCAACTTTGCCGGCCTGGAGCTCAAGGACGTGGCAAAGGGTTCATGGCGAGAACTCACCGACCGCGAGGTACAGGTCCTCAAGGCCGGCGGCATCCCGCCCAAGCAGGCCGCATCCAAGCGCGCCGGCGCGCCCGCGACCAACACCGCGAGCCGTACGCGTCACCACGGCAGCCACGCCTCCGCCCCCAAGCGCAACACCTACCGCGAGCGCTACACGGGCTAGCCAGTCCGCCAAGCCGTAGCGTCCGCGTACCATACCAGCACGTCAACCACCGAAAGGAAGCATTGCATGATCGTCGCCATCGACGGCCCCGCCGGTTCCGGCAAG
>CAUGJN010000187.1 GCA_959599635.1 uncultured Collinsella sp.
GTGCGCCAGTACCGCAAGATGTTCCAGCTCGAGGACGTTGAGCTTGAGTTTGAGGATGCCGCCCTGCACGAGATCGCCCGCATGGCGCTTGCCCGCAAGACCGGCGCACGCGGCCTGCGCTCCATCTGCGAGGACGTGCTGCAGCAGACGATGTTCGACCTCCCCAGCGAGGAGGGCGTAGCCAAGGTCGTCGTAACCGAAGCCGCCGTCAAGGGCGAAGAGCAGCCCCAGCGCATCTACGGCTAAGCCAGCCTAAAACGTGTTTGCCAATAGCCTCCGACCACCCGCGGTCGGAGGCTATTTTATATATGCGCAATAACCCCAACTACCTGTGTTATTCTGTGTGTTTGTTTAAAGTCTCAGCAAAGTCCATTCCGACTGAAGTAATCGAAACCTACGGGGAGGAATGTCGGCCCGATTTTCGTAGCTCCCGCACGAGCCGAAGAGCACTTAATGTGCTCTTCGTGCGAGCCAGGACTTGACCGAGCGAAAATCGGGCCGACATTCCTCCCCGGCGGGACAGGGAGAGATATATGGAAGAAATGCCCAAGAACTACGATCCGTCGACCAACGAGCCGGCGATCCTGCAGAAGTGGCTCGACGGCGGCTACTACAAGCGCCGTGAGGGCGTGGGCGACTGCACCGTCACCATTCCGCCTCCCAACGTGACCGGCAAGCTCCACATGGGTCACGCCACCGACGACTCCATCCAGGACGCCATCATCCGTATGGCCCGCATGCGCGGCAAGTCCACGCGCTGGGTGCTGGGCACCGACCACGCCGGTATCGCCACGCAGACCAAGGTCGACAAGAAGCTCAAGAGCGAGGGCATCAGCCGCCTGGAGATCGGTCGCGACAAGTTTGTCGACGCTTGCTGGGATTGGACCCACGAGTACGGCGGCATCATCGTCGAGCAGATCAAGCGCATGGGCTGCTCCGTCGACTTCGATAACGAGCGCTTTACCATGGACGAGGACTACGCTCAGGCCGTGCGCAAGGTCTTCTGCGACTGGTATCACGACGGTCTGATCTACCGTGGCAAGCGCATCGTCAACTGGTGCCCCAACTGCACCACCGCCATATCGGACGACGAGGCCGAGTACAAGGACGAGAAGGGCCATCTGTGGCACCTGCGCTACCCGCTGACCGAGCCGGTCAACGGCCAGGATTACATCGTCGTCGCCACCACGCGCCCCGAGACCATGCTCGGCGACACGGGCGTTGCCGTCTCCCCGAAGGACCCCGAGAAGGCCGCCTTCGTGGGTAAGACCGTCATGCTGCCGATCGTCAACCGTGAGATCCCCATCTTTGAGGATTGGCACGTCGACGCCAACTTCGGTTCCGGCTTCGTCAAGGTCACACCGGCCCACGACCCCAACGACTACGCCATGGGTCAGGCTCACGACCTGCCGCAGATTAACATCTTCGACGAGCACGCGGTGGTCGTCGAGGGCTACGGCGAGTTCACCGGCATGAATCGCGACGAGTGCCGCGAGGCCGTCATCAAGTGGTTTGAGGAGCACGATCTGCTCGATCACGTCGAGGACCTCGATCACTCCGTTATGCACTGCTACCGTTGCGACTCCGCCCTGGAGCCGTGGCTGTCCGAGCAGTGGTTCGTCGCCGTCGACAAACTCAAGGGGCCGGCGCTCGACGCCGTCAACTCCGGCAAGGTGACCTTCCACCCCGCGCGCTGGACGCAGACCTACACGACCTGGATGGAGAACCTCAAGGACTGGTGCATCAGCCGTCAGCTGTGGTGGGGTCACCGCATCCCCGTGTTCTACTGCGAGGACTGCGGTTGGGAGGACGCCCTGACCGAGGACACCGACGTGTGCCCCAAGTGCGGCGGCCATCACGTGCACCAGGACGAGAACGTGCTGGACACCTGGTTCAGCTCGCAGCTGTGGACCTTCGCCACGCAGGGCTGGCCGCAAAAGCCGGAGCTGCTCGAGGGCCATCACCCCACGACGGCGCTCGTCACCGCGCGTGACATCATCGCGTTGTGGGTCGCCCGTATGGTCATGAGCTCGCTGTACTTCCTGGATGAGGTGCCGTTTAAGGACGTCGTCATCTACCCGACGATCCTTGCCAAGGACGGCAGCCGCATGTCCAAGTCCAAGGGCAACGGCGTAGACCCCATGGACCTCATTGGTATGTACGGCGCCGACGCCATGCGCTACAACCTGCTGACGCTGTGCACCAACAACCAGGACGTCAAGTTCGACGCGAACATCGACAAGAATACCAAGAAGCTCATCGACAGCCCGCGCACCGAGCAGGCCAAGTCGTTTGTGACCAAGATCTGGAACGCCAGCCGCTTCCTGCTTATGAACATGGAGGGCTACACGCCCGGCGAGCCCGTCGTGGAGACGCCGGCCGACGCCTGGATGTTCAGCCGCCTGGCCAAGGCCGTCCAGATGGTCACCGAGGGTATCGAGAAGTACACCTTTGGCGACATGGCCCGCGGCGTGCAGCAGTTCTTCTGGAACGAGGTCTGCGACTGGTACGTCGAGGTCACCAAGGCCCGCCTGAAGGGCGAGGGCCGTCTGCAGGCGCAGCGCAA
>CAUGJN010000188.1 GCA_959599635.1 uncultured Collinsella sp.
CCGTCGACGGTGCCGAGGTGTTCGACCCGCACTCTGCCGCTGCGGCGATGCGCGTGGTGCGTGAGGCGAGCCGGCGCATCATGACCCTGCTGGACGAGGCGGGTCTCGATGCGCCGACGTTGCCTGAGGTGGGCGAGCGCCTGCAGCTCGATCGTGACGCCATGACGCGTGCCCTGCGCGAGCTTTCGCTCAACCGCTTGATCGTTAAGATCGAACGCGACGTTGCATTGTCTGCCGCCGCCGAGGCACATGCGCGTGAGGTCGTTACGGCGGCTATCGAGGCTGCCGGTGGTACTGCCACTACGAGCGTGCTGCGCGAGGCCTTGGGCGTGTCGCGCAAACGAGCCATTAGCATCTTAGAGCACCTGGATGCGGTGCGCTTTACGGTGCTCGACAAGAGAGCCGGCGGCCTGAGATCGCTGCGCTAGGGGCTTCCGTATCGCTGCTCGCCACGACGCCCTGCTAGTTTGGTAAAATACCGCCACGTTTGGGAGCGGATGGGCTCCGGTGGGCCCCGCGGTCCTCAAAACCGTTGCGAGGCGTGCAAAACGTCTTGGATGTGTTCGATTCACATACGTTCCCGCCAACGCATCTTGCCAAAACCACCACAAAGGTACCTGTCCCCAATGTGGTGGTTTGGAACACGTGGATGAAACAGGTTTGAAACACGGGTTTTGCGCATCAGACACTCAAAAACGCTTCTACCTGCATCGTAATCAAAACGAAACATCTGCTCGTCGGCTTATGCGAAACTTTGCTGCAACAGTGCGATATTATCCATACACGATAACGTTCGCGGCGCATGGGGTGCCGCGACCAACATTTTCGTTTCCCATCATTGGAGGAAGCATGAGCTACACGCAGAAAGTTCTCGAAGAGCTCAAGGCCCGCTATCCCGAGCAGCCTGAGTTCATCCAGGCCGCGACCGAGATCCTCGGCACCATCCAGCCGGCGCTCGACGCCCACCCCGAGTACGAGGAGGCCGCCCTGCTGGAGCGCCTCGTCGAGCCCGAGCGCATCGTCATGTTCCGTGTCCCCTGGGTCGACGACCAGGGCAAGGTTCAGGTCAACCGCGGCTATCGCGTCGAGTTCAACTCTGCCATTGGACCCTACAAGGGCGGCCTGCGCTTTAACCCGACGGTCACCCTGGGTATGCTCAAGTTCCTGGGCCTGGAGCAGATCCTCAAGAACAGCCTGACCACCCTTCCTATGGGCGGCGGCAAGGGCGGTTCCGACTTTGACCCCAAGGGCAAGTCCAACAACGAGATTATGCATTTCTGCCAGTCCTTCATGACCGAGCTCTATCGCCACATCGGCCCCAACACCGACGTTCCCGCCGGCGACCTGGGCGTTGGCGGCCGCGAGGTTGCCTACATGTTCGGTCAGTACAAGCGCCTGACCAACGAGTGGACCGGCGTCCTCACCGGCAAGGGCCTCTCCTTTGGCGGCTCGCTCGCCCGTACTGAGGCCACCGGCTACGGTTTGGTCTACTTTGTGGATGAGTACCTCAAGAGCCGCGGCGACTCCTTCGAGGGCAAGAACGTCGTCGTTCATGGCTCCGGCAACGTCGCCATCTACGCTGTCCAGAAGGTCTCCCAGCTCGGCGGCAAGGTGCTCGCCTGCTCCGATACTCACGGCTGGGTCGAGGATCCCGACGGCATCGATTACACCGTGCTCGAGCACATCTACAACAAGAAGCGCTCCGGCCACGACAAGGGCGTTACGCTCGCTATGTACGTTGACGAGAAGCCCAACGCCGTGTGGCACGAGGGCGACGGCCGTGGCGTTTGGCAGCTGCCCTGCGACATCGCGTTGCCCTGCGCTCGCGAGAACACGCTGCTGCTCGAGGACGCCCAGGCGCTCGTCGCCAACGGCTGCAAGGTGGTCGGCGAGGGCGCGAACATGCCCACGACCATCGAGGCCACGACTTACTTCCAGGAGAACGGCGTCGCCTTTATGCCCGGTAAGGCTGCCAACGCCGGCGGCGTGCTCGTGTCCGGCCTGGAGATGAGCCAGAACGCCGAGCACCTGTCCTGGACCTTCGAGGAGGTCGACGGCAAGCTCGAGCAGCTCATGCGCGGCATGTTCCACAACGTGGACGACACCGCCAAGGAGTACGGCCAGGAGGGCAACTTCGTCATGGGCGCCAACATCGCCGGCTTCCTGAAGGTCGCCGACGCCATGCTCGCCCAGGGCGTCTGCTAAATCTTCGCTCGATATAGCATGTGATGAGGCTCCCAGCTATCCGGCTGGGAGCCTTTTTCTATGGTGGCGAGGGCTGCGCGCCCTCGTTTGGTACACTTAGAGGTACTGGACAAGTGGAGAGATGGGGGAGAACGTGCTCAAGTTCGGTACCTACGTCCGTGTTGGAAACGCGGCCGAAGCCTATGAGCTCTTACAGAAGAACCGCAACAACAAGATTGTGGGCGGCGGCATCTGGATGCGCCTGGGTTCGCGTCGCGTGGCGACGGCGATTGACCTTTCGGCCTGCGGACTCGATCAGATCGAGGAGACCGAG